>NZ_JAMLIX010000001.1:2820562-3138625 GCF_023953965.1 Bosea sp. (in: a-proteobacteria)
CTCGTGCCGGGCGGCAATATCGGCGGGCGCGGGCTCCTCATCGGCGCGCTCGCGCTGATCTTGGTCTGGCTCGGTTCCGGCGTCTATTTCGTGCGGCCCAACGAGGTCGGCCTCAACGTCGTCTTCGGCCGCTTCACCGGCAAGACCGGCGAAGGCATGAACTGGAACTGGCCCTATCCGGTCGGCAACGTGATCAAGCCGCAGGTGACCAACGTCATCACCACCGAGGTCGGTTTCCGCACGGTCGAATCGGTGAGGGCCTCGCGCCAGACCGACGTCACCGAGGAGAGCCTGATGCTCACCGGCGACGAGAACATCGTCGACATCGATTTCATCGTGCAGTGGCAGATCGACCCGGCCCAGCCCGAGAACTACGTCTTCAACATCCAGGATCCGTCGGGCACGGTGAAGGCCGTGGCCGAGAGCGCGATGCGCGAGATCATCGGCAAGCGCAACATCCAGCCGGTGCTGACCACCGATCGCGGCGCGATCGAGGCCGAAGTGCGCCAGCTGATGCAGGACACGCTCAACGGCTACAATGCCGGCGTGCAGATCCGCCTGGTCCAGCTCCAGAAGGTCGATCCGCCGCAGCAGGTCATCGACGCCTTCCGCGACGTCCAGGCGGCGCGCGCCGACCAGGAGCGCCTGCGCAACGAGGCGCAGACCTATGCCAACCGCGTCGTGCCCGAGGCCCGCGGCCGGGCGGCGGCCCTGGTCCAGTCGGCCGAAGCCTTCAAGGAGCAGACCGTCGCCGAGGCGCGCGGCCAGGCGAGCCGCTTCAACGCGGTCTACGAGCAATACAAGAACGCTCCGGGCGTGACGCGCGAGCGTCTCTTCCTGGAGACGATGGAACGCGTGATGGGCGGGACCGACAAGATCATCCTCGACTCGACGGGCAACGGGCAGGGCGTGGTGCCCTATCTGCCGCTCGACCAGATCCAGCAGCGCCGCCCGGCGCCCACGCAGCAGCAGGGAGGGACCCAGCGATGAACGCTTCCGTCCTGCGCGCGACGCTTCTCGTCGTGGTCGCCGCCGCCGCCGTCCTGTTCTATGCCTGCACCTTCGTGGTCTCGCAGACGCAGTCGGCGCTCGTCCTGCGGCTCGGCGCGGTGCGCAGCGTCGTCACGGCGCCCGGGCTCTACTTCAAGCTGCCAGCGCCCTTCGACCAGGTGACCACGCTCGACAACCGCATCCTCGATCTCGACCTGCCGGCCCAGGAAATCATCGCCTCGGACCAGAAGCGCCTCGTCGTCGATGCCTTCACCCGCTACCGGATCTCCGATCCGCTGCGCTTCTACCAGGCGGTCAACAACATCCCGCGGGCGAATTCGCAGCTCGCCTCGATCGTGAACGGCAATGTCCGCACCGTGCTGGCGGAGGCGAGCTTCATCGCGATGGTGCGCACCGAGCGCTCGCGGCTGATGAACCGCATCCGCGACGACGTGAACCGCGAGGCCGCCCGCTTCGGCATGTCGGTGGTCGACGTCAGGCTCAGGCGCGTCGACCTGCCGGCGGCGAACTCGGCGGCGGTGTTCCAGCGCATGCAGACCGAGCGCCAGCGCGAGGCGGCGGAAGCGCGCGCGCTCGGCGGCCAGCAGGCACAGGAGATCAAGGCGCGGGCCGAGAGGGATTCCACCGTGATCGTCGCCGAGGCGCAGCAGCGCTCCGACGAGATCCGCGGCGAGGGCGAGGGCGAGCGCAACAAGATCTTCGCCGAAGCCTTCGGCAAGGATCCGGACTTCTTCGCCTTCTACCGCTCGATGCAGGCCTATGAAGCCAGCATCAGGGCGGGGGACACGCGGATGGTGCTGACGCCTGATTCGCCGTTCTTCCGCTTCTTCAACGGCCCCAACCCCCCGCGCCAGGACGGGCAGGGCGCCGCGGCGGCCCCGGCCGCGCCCGCGCCGGCCCGGCCCTGATCGCGGCGGGCGACGCGGATGCTCGATTTCGTCGCGGCGCTCGGTCTGGTCTTCGCGATCGAGGGCATTCTTTTCGCGGCGATTCCGCATCTGGCGAAGGATGCGCTGCGCAGCGCGGCGGAAACCCCGCCGGAACGGATGCGGCTGATCGGGCTTTGCTCGGCGGTGCTGGGCGTGGTCCTGGTCTGGCTCGCGCGTGGCGGCTGAGGGAACGGCGGGCACGCGATCGTGTTCGATGACATGATCGTGCGTCGCCCTTCCGCCGCATTTCGGAGTTCAATCATCAGGCGTGTGCGCCTTGCGCCGAAGGCGCCTCTCATCTTTCCGACATGAGGACACCCATGGCATCGAATACCCTTCCCGCAGCCCGGTCCGTCCGCATCGCTCTCGCCGCTGGCGTGGCCGGGCTTGCGCTGCTGGCCTCGCCGCTGTCGGCGCCGGGGCAGGCGCAGGCCAACACACCGCTGCTCCAGGGGCAGACCTCGCTTGCCGACCTCGTCGACCGGGTGATGCCGGCGGTGGTCAACATCGCGGCCGTCACCACCAGCGACCAGAAGGGGCGCAACCTCCCGCAGCTGCCGCAGCTTGGTCCCGACACGCCCTTCGGCGACCTGTTCGAGGAGTTCTTCAACCGCCGCAACCAGCAGGGCGAGCGCCAGGCGCCGCAGCAGCGGCGCTCGCAATCGGCCGGCTCCGGCTTCGTGGTCGATCCCTCCGGCATCGTCGTGACCAACAACCACGTCATCGGCGACGCCAACGAGATCACCGTGGTGTTCAGCGATGGCTTGAGGCTCAAGGCCGAGGTGATCGGCAAGGACAGCAAGGTCGATCTCGCCGTGCTGCGCGTGAAGCACGACAAGCCGCTGCCCTTCGTCAAGTTCGGCGATTCGGACAGGATGCGGATCGGCGATCCGGTGATGGCGATCGGCAACCCGTTCGGGCTCGGCGGCTCGGTCTCTTCGGGCATCGTCTCGGCCCGCAACCGCGACATCAGCCAGGGTCCCTACGACACCTATATCCAGACCGACGCGGCCATCAACAAGGGCAATTCCGGTGGGCCGCTGTTCAACATGGCCGGCGAGGTCATCGGCATCAACACGGCGATCCTGTCGCCGACGGGCGGCTCGGTCGGCATCGGCTTCGCGGTGCCCTCGACGCTGGCGACCAACATCGTCGACCAGCTCAAGGAGTTCGGCGAGACCCGGCGCGGCTGGCTCGGCGTGCGCATCCAGAACGTCGACGACGCGACTGCCGAGGCGCTGGGCCTGGGGACCGCGCGTGGCGCCCTCGTCGCCGGCGTCGACGACAAGGGCCCGGCCAAGCCCGCCGGCATCGAGACCGGCGACGTGATCGTCAAGTTCGACGGCAAGGACGTGAAGGATTCGCGCGACCTGCCGCGCATCGTCGCGGCGACGCCGGTCGGCAAGGACGTGCCGATCGCGCTGATCCGCAAGGGCAAGGAAGAGATCAAGACGGTCAAGCTCGGCCGCCTCGAGGACGGCGAGAAGGTCGAGACGGCCTCGGCGAGCAAACCCGCCGAGCCGGCGAAGCCCGCCGCCGCCAGCGCGCTCGGCCTCGAATTCTCAGGCCAGACCGAGGAGCTGCGCAAGCGCCATACGATCAAGGACGGCCTCAAGGGCGTGGTCATCACCAAGGTCGACGCCAATTCGAACGCCGCCGACAAGCGCATCCTCGCCGGCGAACTGATCGTCGAGGTCGGCCAGGAGCCGGTCGAGACGCCGCAGGACGTGACGAGGCGCCTCGACACGCTGAAGAAGGAGGGTAAGAAATCCGCCCTCCTGCTGGTCTCGAACGGCCAGGGCGAGGTCCGCTTCGTCGCGCTCTCGATGAACTGAGACCGGAGATATTGCCGGAATGCGACAGGGCGGTTCGACAGGGCCGCCCTTTTTCGTGCCGCCGTCGCCATAAAGGGATCAGATACGGCACACCGGAGACAGCGACATGAAGATCAGCGAAATCCCCTTCGTCACCACCGACTGGTCCACGGTTCCGGTGGAGCACCATGCCGGCGACGTCGGCGAGGCGACCTGGCGCGTCCAGTATTTCGGACCGCAGGACAACCGCATCCGCGTGCGGATGGTCGAGTATTCGCCCGGCTACGTCGCCGACCACTGGTGCTCGAAGGGGCACATCATCCTGTGCCTCGAAGGCGAGATGGAGACCACGCTCGCCGATGGGCGCGTGATGCCGCTCAGGGCCGGCATGACCTATCAGGTCGCCGACGGCGCCGAGGCCCATCGCTCCACGACGAAGACCGGCGCGAAGCTCTTCATCGTCGATTGACGGGCTATCTGCCGAAGGCAGGTCACCCCGGATCTCCGCCTCGCCGACGTCCGGGATGACCCGGAGTTTCTGCAATCAGCTCCGGACGATCTCGGACCCGGTATAGCCCTGGGCGTAGAGCAGGGCGGTGAGATCGGCATGGTCGAGGCGGGCGTCCGCGGCGGCGGCGACCGCCGGCTTGGCGCGGAAGGCCAAGCCCAGCCCCGCCTCGCCCAGCATGGCGAGGTCGTTGGCGCCGTCACCGACGGCCAGCGTCTGCGCGGGAGCGAGCCCGAGGCGCGTGCGCAGCGCGATCAGCGCATCGAGCTTGGCCTGCTTGCCGAGGATCGGATCGGCGACCCGGCCGGTCAGCAGGCCGTCTTCCGCGATGAGGGTGTTGGAGCGGTGCTCGTCGAAGCCGATCGTCGTGCTGATCGGCCCGGTGAAGACGGTGAAGCCGCCCGAGACCAGCGCGGTGTAGCCGCCATGGGCGCGCATGGTGCGCACGAGCTCGCGCCCGCCCGGCGTCAGCGTGATGCGGTCGCGGATGATCTCGCCGATGACGGAGAGCGGCACGCCCTTCAGGAGGCCGACGCGCTCGCGCAGCGCCGGCTCGAACTCGATCTCGCCACGCATCGCCCGCTCGGTGATGGCCGCCACATGCTCCTTCAAGCCCACGAAGGCGGCGAGCTCGTCGATGCATTCCTGGCCGATCATGGTCGAATCCATGTCGGCGAGGAACAAAGCCTTGCGGCGGCTTGCCGCCGGCTGGACGACGATGTCGATCGCCGCGCCCTCCAATGCTTCCCGGACGGCCGCTTCGAGCTTGCGCGCATCGGCTGCTTCCGCGAAGAGGTCGGCGGCGACCGCGCCGTCGAGCGCGGCGGTGCGGGCGATCCCGGGGACAGTGCGGGCGAGGCGGGCGAGGAGCGCCTCGCCAACCAGCGCCTGGCCGTGGGCGGATACGAGGGTGGCGACGAGCATGCGGGGAACCGGGTGAAGGCTGAAGGGCAGTTCGGCGCGGTGCTCATCGCAGGTCCGACAGCGAGCGGCAAGTCCGCGCTGGCGATCGAGATCGCGCGCCGCACCGGCGGCACCGTCGTCAATACCGATTCCATGCAGGTCTATGCCGATCTCAGCATCCTCTCGGCGCGGCCGAGCGAGGCGGAGGCGGCGATCGTGCCCCATCGCCTCTACGGGCATGTCGACGGCGCTGTGAACTATTCGGCCATGCGTTACGCCGCCGATGTGACGGAGCTCTTGGGGCAATTGCGGGAAAGCGGTTCTCTGCCGATCCTGGTCGGCGGCACCGGACTCTATTTCAAGGCCGTCACCGACGGCTTCTCGGCAATGCCGCCGGTGCCGGAGGCGGTGCGGGCTACCTTCCGCGCCGAGGCTGAGGGCTGCGAGACGGCCGCGCTCCATGCCGAGCTTTCGGCCTGCGACCCGGCGATGGCGGCGCGCCTGCGCCCGAGCGACCGGATGCGGATCATGCGGGCGCTCGAGGTCTTCCGGGCGACGGGGGCGTCGCTCGCGAGCTTCCAGGGCGCGCGCGAGCCGGGGCCGCTCACGGGCGTGCCGGCGCTCAGGCTGTTCGTGCATCCCGAGCGCCAGGCGGTCAGGGAGCGGATCGACCGGCGCTTCGAGGCGATGATCGGCGAGGGCGCCCTCGATGAGGTGGCGCGGCTCAGGCGGCGCGGGCTCGACCCGCTGCTGCCGGTGATGCGCGCCCATGGCGTGCCGGGGCTGATCGCGCATCTGAACGGCGAGATCTCGCTGGAAGATGCGATCCGGCGCGGGCAGGCCGATACGCGCGCCTATGCCAAGCGGCAGGTGACGTGGTTCCGCCACCAGATGGACGGCTGGCGGGCGGTGGCGCCGGAGGCGGCGCTTGCCTTTGCGCTCGATGCGCTGGGCGATCTTGAGGCTTGACCGCAGCCGCTCCCTCCGTTAGCGTCCGGCAACTTTCGTCAAGGATCGATCGCGCAATGCGCAAGTTCATTCTCGTAAAGCTGCGCTGGTAGGGACCGGTTTTCAAACCGGGCGTCCCGACGCCAGCGCACGCCCAGGCCCCTCCGAGGGCCTTTTTTATTGCCCGCATTCCAGACAGACCAAGACCAGCCGCAGGAGAGCGTAATGAGCGAGATGATGACCGGCGCCGAGATGGTCGTCCGCGCGCTTCAGGACCAGGGTGTCGAGCACCTGTTCGGGTATCCGGGCGGCGCGGTGCTGCCGATCTACGACGCCATCTTCCAGCAGGACAAGGTCAAGCACGTCCTCGTCCGCCACGAGCAGGGCGCGGTCCATGCGGCGGAGGGCTATGCCCGCTCCGGCCCCGGCAAGGTCGGCTGCGTGCTCGTCACCTCCGGCCCCGGCGCGACGAACGCCGTCACGGGCCTCACCGACGCGCTGCTCGACTCGATCCCCATCGTCGTCATCACCGGCCAGGTGCCGACGCATCTGATCGGCTCCGACGCCTTCCAGGAATGCGACACGGTCGGCATCACCCGCTCCTGCACCAAGCACAACTATCTGGTGAAGAACATCAAGGACCTGCCGCGCATCCTGCACGAGGCCTTCCATGTCGCCGCCAACGGCCGCCCCGGCCCGGTCGTTGTCGACATCCCGAAGGACATCCAGTTCGCGACCGGCACCTATAGCCGCCCGCGCGACAACCAGCACAAGACCTACCGCCCCGTGGTCAAGGGCGACCTCGCCAAGATCAGGGCGGCGGTCGAATTGCTCGCCGGCGCCAAGAAGCCGGTGTTCTACACCGGCGGCGGCGTCGTCAATTCCGGCCCGCATGCGGCGGCGCTGCTGCGCGAGCTCGCGCGGCTGACGGGCTGTCCCGTCACCTCGACGCTGATGGGGCTCGGCGCCTTCCCGGCGGCCGACAGGCAGTGGCTCGGTATGCTCGGCATGCACGGCACCTACGAGGCCAACCTCGCCATGCACGATTGCGACGTGATGGTCGCGATCGGGGCGCGCTTCGACGACCGCATCACCGGGCGCATCGACGCCTTCTCGCCGCGCTCGAAGAAGATCCATATCGACATCGACCCGTCCTCGATCAACAAGAACGTCAAGATCGACATCGGCATCGTCGGCGACTGCGCCCATGTGCTCGAGGACATGGTCCGGATCTGGCGCGAGACCGGCGCCCAGCCCGACAAGACCGCGCTCGCCGCCTGGTGGACGCAGATCGAGGGCTGGCGCGGCCGCAACAGCCTCGCCTACAAGCGCTCGGACACGGTCATCAAGCCGCAATACGCGGTCGAGCGGCTCTATGCGCTGACCAAGGATCGCAACCCCTACATCACGACCGAGGTCGGCCAGCACCAGATGTGGGCCGCGCAGCACTTCCACTTCCAGGAGCCGAACCGCTGGATGACCTCCGGCGGGCTCGGCACCATGGGCTACGGCCTGCCGGCGGCGATCGGCGTGCAGATGAAGCATCCGGACGCGCTGGTCGTCGACATCGCGGGCGAAGCCTCGATCCTGATGAACATGCAGGAGATGTCGACGGCGGTGCAGTATCGCCTGCCGGTCAAGGTCTTCATCCTCAACAACGAGTATATGGGCATGGTGCGCCAGTGGCAGGAACTGCTGCATGGCGGGCGCTATTCGGAGAGCTATTCGGCCTCGCTGCCGGATTTCGTCAAGCTCGCCGAAGCCTATGGCGGCCACGGCATCCGCTGCGACGATCCGGCCAGGCTCGACGACGCGATCATGGAGATGATCGCGACGCCCAAGCCCGTGATCTTCGACTGCATCGTCGCCAAGGAGGAGAACTGCTTCCCGATGATCCCCTCGGGCAAGGCGCATAACGAGATGATCCTGCCGGATTTCGAAGGCGATACCGGCCAGATCATCGACGCCAAGGGCAAGCAGCTCGTCTGATGTCGAATCCTGTAGCGGTCATCCCGGACAAGCCGCGATAGCGGCGTCGATCCGGGATGACGGCGAGAAATGGGCTAGGATACCATGGCTACCATCGGTCTGATCGGCGGGATGAGCTGGGAATCGACCGCGGTCTATTACCGTCTCTTCAACGAGGGCGTGCGGGAGCGTTCGGGCGGGCTGCGCTCGGCCGATATCCTGCTGCATTCGGTCGATTTCGCAAGCGTCGCGGAGATGCAGGCGAAGGGCGACTGGGCGGCGGCGGGCGCGGCGCTGGCCGCTAGCGCGCGCCGGCTGGAACAGGCCGGCGCCTCCTGCCTCGTGCTCTGCACCAACACCATGCACAAGGTCGCCGACACCGTCATCGCCGCGACGCGGCTGCCCTTCCTGCACCTCGCCGACGTGACGGCGCGCGCGGTCAAGGCCTCGCCCTCGCGCCGGCCGCTCCTGCTCGCGACGCGCTTCACCATGGAGCAGGGCTTCTATCGCGACCGGCTCAGCGCCTTCGGCGTCGAGGCGCTGGTGCCGCGGCCCAAGGAGCGCGACGAGGTGCATCGCATCATCTACGAGGAATTGTGCCGTGGCCTGATCGAGCCGGCCTCGCGCGAGCGCTACCGCGCCATCGTCGCCCGCGCCGTGCGCGAGGAGGGGGCCGACGGCGTCATCCTCGGCTGCACCGAGATCGGCCTGCTGATCGGGCAGGCAGACCTGCCCGTGCCGGCCTTCGACACCACCGCCTTGCATGTGGCGGCGGCGCTCGATTTCGTCGACGAATGGGAGGCTGCTGCGGCATGAAACTGCTGATCGGCAACAAATGCTATTCGTCCTGGTCGCTCCGGGCGTGGCTCCTGATGCGCGCGGCCGGCATCGCCTTCACCGAAGAGCTCGTCCCGCTCGATACGCCGGACTTCAAGGAGACGGTCTTCGCCGCTGCGCCCGGCAGCGGCGGCACCGTGCCGGTGCTGGTCGATGGCGGGATCGCCGTCTGGGAAACGCTGGCGATCGTCGAATACCTGCACGAGCGGTTTCCCGAGTCGGGAATCTGGCCGCGCGACCCCGCGGCGCGGGCCCATGCGCGGGCCGCGGCAAACGAGATGCATGCCGGCTTCACGGCGCTGCGCGGCGCCTGTCCGATGAATCTGGGCAAGCGCTTCGGTCCGCGCGACCGCGGCCCCGGCGTCGCCCGCGACGTCGAACGCCTCGCCGCGCTGTGGGGGCAGGCGCGGGAGCGCTTCGGTGCCGGCGGACCGTTCCTCTACGGCGCCTTCTGCGCGGCCGACGCGATGTTCGCGCCGGTCGTCACCCGCCTCGATACCTATGGCATCGCCGTCGATCCGCTCTCGCGGGACTATATGCAGGCCGTGCTCGCCCATCCGGCCTTCCGGGAATGGCTCACGGCCGCGCTGGCCGAGCCCGCGATCGTAGCCCAGGACGAGGTCGACGAACCCGCCCTCGTCGATCTGCGCAAATCCTGATCGCACCGCTTCTTCCGATTTTTCCTCTCCAACCCGCCAGGTCCGCCATGTCTAAGCCCGCCAGCCACTACCCGAACGCGCCCAAGTCCCAGCCGGTCGCCCGCCACACGCTGGCGGTGATCGTCGACAACGAACCCGGCGTTCTCGCCCGCATCGCCGGGCTGTTCTCGGGCCGGGGCTACAATATCGAGAGCCTCACCGTCTCCGAGACCGAGCATGAGAAGCATCTCTCGCGGCTGACCGTCGTGACCTCGGGAACGGCCAATGTCGTCGACCAGATCAAGGCGCATCTCGACCGGCTGGTTCCGGTGCACCGCGTCGTCGACCTGACCGAGCAGGGCGAGGCGCTGGAGCGCGAGCTCGCGCTGATCAAGGTCACCGGCAAGGGCGAGCATCGCGTCGAGGCGATGCGGCTGGCTTCCGCCTTCGGCGCGCGGGTGCTCGATGCCTCGCTGACCTCCTTCGTCTTCGAGCTGACCGGCTCGACCGAGGAAATCGAGCGCTTCATCAAGACGATGACGGCGGTGGGGCTGACCGAGGTCTCGCGCACGGGCATCGCTGCGATGAGCCGCGGCCCCGACGCGATGTGAAGGGGTAGGGCTACGGCCTCACCCGGCGAAGCCGCCCGCGTCGAGGAAAGCCTGTTCCTGCGGCGTCGTCTTGAGCCCCAGCACCGGGTTGCGATGCGGGAAGCGGCCGAAATCGCGGATGATGTCGCGGTGGATCTCGGCATATTTCACGCCTTCGGCATCATCGGCCGCCGCGCAGAGCGCGATGCAGCGCTCCTGATCGCCCAGATCTTCCGAATGCATGAAGGGCATGTAGAAGAAGCGCTTCTCCGGCGACGGGTAAACCGCGTCGAAGCCGCGCGCGATCGCGCGCCCGGCGACGGCGAGCGCCTGCGCATCGGTGGCGAAGGCGCGCGCGCTCAGGCGGAACATGTTGCGCGGAAACTGGTCGAGCAGGATCAGGAGCGCATAGGCCCCTTCCGGCGTCTCTTCCCAATCGGCGAGCCGCCCGGCCGCGGCGGCCTCGTGGGCGGGCAGGAAGCGTGCGACGATCGCGGCGTCGAAGGTCTCGTCCTTGGCGAACCATTTCTCCGGCCCGGCCTCGCGCCAGAAGGAGACGATCGCGGCGGCGCTGGGCAGGGTCATGGGCGGTTCCGTTCCTGAGGGCTGGCTGGCCGAGAGATAATCCTTCTGCGGCCTTACGCCAGCCCCCGCGAATAACGCTTGCCGGGCGCCCGCCGCTGCGATAGATGCCTGAACCGTAACGTACGGTACTGGATCGTTCCCGCCGATGACGCAAGGCCCCGCAGAGATGCAAGGCGAGGCGCTGACCCAGCGCCAGCAGGCCGTGCTGGATGCCGTGCTCGGCCTGATGGTCGAGAAGGGCAGCGGGCTGACCATGACGGCGGTGGCGCGGCGGGCGAGCTGCTCCAAGGAAACGCTCTACAAATGGTTCGGCGACCGTGACGGGCTCTTGACCGCGACCGTGCGCTGGCAGGCCTCGAAGGTGAGGGCGGGCAATTTCGAGCGCCAGACGCTCGATGCCGGCGCGCTGCGCGAGAGCCTGAAGCGCTTCGCCGCGAACTGGCTGGAAGTCATCACCTCGCCGACCTCGATCGCGCTCAACCGCATCGGCGTCAGCCAGGCGGCCTCGCGTGACGGCAATCTCGGCTCGATCGTCTTGGCCAATGGCCGCTTCGCCATCGGCGAGCGCCTGAAGCCGGTGCTCGATGCCGGACGCGAGGCCGGGCTCATCGCCTTCGACGACACCGAGACGGCCTTCCGGACCTTCTTCGGCCTCGTCGGCCGCGACGTCCAGATCCGGCTCCTGCTCGGCGACACGCTGACGCTGAGCCGGGCCGAGATCGCCGGCGACGCGGAGCGCGCGACCGACCAGTTCCTCACCCTCTACGGCACGGACGAGGCTCCGGGCCGGAAGACCGACAACGCGTGACAAAGGAGAGAACCCATGCGCGTCTATTACGATCGTGATGCCGACATCAACCTGATCAAGGGCAAGAAGGTCCTCATCGTCGGCTATGGCTCGCAGGGCCATGCGCATGCGCTCAACCTGCGCGATTCCGGCGTCAAGGACATCGCGATTGCGCTGAAGGAAGGCTCCTCCACCCGCAAGAAGGCGGAAGGCGCGGGCTTCAAGGTCTTCACCCCGGCGGAAGGCGCCAAATGGGCCGACGTCATCATGATGCTGACGCCGGACGAGCTCCAGGCCGACATCTATCGCGACGAGCTCGCCGCCAACATGAAGCAGGGCGCGGCGCTTCTCTTCGCGCACGGCCTCAACGTCCATTTCAACCTGATCGAGCCGCGCAAAGACCTCGACGTGCTGATGGTCGCCCCGAAGGGCCCCGGCCACACGGTGCGCTCCGAATACCAGCGCGGCGGCGGCGTGCCGACCCTGATCGCGATCCACCAGGACGCCACCGGCAACGCCCATGACCTCGGCCTGTCCTATGCCTCGGCCAATGGCGGCGGCCGCGCCGGCATCATCGAGACCACCTTCAAGGAAGAGTGCGAGACCGACCTCTTCGGCGAGCAGGTCGTGCTTTGCGGCGGCCTCGTCGAGCTGATCAAGGCCGGCTACGAGACGCTGACGGAAGCCGGCTACGCCCCCGAGATGGCCTATTTCGAGTGCCTCCACGAGGTGAAGCTGATCGTCGACCTGATCTACGAGGGCGGCATCGCCAACATGAACTACTCGATCTCGAACACCGCCGAATATGGCGAGTACGTCACCGGCCCGCGCATCATCACGCCCGAGACCAAGGCCGAGATGAAGCGCGTGCTCACCGACATCCAGTCGGGCAAGTTCACCCGCGACTGGATGCTCGAGAACAAGGTCAACCAGACCTCGTTCAAGGCGACGCGCGCGCGCATGGCCGCCCATCCGATCGAGGAAGTCGGCGCGAAGCTGCGCGACATGATGCCCTGGATCAAGGCCAAGGCCCTCGTCGACAAGTCGAAGAACTGAGCCCGGCGCAGGCTTGGCAGATTGATTCAAGCCGTTGCGGATTCGATTCCGGAACGGCTTGCAACAGGCTGATATCGAACGCTCTTTTCGTTCACGGGGCGGCGGCCGGACGGCTGCCGCCCCTTGCCTTTGTGGCCTGCGGCCGGAACCGCCCCGGCGTGCCGGCGTTTCCGTTGCGGGGCCCGGCCTTTCCGGCCGGCCGAACGCAGGGAGGCGGTCATGACGGGCGATACCCGACCCCGGGTGCCGGTGCAGGATCTCGAGCAGCTGCGTGGCGGGGATCCGCTGCCGCCGCTGCGGGCCGACGATCACAGCGATGCCGATCCGGCGGTGGAGACGCCCGTCGAGGCGCGGCAGGGCTTCCTCGGCCTGCCGGTGCTGATGGTCCTGATCGGCGGGCTCGTCCTGGCGGCGATCGCCTGGATCGGGGTGGAGATGCTGGCCTATTGACCCGATGCAGGGGAGGCGGTGATGGACCTTCTGCGCATTCTCGAAACACCGATGGCGATCCGCGTCGTGATGGCGCTGTCGCTGGCGATCATGCTGGCGGTGATCCTCGGCCTGGCGTAGGGCCGTGTTTCAGCGCGCCAGCAGTTCGCTGACGCGTCCGACGCCGTAGAGCAGGCCGAAGCCCCAGGCGAAGGAAGCGAGCCAGTTGCCGAGATGGAACTGCCAGGCCGGCATCGCGACGATGCCGGCGACGATGGCGATCACGGCTCTGAGCGGCCCGAAGAAATGGCCGATCAGGATGCTGGCGATGCCCCATCTCTCGAAGAAGGCGTGGCCGCGATCCAGGAGTTCCGGGTTCCTGCTGAAGGGCCAGTGGTCCTGCACGCGCGGCCCGAGCAGGAGCCCGGCCCAGTAGGACACCCAGAAGCCCGAGCCGGCGCCGAGCGAGGCCGCCAGCGCGAGCGGCACGAGGTTGAGACCGGAGGCGCCCGCGACTGCGCCGAAAGTGGTGAAGAACACCGTCGCCGGCACCAGCCAGGACAGGAGCGCGACGCATTCGGCGAAGGCGATCGCGAAGACGATCGGCACGGCCCATTGCTGATGGGTCTGCATGAAGTCGACGAGCACCCGCATGGCGTGTTCGACATCGGCCATGGTGTGCGTCGGCTCCTGCGGATCGGGGGCGGCTCAAGCGATATGGCCGCCCTGTCGACGCGATGCAAGGCGAGGATCCGTTGCCTTCCGCGACCGATCGCCTATTAATTCGGGCGACACGAACAGGCTGACGGCCCCGACGAAAAAGCGCGGCGCCCGACGGGGAAACGGATTTCATGGGGTTTCAGGATCGCCCTGAGACGGGTGCTGGGGCAGGGCCGCTGGCGCCGGGCGAGCCGGCGGTGGCGCTCAAGGGCATCGACATCACCTTCCATCTCGCCGATGGCGGACGCTACCAGGCGGTCAGGGGCATCGAGCTTGCGGTCAGCCCCGGCGAGTTCGTCTCGATCGTCGGGCCAACGGGCTGCGGCAAGTCCACGCTGCTGAATGCCGCGGCCGGGCTGCTCGCGCCGTCCGCCGGATCGGTCGGGATCTTCGGCAAGCCGCTTTCGGGGCTCAATCGGCGGGCCGGCTATCTCTTCCAGCAGGATGCGCTGATGCCGTGGAAGACGGCGCTGGAGAACGTCAAGGTCGCGCTGGAGCCGATGGGCGTGCCCGAGCGCGAGGCCGACCAGCGCGCGCGCGAATGGCTCGGCCGCGTGGGCCTGCGCACCTTCGTCGACCGTTATCCGCACATGCTCTCGGGCGGGCAGCGCAAGCGCGTCAGCCTGGCGCAGATGCTGATCCGCAATCCCGAGATCCTGCTGATGGACGAGCCCTTCGGGCCGCTCGACGCGCAGACCCGGCAGATCATGGGCAATCTCCTGCTCGATCTGTGGTCGCGCGACCGCAAGGCGCTGATGTTCGTGACGCACGACCTCGAGGAGGCGATCGCGCTCTCCGACCGCGTCGTGGTGATGTCGGCGGGGCCGGCGGCGGGGATCGTCGCCGATTACCGGGTCGAGCTGCCGCGCCCGCGCGACATCGCCGATATCCGGCTGGAGAAGGCCTTCCACGAGATTCACCGCGACATCTGGGCCTCGCTGCGCGTCGAGGTCCAGAAGGCCTATGCGATGGGCGAGGGGCGCGAGCTCGTCGGGGGAGAGGCATCGTGAAGCGCCTGAGGCTCATCTCCCTCCAGATCCTGGTGATGCTGGCCTTTCTGCTCATCTGGCACGTCGTCACGACCACGAGCCTGTTCGGCGACGTCAGGACGCTGCAATTCTTCTTCTCGACGCCCGCCGCTGTGCTGACGCGCACCGTCAAGCAGCTCGCCAGCGCCGATATCTACTGGCATCTCGGCATCACGCTCATCGAGACGGTGCTCGCCTTCGTCATCGGCTCGGCGGCCGGCATCCTGTTCGGATTCGCCTTCGCGCGGCGCGAGCTGCTCTCGGCGGTGTTCGATCCCTATATCAAGGCGGCGAACGCGCTGCCGCGCGTCGTGCTGGCGCCGATCTTCGCGCTCTGGTTCGGCCTGGGGATCTGGTCGAAGGTGGCGCTCGGCTTCACGCTCGTCTTCTTCATCGTGTTCTTCAACGTCTACCAGGGCGTGCGCGAGGTCTCGCCGACGATCCTGGCCAATGCGCGCATGCTCGGCATGAACGAGCGCCAGCTCTTCCGCCATGTCTACTGGCCCTCGGCGCTGACCTGGATGTTCTCCTCGCTGCACACCTCGGTCGGCTTCGCGCTGGTGGGTGCCGTGGTCGGCGAATATCTCGGCTCCTCGGCCGGGCTCGGCTACAAGATCCACGAGGCCGAGAGCGTCTTCGACGTCACCGGCGTCTTCTCCGGCATGCTGATCCTGGCGATCTTCGTCATCGCCATCGACGCGCTGGTGACGCTGATCGAGAAGCGATTGCTCGTCTGGCGGCCGGGCCAGAGTTCCACCACCACGACCTAAGGCGAGTTGCCGGCGGTGGCCGGCGTCGCCTATCGTGACGGAAAATGCGCGCCCGCCAGAAGCGCCTTTTTCATCCAACCGGAGGTTTCGCCATGATCCTGACCCGCCGCGACGCGCTCACCATGCTCGCCCTTTCGACCGCGCTCGGCACGGCGCCCCAGGCCGCGTTCGCCCAGGCCGCCGAGAAGCCGAAGCTTACGCTCGGCGTCGGCGGCAAGCAGCTCCTCTACTATCTCCCGCTCACCGTCGCGGAGAAGAAGGGCTTCTTCAAGGAGGAGGGGCTGGACGTCGAGATCAACGATTTCGGCGGCGGCGCGAAGTCGCTGCAGGCGCTGGTCGGCGGCTCGGTCGATGTCGTGACCGGCGCCTATGAGCACACCATCCGCATGCAGGCGAAGGGGCAGGACATCCGCGCCGTGATCGAGCTCGGGCGCTTCCCGGCGATCACCATCGCGGTGCGCAAGGACCTCGCCGACAAGGTCAAGTCGGCGGCCGATTTCAAGGGCCTCAAGATCGGCGTCACCGCGCCCGGCTCCTCGACCGCGCTGACGGCGCAATACGCCATGGTGAAGGCCGGCCTGAAGGCGACCGACGCCGCGATCATCAGCGTCGGTGCCGGCGCGAGCGCGGTCGCCGCGATCAAGCAGAAGCAGGTCGACGTGATCTCGCATCTCGACCCCGTCACCTCGAAGCTCGAGGCCGACGGCGACATCGTCCCGCTGATCGACACCCGCACCGAGGCCGGCACCCGGGCCCTGTTCGGCGGCTCCAACCCGGCGGCGGTGCTCTACCTCAAGAACGACTTCGCCGAGAAGAACCCGGTCACCACCCAGAAGCTGGTCAACGCCCTGATGAAGGCGCTGAAATGGCTGGAGACGGCGAAGCCCGAGGATGTCGCCGCGCTGGTGCCGGAGGAATATCTGCTCGGCGACAAGCCGCTCTACATCCGCGCGGTCAAGAACTCGCAGGAAGCCTATTCCCGCACCGGCATCGCGACGCCGGACGCGATGAAGAGCATGTATGATTCGCTGAAGCTGCTCGATCCCGAGCTGACCAACTCCAATGTCGACCTGTCGAAGACCTTCATCGACAGCTTCGCCAAGAAGGCGGCCTCCGGCTCCTGAGCCCCACGCGGGCCTGCTGCCCGTATTTTGATGTCGCGCCCGGCCCGCTCCCGATGCATGCTGCGCGGAGGCGGGCTGGGAGGAAACAGGTGAGCGGCGAAACTGCCTTCCTCGAAGGTGGCGGCGCGATGGCCGCTGCCATCCGCGCTTATGACTGGAGCGCGACATCGCTCGGACCGATCGCCGGCTGGCCGGCCGCGCTGAAGATCGCGGTCGGCATGATGGTCAATTCGCGGTTTCCCAAATGCATCGTCTGGGGAGCCGATCTGATCACCATCCACAACGACGCCTTCCGCCCGATCCTCGGCGAGAAGCCCTGCGCGCTCGGGCGCTCCTTCCGCGACGTCTGGCCGGAGGTCTGGGGCGATATCGGGCCGCTCATCGACAAGGCCTTCGCGGGCGAGGCGATCTTCATCGAGGATTTCGCGCTCATCATCGATCGCCATGGCTATGCGGAGGAGGCCTGGTTCACCTTCTGCTACAGCCCGATCCGCGACGAATCCGGCCGGGTTCTCGGCGTGATCGACACCGTGATGGAGACCACGGGCAAGATGCAGGCCGAGCGCAACGGGCGCCTGCTCAATGCCGAGCTCGCCCACCGGATGAAGAACACGCTGGCGATGATCGCCGCCATCGCCAGCCAGACCTTCCGCTCTGCGGAAACGCTCGAAGAGGCGCAATCGACCCTGAGCGAACGGATCGCGACGCTGGGCGAGGCACATTCGATCCTGACCCGGTCGAGCTGGAACAGCGCGCCGATCGGTGTCGTCGTCGAGGGGGCGCTGGCGCCGCATCGCATGGGAGGCGGCCGGATCCGCATCGACGGGCCGCCGCTGCAATTGCCGGCCGATCAGGCGATGACGATGGCGCTCGCGATCAACGAACTGGCGACCAATGCGGTGAAATACGGGGCGCTTTCGGTCGAGGGGGGCGAGGTCGCGATCCGCTGGTCCATCGGCCGGCCGGGAAGCGGGGATGCCTTCCGGTTCGAATGGACCGAGCGCGGCGGGCCGCCGGTGGCGAAGCCGCGGCGGCAGGGCTTCGGCTCGCGCCTGGTGGAGCGCGTCATGGCGCAGAAGTTCCAGGGCGAGGTCGTGCTGGACTATCGACCCGAGGGGCTGCGCTACCTGCTGACCACGACGATGGCGCATGTCGCGCCGCGCGAATGATGCGCTTCCGCCGGCCTGCGGCCTGCTCTAGTTTCGCGCTCCCTTCGCGAACCGGATATCGCTTCAGACCATGAATATCCTCTCGATCCAGTCCCATGTCGCCTATGGCCATGTCGGCAACGCCTCGGCTACCTTTCCGATGCAGCGGCTCGGCGTCGAGGTCTGGCCGATCCATACGGTGCAGTTCTCGAACCATACCGGCTATGGCAACTGGAAGGGGCGCGTCTTCGACGGCGGCATGATCGACGAGGTGATGGAGGGCATCGCCGAGCGCGGCGCGCTGACGACATGCGACGGCGTGCTTTCCGGCTATATGGGCTCGGCCGATATCGGCCACGCCATCCTCTCGGCGGTGGAGCGGGTGCGCGCGGCCAATCCGAAGGCGCTCTATTGCTGCGATCCCGTCATCGGCGATGTCGGGCGCGGTGTCTTCGTGCGGCCGGGCATCCCCGAATTCATGCGCGAGCAGGCGGTGCCCGCCGCCGACATCGTGACGCCCAACCAGTTCGAGCTCGAACTCCTGACCGATGTGGCGATCACCACCCTTTCCGACGCGCATCGCGCCGTCGAGGCGCTGCGCGACGCCGGGCCGAAGGTCGCGATGGTGACCTCGCTCAAGACCGAGGAGACGCCGGCCGAGGCGATCGACCTGATGGCGGCGGACGCGACGGGAAGCTGGCGGGTGCGCACGCCGAGGCTCGACGTCGACATCAACGGCGCGGGCGATGCGATCGCGGCGCTGTTCTTCACCCACTACCTGCGTGAGGAATCGGCGGCGGCGGCGCTGTCGAAGGCCGCCTCATCGGTCTATGGCCTCTTGAAGCGCACCAAGGAATCCGGCTCGCGCGAGATCCTGACGGTCGCGGCGCAGGACGAATTCGTCGCGCCCTCGCAGGTCTTCGCGCCGGAAGCGCTTTGAGCGGCCCGCGATGAAGCTGCGCGTCGGCACCTTCAACGTCGAGAACCTGCTGACGCGGCACCGCTTCGAGCCGGGCGGGCGCACGGAGACGGCGGCGGCGATGTCGCTGTTCCATTTCCCGCGCGCCGACGAGCGCGACGCGGTCGAGCGCTCGCTGGCGGTGGCGCTGGAGGACGACAAGCGCCAGATGACCGCGCTCGCCATCGCCGAGGCGCAGGCCGATCTGTGGATGCTGCAGGAGCTCGATTCGCTCGCCAGCCTCCAGGCCTTCTTCGCCAACTACGTCCACCGCATCGCCGACCACCGCTACGGCCATTTCACGCTGATCGACGGCAATGACCGCCGCAACATCGATATCGGCTTCGCGGCGCGGCGCGACCTCATCGGACAGGGGCAGGTCACCGTGCGCTCGCACAGCGATCTGACCTTCGCCCAGGCCGGCGTGCACGACCGCGATCTCGCCCTGCTCGGCATCGGGCCACATGGCAGGGTCTTCGCGCGCGACTGCCTCGAGGTGGAACTCAATCTCGGCCAGCGCCGGTTGTCCCTGTTCGGCTGTCATCTGAAGTCGATGAACAACGGCCGCGAGGACGGGCGCAGCATGACGCTGCCGGTGCGCCGGGCCGAGGCGCGGGCGGTGAAATGGCTGATCCGGCAGCGCTTCGGCGGGGGCTGGCGCGACACAAACTGGATCGTGCTCGGCGACCTCAACGGCTATCGCTACAGCCTGGGGCCGCGGGCCGAGCCGGTCGACGAGGGCCAAAGCGGCATCGAGCCGCTGCTCGACGATTTTGCCGTCGATCCGATGGAGACGCTGCCCGCGCACGAGCGCTGGACGCATTTCCGGCGCTACTGGTCGGACGCGCAGGAGAAGCTGGTCGACAGCCACATGCCGCTCGACCACATCCTGCTCTCGCCGGCGCTGGCGGCGGCCAACCCCAAGCCCGCCATGCAGATGATCCGGCGCGGATTGCCCTATCGCGTGCCGCTCGACCCGCGCGAGCCGGACCGCTCGATGGCGCGGCTCGCCACCTGCGCCAACCGCTATCCGCGCGTCGGCTGGGACCGGCCGAAGGCCTCGGACCATTGCCCGCTCACCATCGACCTCGAGATACCGGCAGGATGATCCGATGACAGGCCAGGGGAGGCGCGGCGGCGTCGAGAACGGGACGATCGTCCGGCTCGCACGGGTCGATGCCCGGGTCGAGCCCCATGACTGGGCCTATGCCCGCGAGAACGCCGCGGGAATCGCGGCGCATTGGGCGAAGATCAGTGCCGGCAAGCCCGCGATGTTCAACGGGCGGGTGATGCTGCAGCACCGCGCGGCGATCCGCGGCGGCGTTTTCGAGGCCGGCTATTTCGAGACCGACTATGCCGCCTTCATGGCCTGGCGCGATGCCGGCCATCCCGGGCCCGCCATCCGCAACGGCTTCGCCATGGCGGCGCTCAGGGCCAATGACGGCGCCTTCCTCTGCGGCAGGATGGGCGCCCACACCGCCAATGCCGGCAAGGTCTATTTCGCCGCCGGCACGCCCGACCGCGAGGATCAACGCCCCGACGGCACGCTCGACCTCGCCGGCAGCGTCACCCGCGAGCTTGCGGAGGAGACCGGCTTGCGGGCCGGGGAGCTCGCTGTCGGCGCCGGCTGGACGGCGGTGATCGAGGAAGGCCGCATCGCCTTCATGCGCGAGGTCGGCATCGACCTGCCGGCGGATGAGGCGCGGGCGCTGATGCTGGCGCGGATGAAGACGCTGCCCGAGGAGGAGCTTTCCGACATCGTGATCCTGCGCGACCTCGCCGCGACGCAAGAGCACGACATGCCGCCCTTCATGCGCCGCTACCTCGCGCATATCTTCGGTGACGACTGATCCCGCTTGTCCCGCGAAAGCAACCCGATGACCCTTGCCGAGACCGCCCATCCCGAAGCGCTGCCGTTGCCGGCCGAAAATCCCTTCGCCGCGCGCTGGCAGACGCCTTTCCGCCTGCCGCCCTTCGCGCAGATCAGGCCCGAGCATATCCGCCCGGCCTTCGACGCGGCGCTCGCCAAGCACAAGGCCGAGATCGCGGCGATCGTCGCGGATAAGGCCCAGCCCGATTTCGCCAATACGATCGAGGCGCTGGAGCGGGCGGGCCGGGCGCTCAGCCGCATCGGCGGCGTGTTCTACAACCTGACCGGGGCCGACACGAACGAGGCGTTGCAGGCGATCGAGCGCGCGATGTCGCCGATCACCGCGCGGCACTGGTCGGCGATCATGATGGACGAGGGGCTGTTCGCCCGCGTCGACGCGGTCAATGCCAGGCGCGACGGGCTCAGCCTCGATGCCGAGCAGGCGCGATTGCTGGAGCGCACCCACAAGGGCTTCGTCCGTTCCGGCGCGAAGCTCGCTGCGGATGACAAGCAGCGCCTCGCCACGATCAATGAACGGTTGGCGGCGCTCGGCACCGCGTTCAGCCAGAACGTGCTGAAGGATGAATCGTCCTACGCCCTCTTCATCGCGGACGAGGCCGGGCTTGCCGGCCTGCCGGACTTCCTGAGGGCGGCGATGGCGCGCGCGGCGGCCGATCGGGCCAGGCCCGGCCAGCATGCGGTGACGCTGTCGCGCTCGATCATCGAGCCGTTCCTGACCTTCTCCGAGCGGCGCGACCTGCGCGAGGAAGCCTTCCTCGCCTGGAGCCGGCGCGGCGAGAACGGCGGCGACAGCGACAACCGCGCGATCGTCGCCGAGATGGTGGCGCTCCGGGCCGAGAAGGCGAAGCTCCTCGGCTATCCGACCTTCGCCCATTTCAAGCTCGACGACGCCATGGCGAAGACGCCGGAGCATGTGCGCGACCTGCTCGAGCTGGTCTGGAAGCCGGCCCGCGCGCGGGCGGCGCGCGAGGCGGCCGATCTTTCGGCCCTGGCGGGGCTTGAGGGCGGGAACGGGCCGATCCGCCCCTGGGACTGGCGCCATTATGCCGAGAAGGTCAGGCAGAAGACCTATGCTTTCGACGAGGCCGCGCTGAAGCCCTATCTCCCGCTCGACCGCGTGCGGCAGGCGGCCTTCGACGTCGCCGGCAAGCTGTTCGGGCTTGCCTTCACCGAGCGGCCGGAGCTTGCCGGCTACCATCCGGAGGTGCGCCTCTTCGAGGTGACGGAGGCCGCAAGCGGGCGTGCCATCGGGCTGTTTCTGGGGGATTACTTCGCCCGGCCCTCGAAGCGCTCGGGCGCCTGGATGAGCGCCTTTCGCGGCCAGCGCAAGCTCGATGGCGAGGTCAGGCCGATCATCGTCAATGTCTGCAATTTCGCCAAGCCGGCGGAGGGCCACCCGGCGCTGCTCTCGCTCGACGAGGCGCGCACGCTGTTCCACGAATTCGGCCACGCGCTGCACGGGCTCATCTCGGACGTGACCTATGGTTCGCTCGCCGGGACCTCGGTCGCGCGCGACTTCGTCGAATTGCCCTCGCAGCTCTACGAGCACTGGTTCCTGACGCGCGAGGTGATGCGGCAATATTGCCTGCATGCCGAGACGGGTAAGCCGATCCCCGAGGCGCTGATCGAGAAGATCGAAAAGGCGCAGACCTTCAACCAGGGCTTCGCCACCGTGGAATACACCTCCTCGGCGCTGGTCGATCTCGCCTTCCATTCGCTCGCGGCGCCGGCCGCGGTCGATCCGCTCGCCTTCGAGGCGGCGGAGCTGAAGCGCATCGGCATGCCGGCCGAGATCACCATGCGCCACCGCACGCCGCACTTCACCCATGTCTTCGCCGGCGACGGCTATTCGGCCGGCTATTACAGCTATCTCTGGTCGGAGGTGATGGATGCCGACGCCTTCAACGCCTTCACCGAGACGGGCGATGTGTTCTCGGCCGAGGTGGCGGCGAAGCTGAAGCGCTACATCTATGCTGCCGGCGACACGCGCGAGGCGGCGGAAGCCTACACGCTGTTCCGCGGCCGGCTGCCGACGCCGGATGCGCTTTTGGAGAAGCGGGGGCTGGCGGCGTAGGGCTGCGAGGCGCGTCTTGCCCGAAGCGGTTGGTCGTCGCGCTGTCCCCGCTTTTCTCAGCTCATGCGTTACCAAGCAAAGATGATGTTCTAGACATCAGTTAAGATATCTCCTATATTTTCCCTGAGGTTCAGCATGCGAGTTCATCGATGATAACGGCCGCGCAGATGCGCGCCGCCCGTGCCCTGCTCGGGATCGACCAGCGTGGGCTCGCCGAGATGGCGGGCGTCTCGCTGCCCACCATCCAGCGGATGGAAAGCAGCGAAGGCAATGTCCGCGGCGTGATCGAATCCCTGACCCGGGTGGTGGAGGCGTTTGACCGCGCGGGCGTCGAGCTGATCGGCGACAACGCCGTCAGCCGCGGCGGCGGGCGCGGGGTGCGCCTGAAAGCGCCGCCATAGACGAAGACCCGCACAGGTTAAGAGCGGCGCCGACCGCGATCCGGCCGACGCTCCCGCGTCCCGCGAGGGGGTTGAGGAAAGGATTGTCATGGCCGCCACGAGCCCCGAGCCGAGCTTCGCCGAGCTCTACACGCCCAAGCTGGTCACGATCATGCGCGAGGGTTACGGCCTCGCCGGCTTCAAGGCCGACGCCATCGCCGGCCTCACCGTCGCGATCGTGGCGCTGCCGCTGTCCATGGCCATCGCCATCGCCTCCGGGGTCACGCCCGATCGCGGGCTCTACACCTCGATCGTCGGCGGCTTCATCGTCTCGGCGTTCGGCGGCAGCCGCTTCCAGATCGGCGGGCCGGCCGGGGCCTTCATCGTGCTGGTCGCGGCCTGCGTGGCGCAGCACGGGCTGGAGGGCCTGCTGCTCGCGACCTTCCTGTCGGGCTTCATGCTGGCGGCGATCGGGCTTCTCAGGCTCGGCACCTTCATCAAATACATCCCCTATCCGGTCACGGTCGGCTTCACCGCCGGCATCGCGGTCATCATCTTCTCGAGCCAGATCAAGGACCTGCTGGGCTTGAGCCTTGAGAAGGAGCCGGGGCCGCTGCTGCCGAAGCTCGCCGCGCTCGCCGGCGCGCTGCCGAGCGTGAGCCCGGCGGCGGTCGCGGTCGCGGCCGTCACCATCGGCGTCATCGTCGCGTTGCGCCGCCTGCGGCCGCATTGGCCCTCGCTGATCATCGGCGTGGCGATCGCCACGGTCGGGGCGGCGCTCATGGGCGCGCCGGTCGAGACCATCGGCACGCGCTTCGGCGGCATTCCGCAGACGCTGCCGCTGCCGCATCTGCCGGAGATCTCCTGGACGAAGATCGTCGCCGTCCTGCCGAACGCGCTCTCCTTCACCCTGCTCGGCTGCATCGAGAGCCTGCTCTCGGCCGTGGTCGCCGATTCGATGACGGGCCGGCGGCATCGCTCTAATTGCGAGCTGGTGGCGCAGGGGCTGGCGAACATCGCCTCGCCGCTGTTCGGCGGCATCTGCGTCACCGGCAACATCGCCCGCACCGCCACCAATGTGCGCTCCGGCGCGCGCGGACCGGTCGCCGGCATGCTGCATTCGGTGTTCCTGCTGCTGTTCATGCTGGTCGCGGCGCCGCTTGCGGCCTTCATCCCGCTCGCGGCGCTGGCGGGCGTGCTGGCGGTGGTGGCCTGGAACATGGCCGAGAAGCACGAGTTCGCGACGCTGATCCGCGCCTCGCGGGGCGATGCCGTGGTGCTCCTGGTGACGTTCCTGCTGGTGATCTTCGAGGATCTGACCGTCGGCATCGTCGTCGGCTTTTCGGTCAGCGCGCTGCTCTTCCTGCACCGCATGGCCGAATCGGTGGCGGTCGAGAACGCCCCGATGGTGGAGGAGGACAGGGCGGACACGGAAAACGGCAATGGGCGCAAGCCCTATGATTCAGGGCTCGCGACCGATCCCGACATCATGGTCCTGCGCATTTCGGGCGCCTTTTTCTTCGGCGCCGCCGCCGCGGTCGGCGCGGCGCTGGACAGGATCGGCGAGAAGCCGAAGACCTATGTCATCGACCTCTCGGCCGTCTCCCTGCTCGATTCGACCGGGGCTGCGACGATCGAAAGCTTCGTGCGCAACGCCCATCGCAGGGGCGCGACGGTGCGGATCGCCGGCGCGACGCGGCCGGTGCGCCGGACGCTCCTCATGCACGGCGTCGGGCGGCCGAAGGTGCGCTTCATCGGCACGGTGGGCGAGGCGCTCAGCCCGGATAGCCGAACTTCGCCTTCGTCGCCCTGATCCGGCCGATGGCGCCGGCCTCGTTGCCGCTGCTGCACAGCGTGCGCGCCTGCGCGATCTCGCCCGAGACCCGGTCGTGCACGCCCTTGGTGGTGTGGCCGGTGGCGACGTCGTTGTCGATCACCGCCTGGAAGCGCTCGACCTCGCCGGAGCAGCCGCTGCCGGCCGGCATGCGGAAGGTGCTCGGCGTCACGCCGGGCGCCGCCTGCTCCGGCGGCGGGGCGGGCGGCGGGCCGCCCGACGTGCTCTGGCAGGCGCCGAGCAGGAGGGCGGCCAAGGCCGAAAGGAGGAGCGGGGAGGGACGCATCGGGCTTCAGCTCCGGCTGGAGCATCGGACCGAAAAGTGGAATCCACTTTTCGGAGAAATCCGATGCTAGAACAAGGAGCTGGACCACGCTTGCGTTCGATGGGACGCAACCGTGATCCAGACGGGCCAAAACCATGACCGATTCCCGCGGCGCGGCATAGCCACAGAGGAGCCGCGACAGATGCTTGCGCTCAGGGCCCTCTTCCGGTTACATCCTGTCCCGTCGATTTGAGGAACGCCCGTGGTTTCGACCGCCCGCCATGACCCGATGCAGCACCGCGCCGCCGCGCGGAGCGTCGGCATGCGCGCCCGCGCTCCGTTCTCGCTTCTTCCCGGCCTTCTTCTCCTTAGCCGCCCCTGAGGGCCGGCCGGGCATGCTGCCTGGGCGCTCAGGGGACTGACGAGAACCGCCGACAGCAAACCCAGCGCCCGCCTGTTTTAAGATTCCGCGGCGCGCCGACACCGGAAGCAGAACCATGACCAACCCGACAAAGACCGGCTCCGCCCAAAATCCTGCGGGCAAGGACCACGTGCTGATCTTCGACACCACGCTGCGCGACGGCGAGCAATGCCCCGGCGCCACCATGACCTTCGAGGAGAAGCTGGAGGTGGCCGAGGCGCTCGACGCGATGGGCGTCGACATCATCGAGGCCGGCTTCCCGATCGCCTCGGACGGCGATTTCGAGGCGGTTTCCGAGATCGCGCGCCGCCTGAAGCGCGCCACGGTCGCCGGCCTCGCGCGGGCCGTCCCGCTCGACATCGCGCGTGCCGGCGAGGCCGTGCGCCATGCGGTGAAGCCGCGCATCCACACCTTCGTCTCGACCTCGCCGATCCATCTGGAGCACCAGATGCGTAAGAGCCAGGAGGACGTGCTGGAGATCATCACCGCGACGGTGACGCAGGCGCGCAACCTCGTCGAGGACGTCGAATGGTCGGCGATGGACGCCACCCGCACGCCGATTGACTATCTGTGCCGCGCCGTCGAGGTCGCGATCAAGGCCGGCGCCACCACGATCAACCTGCCCGACACGGTCGGCTACGCCACGCCGGACGAATACCGCGCCATGTTCAAGGCGGTGCGCGAGCGCGTGCCGAATGCCGACAAGGCGATCTTCTCGGCGCATTGCCACAACGATCTGGGTCTCGCGGTCGCCAATTCGCTGGCCGCGCTCGAGGGCGGCGTGCGCCAGGTCGAGTGCACGATCAACGGCATCGGCGAGCGCGCCGGCAATGCCGCGCTGGAGGAGATCGTGATGGCGCTCAAGGTGCGTGGCGACGTCATGCCCTATGAGACCGGCATCGACGCGACGCAGCTGATGCGCCTGTCCAAGGCCGTCTCGACCGCCTGCTCCTTCCCGGTGCAGTACAACAAGGCGATCGTCGGCCGCAACGCCTTCGCCCATGAGAGCGGCATCCACCAGGACGGCATGCTGAAGAACAACACCACCTACGAGATCATGACGCCGGCCTCGGTCGGCGTGACCAAGACCTCGCTGGTGATGGGCAAGCATTCCGGCCGCGCCGCCTTCCGCTCCAAGCTGAAGGACATGGGCTACGATCTGGGCGACAACCAGCTCGAGGACGCCTTCACCCGCTTCAAGGCGCTGGCCGACCGCAAGAAGCATGTCTACGACGAGGATATCGAGGCCCTGGTCGACGAGAACATCGCGACCGCGCATGACCGGATCAAGCTGGAATCGCTGACGGTGATCGCCGGCACGCGTGGGCCCCAGCGCGCGACGATGAAGCTCGACGTCGAGGGGCGGCACGTCACCGAGGAGGTCGAGGGCAACGGGCCGATCGACGCGATCTTCAACGCGATCAAGGCGATCGTGCCGCATGAGGTGACGCTGGAGCTCTATGATGTCCACGCCGTGACCGAGGGCACCGACGCGCAGGCCGAGGTGACGGTCAGGCTCTCGCGCGACGGCTCGTCGGTGACCGGCCGCGGCGCCGATCCGGACACGCTGGTCGCTTCGGCCAAGGCTTATCTCGCCGCGCTCAACAAGCTGATCGCGCGCGGCGGGCGCATGCACGCGCAGGCGGCGGAGTAAGCGCGGCGCCTTCAAAATTTCTGCCGCGTACGGGTGGACAGGGGGCGGGGCCTTTGCTACACGCCCCCCTGCCTGACGCGGCCGACGCCGCCCGATGGCGACGCTTCGTGGCGTATGGGTGATTAGCTCAGTTGGTAGAGCAGCTGACTCTTAATCAGCGGGTCGTAGGTTCGAGCCCTACATCACCCACCACGGAAGTTCCCGGGAAATCAAAGGGTTAGACGCGGCGCCCCGGTGCGACGATAGGAACAGGGCGCGAACATCGCGCCCTTTTTTGCATTCCCAAATTCCCAAATTCCTAAACCGTCCCGAGCCGCTGATTCCGCGTGTGAATTTGGCCGGACTGCTCTCGGCGGAGCTGCGCCATAAACGCGTAGCCGCAGCGATCGAAATAAGCTTGAGCTCGATCGCGCTCGTCGCTGCCGTTCGATCCGGGCAGGGCGCAGAGGTCGCGGATGAAGCCTTCCAGGACGTCCTTGGGGCTCACATCCGCGTCCTCGCACAGGAACCGAAATTCCGACGGTAGGTCGATCTTCACTGACTGCTGCTTAGCCATAGTAGTTCCTCGGCGGCTTTGGCGTGTGCTTGATCGTCGCGGTGCCGGCAAAGACGTCGTCGATTTCCAGCGTCTCGTGGTCAATCCACCCGAACGGGATTGGCGAACCGTATTCCGAGTGCACTACGGAAATCTCGTCCTGCGGCCGATTATCCCAATGCAGGGTGAGCCACGTCTTTCCGGGCGGCGCCGATTTCGTTTGGTCGTCAGCCATGCCATTCCACCAGCTTTGCGATAGCGTGATCCGCCATCTCGGGGTGACGTGCCAGATAGTGCTTGAGCACGGTCGTGATGCTTTCGAGGCTGTGGCCGGTGACGGCCGCGATCTCGGGGATGGTGGCGCCGGCGAGCGCGAGCCACGTCACCGACGTGTCGCGCAGGTCCTGGTCGCGAAAGCCGGCCAGGGACGGCATCGGCTCGATCAGGTGGGGTAGGGTGCCGGCCTTGACCGCTTCGCCCTTTCTGAGCCCGCGCAGGCCCGGCAGATAGTGCCTGATCGGGCCGACATCCTCGTCCTTGACCAGCACGACGCGGTCCTCGCCGATCGCGACCAGCCCATGCACGGCGACGTCGCGCATCGCCGCGAACAGGTGGCGGTAGTGATCCGGCTTGAAGGGCTGGTTGTTCTTCTCGTCGATCACCAGCTCGAGCCGGGCGATCGGCGCCGGCCGGCCGGCCGCGCGCGCCTCGGCTGCGGCCGCATCGAGCGCGGCCCGTCGGCGTTCCTTGGCCTGGGCAAGGCGGGCGTCGAGAGGCGCGCCTTGCGGGATTGCGACCATCGCGCCGGTCTTGCGCTGGCGGAAGATGCGCCGTCCGTTGAGCAGGCCCTCGTCGATCAGGTCGATGCGTTCGCTCTGGCGCTGGCCGGTCCAGACGCCGAGCATGATGCTGTCGCCGATATCGGCCCGGCCGAGTTTGTCTGCCGCCGCGACGAGATGGGCGATCTCCTCGCGCTCGCCGACGCGCAGGCGCGGCGGCGGGGTTTCCATGCCCAGCTCGGCCGCCGGATTGACGGCGTGCTTGCAGTAGCCGCGGCGCATGCCGAAGCTGAGTGCCGTCGACAGCGCGCGGATGCAGCCGGTGGACGTGGCGAGGCCGCGCTTGGTGGCGATCAGCTCGTAGAGGTTGAACAGGATGACGCGGTCGAGCGCGTCGACGGAGGCGCCCCACAGCTCCGGCGCCTCGGCCTCGATGACGCGGGCTTTCTGCTTGTAGTCGCGCACGGTCGCCGGGCTCTTCGGCCTGAAGACGTGCTTGCCTTCCTCGACCGCCTTGCCGCGCATCGACGGGTGCTGCCAGAGCAGGTCGAACAGCTTCTCGACCGTGATCAGCCTCTCGCGCGGGCGCGGCGGCATGCGGCCGGTGCGGGCTTTATGGTTCTGGCGGGCCTCGATCTCGGCCTGTCGCCGCGCGCTCCACGCGATCGCCTCCTCGACGGAAAGCCAGCGGCCGTCGGGGTGCTTCAGGTCTTCCGCCTTGTAGCCGATGGCGCGAATGTTGGCGCCGGGCGAAAAGCGCGGCCGTCCGTTCCGCCAGTCGACGAACTTGATCTTGATGATGGCCGTGCCCATCGTGGTGCCGCTGCGCCCCTTCATCGCCGTGTCATCGCCTCCCGCAGCATCGCGTTCTGCGCTGCCACGATCGTCGAGAGATCGGCCGGCGCATCGTCATTGGCCGGCGGGCGCGCGAGGGCCAGGCCCTCGATCCACGCCTCGACCAGCCGGCGCGACCAGACCAGGCCGAGCCCGCGCAGAGGCGCGGGAAACCCGACCTCCTGATGCAGCCGGCGCCATGTGCGGCGGAAGCCTTCCGGCTTGCGCTTCACGAGAGCGGCGACCTCTTCGAGCGACATCGTCAAATCTGGCATGCGGCGATAATGCACGCATGATGGAATTATTCAACACATATGATGATCACGCCGCCGCGAGATGCCCCTTGCGCTGGCGGTATTGTGCGATGACTACACCACGGATCACCACCCGCCGCCCGTCCTCGACCAGCGGCGGGCGCACGATCCGGTCCGTCGCGCCAGCCAGCAGATAGGGCTTCTGGTAGAGCCGGAAAACCGTCTCGGTCCGCAGGTCGTAGTTCTGCGCGACGACGATGTCCCCATCTTCCGGCTCGGCGTTGGAATCGACGACGAGCACGTCGCCGGGGATGTAGCCGAAGATCTCCAGCGCGCGCGTCGTCAGCGTCCACGGGGCAAGGCCCGATTGGGATTGGCAGATATAGCGGACCTGCTCGTCAACCCGGCCGTCATTGGATTTGCGGCCGATTTCGTAGGGCGCGCCCTCGCTGTCGGCGAAGGCGCCGAGTAGTTCGCCGCCAGCCTGCGCGCCGTAGGGGATGCGGGAAAAGCGCTCGATTCCGGCGATCGTCTTGCGCGCGAGATCGTGCTCGACATCCTCGTTGTTGGCGAAGCGCGACAGGGTCGACGGGTCGACCTTGGCCCCCATGGCGAGCTTTCGCCACGAGATGCCGCCGAGCTGCTCGCGGACGTAATGCAGCCAAGCGCGTGTGTGATCCTGGGGGCGCATGATGCGGCGCACTATGCCCGTCCCCGTGATGGACTCCACGCTGATACGCTCCACTTGCGATGATGGAATATTTCACATAGCAATTTCATCATCAAGACTGATTCGCGTGGGAGTGCGCCTTGGCCGACATCGTCACGATCGAGATGCGCCGGAAGGCGGCCGGCATCTCCAAGAACCATCTCTGCCGCACCGCCGCGATCGATCGCGGCACCTATTCGCGCCTTCAAAAAGTGAAGGGCAGCGGCCGGGCCGAGACCTTCGACAAGCTCGACAAGGCGCTGAAGGCCATCGCCGAGCGGGGAGGCCGCAGCGATGGCTGACGCGGGCGCCGCATCCATCGACTCGCCGATGCTGCTCAAGGCCCGGCTCTACGACCATGCCGGCATGGAAATGGCGGCGATCGGCGAGCGCGAGGCCGACCGGGCGATCGGCCTGGTCAGGCGCGCCGACCCGGAAGGCAAGGCTTACGAGCCCGTCACCGGCTTCTTCACGATCGAGCAGTTGCGCCGGCTCGCCCTGCAGGTCGTCGCCGGCAACCCCAAGGCGATCTCGCACGAGCAGACGCCGGCCGCGCTGGCGCTCGGGCTGCTCGCCATCCTCGCCGCCGTCCAGCACGGCACGTCCCTCGCACCGGCCGGAGGTGGCGATGTTCAAGCCGCGTCTTCGTCGCACTGATCCTTTCGCGGCGGCGCTCGTCGTCCTCGCGCTGACGCTGGCAGGCCTCGCCGTGATGGTCGGTCTTTCCAACCTACCGGCGGCCGTCGCCCTGCTCGTCACCGCGGGGCTGATCGGGGCGCTCGGCTTCGGCGTGCAGCGGGCGGTGGGCGAATGACCGGCCTGCTCGAAACCGCGAGCAAGCTGCCGGGCGAAAGGCCGGTGGCGCCCGCGACGGCCCGCGCCACCATGGCGGCGATCGAGGCGGAGCGGGTGGCGCTGCGTCTCTCGGTCGAGGCGCTGGCGCGGCTCGCCGGCATGAGCACGCGCAGTTACCAGCGCTACGCCTCGGGCGCGCGCGTGCCGGCCGGGGCGGATCTGCGCCGCCTCGCCCGCGCATTGGCCGGCGGAGATCCGCAGCGGGAGCGCGACGGCGGGCTGCTGCGGGCGCTCGCGGTCAGGATGCTGGAGGAGCTGGCGCGCCGGCAGGCGGCGCCGCGGCCGCGCAACCTCGCGATCTATCTGGCGCATGTCGAGCTAGGTCTGCCGCAGCGGCAGATCGCCAGGCTCTTCGGCGTGTCGAGCAACCGCATCCATGTCGTCGTGCGCCAGGTCGAAGAGCAGCGCGACGACGGCACCGCAACCGACAAGGCGCTGTTGCAGCTCTGCTCGCTGCTCGACGCAGGCGCCGACGGCTTCATCGGGAGGGCTGGCGCATGAAAGAACTGGAATTCCACCCTTACGCCAACCTGTTCCCGCTGATCGAGGGGCCGGCTTTCGAGGATCTGGTCGCTGACATCGAGGCCAACGGCATCCGCGAGCCGATCGTGATGTTCGAGGGGAAGATTCTCGATGGGCGCAACCGCTATCGTGCTGGTCGGGCTGCCGGCGTCATTCTCGACGACATGCTGCCTGAAGGTCCGAATGGCTTTCACTATGATCCGTTTCGGGCCTTCGGCGGAAAACACGATGGCGATCCGCTCGCCTTCGTCATCTCCGCCAACCTCCACCGCCGCCATCTCGACGAGACGCAGCGGGCGATGGTGGCGTCGCGGCTCGCCAATCTCGGCCATGGCGGCAAGCGGTCCGGGAAGGTCGCGCCGGAGCAAGCGGCAAATTTGCCGGTTGCGGCCGAGGAGCCCGCGCCCGCCCCGGTGACGCAGGCCGCCGCGGCGAAGCTGCTCAACGTCTCGGAACGAACGGTGCGCAGCGCGAAGGCGGTCGTCGAGCACGGCGCGCCGGAGCTGGTGGCGAAGGCCGATGCCGGCGCGATCGCCGTCTCGGTCGCGGCGGAGCTGGCGAAGCTGCCGGTCGACGATCAGCGCGAGGTGCTGCGCAGCGCTGATCCGGGCGCGCTTTATCGCGTGATCAAGGATCAGCGCGACGCGCTGACGGCACAGAAGAAGGTGAAGCGCGCCGAGAAGGTGAAGGCGCTCGCGACGAAGCAGAAGGCCCTGCCCGCGAAGAAATACGGCGTGATCTATGCCGACCCGGAATGGGATCACGAGACATGGTCAGAGGCCGGGAAGGGCCGCGCGGCGGCCAACCATTATCCGGTGTCGACGACTGCAGTCATCAAGTCGCGGCCGGTCGGCGAGATCGCCGCGCCCGACGGCGTCCTCTTCCTGTGGGTGACTGTGCCGCATCTGGCGCAGGGGCTCGACGTCATGGCCGCCTGGGGCTTCGCCTACAAATCGAGCTGCGTGTGGGAGAAGGTCTATCCCGGAAAACAGCAGGGCATGGGCTACTGGTTCCGGGTCAATCACGAGATCCTGCTCGTCGGAACGCGCGGCGATATCCCGGCGCCGGCGCTGGGCACGCAATGGCCGTCCGTGATCAAGGCGCCGGTCGGCGAGCATAGCGAGAAGCCGGAACAATTCGCCGAACTGATCGAAGCCTATTTCGGCGACCTGCCCAAGATCGAGCTCAATGCCAGGAAGGCCCGCCCGGGCTGGGATGTGTGGGGGCTCGAGGCGCCGGAGGCGGAGGAGCCGGCCGCGCCGGCGGCGAAGCCCGCCAGGGGCAGGGCGAAGAAAAGCTCCGCCCATGATTATGAGGTCGAAAAGGCGCGGCGCGAGGCTCGCATCAAGGCGAGGCTGGATGTTCTGCCCGACGATCTCGACGCGCTGATCGACGCCTATCGCGCGGCGATCGACAGCTACGATTTCGCGATGAACGCCCTCGACCGCGACGAGGCCAAAACCCATCGCGAAACGATGGACGCGATCATCCTCAAAGCCAATGGCGGCGGGCATTTCGGCAGTGCCTGCAACCCGCGCCCCATGGCGGTTCGCGCCGCCGGCATCGCGCCGCTCGGCACGCTGCCGCGCTGGGGCGAAAGCGGGCATTTCATCGTCGAGCACCGCGATATCCGCGCGATCGTCGAGATTGATCATAATGGCGGCACGGCGATCTATGCGCTCGACTTCAACCGGCTGTTCCCGTCCGAAACGGGATTTCACAGCCTGCTCGGAGAGTGTCGCGAGGCCGGCGAAACGATGGAGGCTTTCGGCTGTCGGCTGATCGATGCCGCGATCGCCTATTCTGAGCAGTCGCGGGGTAAGACCAAGGCCCTGATGCTGCCGGAGCAGGCCTATCGCCTGCAGCTCGGCGACGGCGGGCATCCGATCTGGCGAGAACGTGGCGTGTGGGTCGACCCGGACGCGCCACCTCTGGGGCTCGACCTCGGCCTGATCGAAGGCCTCGGTGTCATCCGGGCGCGCTGGGAGCAGGAGGACCGGGCGAAGTATCTCGGCCTCAAGTCCAAGGGTGGCAAGCGGACCTGTCCCGAGAGCAGGCACCGCAACGACAAGATCATCGCCGTCAACGGCCAGATGCTGACGCCGGTCGCGGATTTCCCGACCGAGGGCGCCTATGTCGTGACCGATTTCAAATGGGTCGACGGCAATCGCGTCGAGGGCTGGCGCTTCGTCGACGAAGCCGCCTTCCTCGATCGCGAGCCGGAACCCGCGCCGGCGCCGTCCGATGACGATCCAGCCGATATCCCGGCCTTTCTCCAGCGCGATCCCGATACCGCCGACATGTTCGAAGAGGAGGGCGCGTGATGGCCTGTAATTGCATTCGCTGTGAATTTCTCCGGGTCATAGCCAAACGCTATCCGGGGGGGGTAGGTCCGGTAGAGGCGGCGGACGTCCTCGAAGCTACCGCAGACATCAGCGGCATCATGCTCTCGGCTGCTGGTGATCGCTCCATGCAAGCGTTTCACAGCCTCGTCGAAACCCGTCGCGGCATCGCACGGGACGATTTGAGCGGGCGCGGCCAGGTCAAGCACTGATGGCTGACGTCTCGATCGCCACCATCCGCTCCATGTTGCAGGCGCGCGTCGACGCCGTCGTGCGCGAGCTGGTGCCGGGCGGCATCATGCGCAGCGGGCTCTACGAAGCGCCGAACCCGACACGCGGCGACAGGCATGCCGGCTCGTTCAAGATCTACATGCGGGGCGCGACGGCCGGGAAATTCGTCGACTATGCCGGCGTCAACGCGCCCTTCATTGCCGGCGGCGACCGCGGCGACGTCATCGACCTGATCGCCTATGTCGCCTATGGCAGCCATGACCGGGCCGAGGCGCGCAAGAAAGCCATCGCCTGGGCCAAGGATTTCCTCGGCCTCGCCGAGCTTTCGGTTGCCGAGCGCGAGCGGCTGACGAAGCTGGCGCATGCCCGCAAGCTCGCGGTGGCGGCGAAGCATCAGGACGAGGAGGAGCGCAAGCGCAAGCGCGCCTTCGATCTGTTCATGCAGGCGCGCGTCGGTTTGGCCGGCACGCCGGCCGACGCCTATCTGCTCTCGCGCGAGATCGATATCCGCGACATCCCGACCTTCAACCATCAGGATATAAGGTTCCACCCGGGACTCGAGTATTTCCAGGCCGCCGAATGGGGCGAGGTCGGCGGGCGGCGCGTCAAGCTGAAGCCCGGCCCGGCCTTCCCGGCGATCGTCTGCGGCTTCCGCAACCGGGGCGGCGCGGTCACCGGCGTGCATTGCACCTATCTCCAGCATGACGGCGCCGGCAAGGCCGACGTGCCCAAGGCCAAGCTGATGCTCGGCACGATCGCCGGAAGCGTGGTGCGCGTTGCGCATGGCCGCGGCAACGTCCCGCCCGAGGCGGTGACGGAGCAGGGCTATCCCGCCGATCTGCCCGAGACGGTGCTCGCCGAGGGGCTGGAGGACTGCACGACGCTCGCCAGCGCGGCGCCGGAGGCGCGCGTCTGGATGACCGGCAGCCTCGGCAATCTCGGCAACGTCTATGTCGACCACCCCTGCGTCGGCGACGTGATCGTCGCCCGCGACAACGATTGGCAATCGCCCCAGGCGGTTCGCCAGTTCGAGCACGGAATCCTCCTGCTCGAAGCGCACGGCAAGCCGATCAGTCAGATGGCGGCGATCGCCGGCAAGGACTTCAACGACCTCTGGAGGTTTTGATGCTGCACGACAAGGCCGTGGCGGCGGCGATGAATGCCGCTTTCGCCGTCTCGGAAAGCGAGACATGGATGTTCGGGCTCGACGAGTCCAGGGCCGCGACCGGCCGCGCCCGCAAAGCCTGGGCGGGCGGCGCCCGCGAGGACTGGCTGACCTTCGCCCGGGAGCACAAGGATGCCCCGGCCGAGGCGCTATGGATCAGGGCCGGCGCGCTCGGCATCCACAACGGCAAGACGGCGTGGCATGCGCTGCCGACGCTGATCCTGCTCGCCTTCACCATCTTTCAGAAGGTGTTCCGCGACGTCTCCGACGCGCTCGACGAGCAGGCGCGGATCGATGCGGCGCGCGTCGAAGCCGAGAAGCGGGCCGAGGCGGCGCTCGCCCGGGCGAAGCTCCCGCCCGATCTGGAAGGCACGCCGCTGGAGCCGTTGGACGATCCGATGGCGCCCAGCGCGTTCGCCCGGCCGGCGCCGGCGCAGCCGGACGGCGAGGGGGCATGATGGGCGCCCGCCGCATATCCGTGCGCCTTACGGATGAAGAAAAGTGGCTCATCGATCTCGTTCGATCCGCCGAGCCACTTCCTCCGCCAGTCAGTCATGCGGTCAGGCAGCTGGCCGCCTTTAGTCGCGGTGAGGTAATCCCGGAGATCGTGGAGGGCGATCTCTCGTCCGCCCGGCTCTTCCAGATTGGCGACGTCGTGCAGCTTCGGAGCGGCGGACACCTGATGTCCGTCATCGACGTAGGCCCGGCCTGCGGCGTCGACGGCGAAGCGGTGACGGTCATGTGGTCCGCCGATAGCGATCGCCGCAGCGGGCTTGCCGGGCCGGCCCTACCTGCCCGGAGCATCCCTCCCGCCTGTCTGAAGATCGTCGATCCCGACATTCCGTTCTAGACCGCCGGCCGGGCGGCTCCCGGCTTTCAGCATAGGAAGACAGCATGTCCGAAAACAGAATCGATTCCGGCATCGGCACGGGCGTCGCTCCGCCGGACCATATCGAGCAGTTCTTCGCGTGGTCGCATCTCCCTCCGCACCTGCAGGCGGTTTCGCGGCCGTTCGGCGAGATGGCCGAGCGGATCGTGCTGACCGTGCCGCGCAACCCGGAACGCACTGTCGCGCTGCGCAAGCTTCTCGAAGCGAAAGACGCCTGCGTTCGGGCCGTTGTCGCCAGATAGTTCCCCTTCGTCGCGTTGCGTCCTGTTGCGTCGTGTTCCGCCTTCTTGGGCGTTCCTCCCTAGCCTTGGCCGGCGTCGACCCTTCGGGGCGCGCCGGCCCTTTTCGAGACGCTCATGCAGGTCGGCAAGAAAGCGGCGCGCGCGCAGTTCAGGGATGCCCAGGCGGAAATCCGCCGGGCCGCGCTGGCCGATCCGGCGCCGGAGGAGCTTCGCGACGGCGTCTTTCCGGGGACGTGGCAGGGCTTCCCGGTCGAGACCATGCCACCCGGCTGCCCGGTGATCCCGCTCGGCGTCGACGGCAAGACCTGCTATCTCGTCGATACGCTCGGCCAGATGATCACGGTTTCCACCTCGGAGTGGAACAAGAAGACGCTCGCCGCCCTGTTCTCGCTGACCCCGAATTTCCTGTATTGGGCCTGGCCGCGCTGGGGCGGCTCGAAGAAGGGCGAGGACGGCGAGCGCCTGCCCAAGATCAACGGCTTCGATGCCGACGCCGCCAGCGCCTGCCTGATGAAAGCCTGCGGCGAGCGCGGCCTGTTCGACCCCGGCGACAAGGTGAGAGGCCGCGGCGGCTGGGTCGACTCGCGCGGCCGCTTCATCTGGCACAGCGGTGAAGCGCTCTACACGGTCGAGGCCGGGCGCCTGAAGGAGGCGCCGCCCGGCGACGTCGACGGCGTGTTCTATGCCCGCCGGCCGCCCGTCATCGTGCCCTGGCAGGAGGCGATCGAGGACGCGGAAAGCCCGGCGCACGACATCCTGAAGGCCCTGAAGAGCTGGGCATGGGAACGGCCGGTGCTCGATGCCGTGCTGGCGCTCGGCTGGATCGCAGCCTCGATGCTCGGCGCCGGGCTGCACTGGCGCCCGACGCTCTTCGTCACCGGCGACCGCGGCCACGGCAAATCGACGCTGCAGAACCTCGTCAAGGACATTCTCGGGCCGGTGCTGCATGCATCGGCCGACACCACGGCCGCCGGCATCTACCAGCGGGTGAAGCAGGACTCGCTGCCGGTCGGCGTCGACGAGCTCGAGGCGGATGCCGATAACCGCAAGGTGATGGCGGTGGTGAAGCTGGCGCGGCTCGCGGCCTCCGGCGCCGAGATGTTCCGCGGCGGGGCCGAGCACGAGGGCGTGACCTTCCGCGCCCGCAACGCCTTCTTCTTCTCGTCGATCAACCCGCCGCCGCTGGCGCCGCAGGACCGTTCGCGCATCGCCCAGCTCAACATGAGGAAGCGCGCCAAGACCGGCGGCAGCGACCACAGGCTCGCCAATCCGCAGGCTATAGGACGCCAGCTCCTGCGCCGGATGATGGATCGCTGGGTGGATTTCGAGAAAACCTTCGCGAACTGGCAGGACACGCTGAGCGGCGCCGGCTTCGACGGGCGCGGCTGCGACACCTACGGCGTGCTGCTCGCCTGCGCGGAGCTCGCGCTCGGTTCCGTCGGGCTGGAGGAGGCGGGCCTGCCGCTGACCGAGGTCGAGGCGCTGGGCCAGATGCTCGCCAGCGCCACCGCGGCCGAGCGCGCCGAGCAGACCGACAACTGGCGCGACTGCCTTGAGCGTGTCTTGTCCTGGACCGTCGACAATTATCGCAGCGGCGAGCGCCCGATCGTCGGCGAAACGCTCGACCAGATCCTGCGCAACGACGGCACGCGCTCGATCGAGGACGGCCGCGCCATCCTGATGCAGGCCGGCCTGTCGGTGCAGCGCCCGGACCCCGGCCGGCCCAATATCTACCTCGCCATCCCGCCGCGCGGGACGCAGGTCGAGAAGATCTTCGCCGGCACCGTCTGGCAGGGCGGCGTGTGGATGCACGCGCTGAAGCAGGGGCCGGACCACATCGTGCGCCGCGGCTCCGAGAACAACTTCGTCGTCAAGATCGCCGGCGTCTCCCGCCGCTGCGTCCTGATCGACATGGCCGAATTTTCCAAGCACTGCGAGGGAGGGTGAGATGGGTGGAAGTTGCGAGCATTCGCAAGGGGCGCTTGACGTGCTGGCCGAGAGGCGGCGTCAGGTGCAGGCCGAGGGCTTCGACGCTCGACATGATGCCAAATATCGCAATGCCGAGCTGCTGGCGGCCGCGCTGACCTACGGCGCGCGGGCGGCGGTGACGATCAAGCTGCGGGCGCGCGGTACCTCTGACGAGGAGATTGAGCAAGCGTCGGCACGGCATGGCGTTCCGGCCTCGTGGCCGTGGGGGCGGAACTGGTGGAAGCCGCATCCGCTGCGCAAGTGCCTCGTCATCGCGGCGGCGCTTATCATTGCGCAGATAGACGCAATCGATCGCGGGGCGGCATGCGATGACAAATGATCCCCTGCGCGAGGCCGCCCGCGCCCTGATGGAGGCCGTCGAGAACGACGAAAACCGGCATGGCGGCACGCTGAACCGCGAGACGCTGCGCCTCGCCTCGCTGCTGCGTATCGAGCTGAACCGGAAGCCGCCGCTGCGCAAGGCGACGGACCTGTCTGCCGTCATGGTCGAGCCTGACGGCGTGCTGAAAGCCTCGGCCGTCGCGGCCGTCATGTGCGAGAATGGCGAGGTCGGCTTGCTGTTCCTCGACCGCGATTCCCGCGAGTTCGCCCGCGCCCCGCTCGTGCTCAGCGCCGTGCATTGGCTGAGAGGGCAATTGGCCTCGCTGATCGACGGGGCGAAGGGGTCATGAGCAGGGCCACCATCTCCGCTGGCGATATCGACGCGCTCGCCGCCAAGCTCGATGTCTGGGCAAAAGCGCAGGGCGTCACGAGCGTTCATGCCTTCAAGGTCTGCCGCCGCCATCTCTCGACGGCGCGGATCATGGCGACCGATTCCGCGCGCCTGACGGGCATCGCGCATGCCCATACGCATTTCCAGATCGCCAAGGCGGCGGCGGCCGAGAAGGCCGGGCGCTAGGACTCCGATCCGTCTTCCTGCATCGCGACGCGATTGACGGCGACCAGCTCGCCGCTTCGATCGCGGCCGTCAGCTTGCTCGCGATCCAGACGGCGAGCGCGCGGCCGCTAGGGCTTGCGGGCGGCGCGGCGCTCCAGCGCGGCAATCGTTGCGCGATCGAGGAACCACTCCTTCAATTCAGGCGTCGCCATATCCTGCGCGACTGCATCGCTCTGAGCTGGAATGCCTCGCCGGATCGCATGGAAGGAGGCCAGCGCCTCTCGGCATTTCGCCATCGCTGCTCGTGCGATGGTCGCAGCATCCGAGCGATTATCGTCGAGCTGGTCGGCCGAGCGCTCTAGGCAGCTGATCAGTTCTGTGTAGGCAATCACGCCTTCTGCCTTCGGCGCCTGGGCCAGCGCGCCGCTGGCGACCAGCAGCAGCGCAGCCGCCGCCATCTCCCTCTTCATGCCCATGCCCTCCCGACCTGTGCCGGAGCGTCGTCGTTCAGCCGGCGCGCCGTCAAGTGATTCGCTCGCGCCGGTCGCGACCGAAATCAACCCTACGCATCCCGCGCCCCGACCCGCCATCCTGCGGAACGATCTTCACCCCGACCCATCGGCAAAGAAAGCGGACCGCCCGGCCCGGCACCGGCCTGCCCGGCCGCACGGTCGAGGGCCGGGCGGGAAAATAAGCAGTCGGGGGTTCCTGTGCACGCGCCGGGCCGAACGTTGCGCCTGCCAAGCGGGTTCGGGCGGTTACAGGTTACGCCCGAGGTTACAAGCGTTGTAACCGGACTTCGCCAGCAACATCAGTGACATAGCAGGGCGGTTACAGGGTTACAGCGGCCTCCGCGCATAGCGCGCGATCCTACGCGCACGCGCGCGTGCGTTGTCGGTTGTAACCATGTAACTCTGTAACCTATATGGATTAAGTGATTGGTATTGCAGGACAAAATTCGGTTACAACGCGGTTACAAAGCGCCCGCTGCCGCTCGCCTGTTGTAACCGGGGATGCTGCCGCCGCGCCGGGTCTATTGGAAATGCTGGTGAAACCGGCGGAGCGGATCTGGTGGCGGGCAAGTCATCGGCAGTGGCGGATGTGGCGGCGCAGGCCGGTCCGGATCAGGGGCGTTCGGTGTCTCACTCGCCGGCGGCGCCGGAGCCGGCGGCCGACCTGTTCGCCCTCGACGCCGAGATCGACCAGTTCGCCCGCCATGCGGTCGCGCCGCCCGCGCGACGCGGGCCGGGCCGGCCGGCGGGCAGCGTCAACCGCACCACGCTCCAGCTTCAGCGCCTGCTGCTGCAGCGCGGATACCGCGACCCGGCCGAGTTCCTGGCGGCGCTGATCACCATGGATGTGCGCGAGCTGGTGCGCGACCTGGGCGGCGCCGAGCAGGTCGACGTCGCCAAGGTGCTGGCGATCCAGAAGCAGGCGGCGGACTCGCTGATGCCCTACTTCCATCAGCGCATGCCGATCGCGGTCGAGCATCATGGCGATCGTGCGCGGCCGCTGATCATCATCCGCGACGGCGAGGGGCCGGGCGCTCGGGCGCGCGTCGTCGAGGGCGAAGCGATGTCCGTGCACGACGTGCAAAATCAAGCACTTAGCGAGGTCGAGGCCGATGCTTCGCACGGCTCGCATTCGCATGACGGTACAAATGATGAGTGATTACAATCACTTAGACTACATTGAACCGCTGATTGGAAATCAGCGGGTCGGAACGCGCGACCCTCGCGCGCGCGCAGCCTCGGCCGGCGCCTGGGCGACCAGGCGCCATGCCCCCCCGGGGGGGCGCGCGCGTCGCGCGGGCGCGCGCGCGACCTTGAAATCCGCGCCGCGCATCCCCTGCCGGGGTCTTGCGTCTCACACTCACGGCGGAACCCGTTTGCGCCAGCGGGGGGGCGGGGGTGGATCGGCTGCCTTTCGGGTCGGGGGGCGGGGCGTTTGAGCAAATCGCTGACCCGGTCGCAGATCGCGGACCTCTGCGGCTGCAAAGAGGGCGATATCCCGGCGACGCCGCTGTTTTCGCTGACGGACTACACGCCTTCCGGGCCAGTCTGCGCGGCCTATATCCGTTCGCTGGGGCCGATCGACGCCATCACCGGCCCGGCCGGCTCGGGGAAGACGGTCGGCTCGATCTTCAAGGTGATCCGCTTCGCGGTCGGTGCCATGCCGGTCTGCACCGATGGCGTGGTGCGGGTGCGCGGCGCGGTGCTGCGCGACAATTTCCGGGCGCTCTACCGCACGACGCTGCGCTCGTGGTTCGAGTTCTTTCCGCCTGACTATGGCGGCGCGCACTTCACCGGCGGCCAGGACCGGCCGGCGCAGCACATCCTGAAGCTTTCCACCGTCCGCATGGTCGACGGCGCGCTGCGCGAGGTGCCTGTCGAGCTGACGGTCGACTTCTTCGCGGTCGGCGATATCGCCATCGAGGAGCTGCTGAAGGGCTATGAGTGCTCGTTCTTCTGGGTGAATGAAGGCGACCTGCTGCATGAGCGGGTGATCCCCTTCGCCTATAGCCGCACCGGCCGATACCCGCCGCGGGCGCGCCTGTCGGAGGGTGTGAAGCTGCCGCGTGTCGTGGCGGTGGACTTCAATCCGCCGGCGCCCAAGCACCCACTCTGGCTGGCGTGCCAACGCCGCTCGTTCAACGCTGGCGAGGAAGAGGCCGGCATGGGCCACAACGGCGGGCCGGCGCTCGACCCCCTGCCGGCCGAGGGAGCGGCCGCCACGCTGAATTTCTTTCATCAGCCGTCGGGTCTCTCGCCCGATGCGGAGAACCGGGCCGGCAAGACCTACGCGCAGTACGAGGAGGAAGGCCGGACCCTGCCGGAAGAGGACGTGCGCCGCTTCGTGCACGGGCTGCCGGGCTATGCCCGCGACGGCAAGCCGGTTTACGCTCGGGAGTATCGCAGCCGCATCCACGTCGCGCCCGGTCCTATCCCGGTCATCGCGGGGCTGCCTCTGCATGCGGGGCTCGACCAGGGCCTCACGCCCGCGATCCTGTTCTTCCAGGAGGATACCTACGGGCAACTCCGCGTGCTGCAGGAGGTCGCGCCCGGCCATGGAACCGGTATTCAACGCTTCGTCGCACTGGTGCTGCCCTGGCTGCATGGCCGCTTCAAGGGCCTGCCTCTCGGCACCTTCTCGGGCGATCCGGCCGGCTTCATCGGCGCCGACAAGCTCAACGGCGAGCTGGCCTGGATGGAGGCGGTTTCGGTCGCGCTCGGCCTGCAGATCATGCCGGCGCCGACGCAGGAGCCGGGCATCCGTCAGGAAGCGGTCAAGCTCGCACTCCGCGAGATCGAGCCGGGCAAGCCGGGCCTGATCATCGATCCGGAAGGCTGCCCCATCCTGATCGAGGGCTTCGAGGCCGAGTATAAATTCCCGAAGCGGCCGGACGGTACGCATGGGGATGGCCCGGTGAAGAACCTGGCCTCCAATCCGCACGATGCCTTGCAGTATGGGATTCTCGGCGTGCGCGGCCGCCAGGGCGTCATCCAGGAGGCCGGTCGCGCAGGCCGGCCGGGGCGCGCGCATGATTTCGTTCCGCCGCCGGCTTCGAGCGACTGGAACGTGTTCACCTGATGGCCTCGCTCGCGATCGTCTCGCCGGCTCCTCTTCATGCCGTCACCGCGCTCGCCTTCCCGTCCGGCCGGGCGCCGGCGCGCCACCTCCAGGCGATGCTGCTGCAATCGGTGCGCTCGGAAACCATGGCTTTCGTCACGGCCGCCGGCGAGGTCGTCATGGTGGTGGGGCTGTGGCCGCTCGCGCCGCTGCATGAGGGCGAACGGCTCCTTGAGCTATGGCTGCTGATCGAGCCGCCGGCGGTTCCGCACCTGCCCGCGCTTCGCCGTCTCGCCCGGTTGATGCTGGCGCGCATCGCCCAGTCTGGCCCGGTCCGCATCCGGGCGCTGGTCCGCGAGGGCCACGCGCCTGGCGCGCGCATGTGCCGGCTGATCGGCATGAGCTTCGTCGGGGCCGCCGACGGCTGCGAATGCTGGGAATGGAGCGCCTGAGATGAGCAAGATGGTCTCGAACCTGTACAGCGGCCGCAAGGAGCGCATCCAGCAGATCACGGCGGCGACGGCGGCGACCGAGGCGAAGGAGGATCAGTCGGTCGCCATCGCGCGCCAGCAGCAGGAGCAGGCGGTCCAGACCGGCCGGACGGACGCCTCCCTCAGCCGGGCGCGCCGGACGCCGCGCGGCCGGCGGCTCCTGATCGGCGAGCAGGAGTCGACGCTCGGATGAGCCTCGCCCTGATCAAGACCCGGTCGGAACGCGCCTGGGCGAAGCGGGCGCCCTGGAGCACGCTCTACAACGACGTGTTCGACTACGTGATCCCGTACCGCAAGCCGACCTCGCAGAATGTCGGCACGCCCGCGGCGCGGGTCGAGCGGATCTACGACAACACTGCCGTGGTCTCGGCCTTCGCCGGTGCCGGCCGCCTTCAGAACGACCTGTTTCCGCCCGGCGAGCGCTTCTTCGTCTACGCGCTGGGACCCGTCGCCAAGCGCGCCCTGAAAAAGCGGCGCATCGACGAAACTGAGGCCAAGCGCGAGCTCGAAGCCGTCAGCGACGACATCCATTCGTTCTTCCTGTCGGGCGAGTTCGACAACGCCTGCATCGAGATGTGTACCGATCTCTTTGCCGGGCAGGGCTTCCTGATGCCGATCAAGGGCACGGTCGATCATCCCGTTCGCTTCGTCTGCATCCCGATGGATGAGGTCGCGCTCGAGCCGGGGCCTTACGGCGACATCGCCGGCATCCACTGGAAAACCCGGATGACGCGCGCGGCGATCCGCGACGCCTTCCCGCGCGGGGTCTTCCCGGATGCCTTCAGGGAAGCGCTCAAGTCCAACAGCGGCGCCGGCGACGAGGTCGAGATCTACCAGAGCTGGATATTCGACTACGCCAAGGGCCGCTGGTCCTTCACTGTGTGGGTCGAGGGCAGCGAAAGGGACGGCCAGCCGGTCGCGACCGCCAGCCACCGCGCACCGCCGATGGCGACGCCGCGCTATCACCGCGTGCCCGGCGAAACCTACGGCCGCGGCCCCGCCATGCTGGCACTGCCGACGGTGAAGACGCTCAACAAAGCCGTCGAGCTGATGTTGAAGGCGGCCGCGATCCAGATGCTCGGCATCTGGGCCTATCGCCCGGGCGGCGCCTTCAACCCGTCGACGGCCCGGATCGCGCCCGGCGCCTGGTGGCCGATGTCCTCGACCGGCGGCGTGCTCGGCCCGGACGTCACGCGCATGGACACCGCCAACGCCCGGATGGATGTTGCCCAGCTCGTGACGCAGGAGCTGCGCATGCAGCTTCAGAGCGCGCTCAACGACGACAAGCTGCCGGACAAGGGCGCGACGCCCGTTTCCGCGACCGAGATCATGGCGCGGATGAAGCGCGTTTCGCAGAACTATCTCGGTGCCTTCGGCCGCCTCGTCAGCGAGACCGTGCCGCCGCTCGTGCGCCGCGTCGCCGAAATCCTCGACGGCTTCGGCCTGCTGGAGCGGCGGCTGATCACCGTCGACATGCTGCTCGTCAAGATCGACGTGCAATCGCCCATGGCGGCGATGATGAAGGCGCAAGGGTTGTCGCAGATCGTCCAGTTCCTTGAGCTGGTCGCGGCGCTGAAGGGCGATCCGCGCGCGATCGAACTGCTCGTCAAGCTCGACGATCTGCTGCGGGAATTCGCCAGCCGCATGGGCGTGCCGGCCGAATTCCTGATGACGAAGGAAGAGCAACAGGCGCTCGAAGCCAGGCTCGCCGAGGCCGCCGCCGCCATGGCCGCCGCCCAGGCGCAGGCGCAGGCCGGGCCGCCGCAACCCCAACCGGTGCCGCTATGACCAGTCCCGCCATCCCGCTGCATCGACAGGCCCAGCCGGTCGACAGCTTCATGCGCAATCTCGAAAGCCGGCTCGCGAGCTTCGACATCTTCGGCGGGCAGGAGGCCCCGGCGCCGGAGCCGTCGAAAGAGGATGTGCAGGCTCAAGCCGACGCCGCGGCGGTGTTCGGCACGGAAGCCGGCGCCCGCCTGCTCGAATGGCTGGCGGACCGCTCCGTGCGCACCGCGCTGGTGGTCGATCCGCTCGCGGTCGACCCGGCGCGCGGCTGGATGCTCGCCCAGCGCCATGAAGGCCGCAACGACATGTTCTATCTCGTCCTCTCGCTGCTCGCGGCCGCGAAGGACGAGCCCGCACCGCGCCGCGATGGGCCTCAGACATGAAGAAGTTTTGGGAGATGTTCCTGCGTGCACCGGAAGGCGAGGGTGGCGCAGGTGGTGACGGCGGCGCCGGCGACGGGGCTGCGAAAGATGCCGGCGGCGGTGGCGGGACCCCGCCGGCCGGGCAGCCCGGCGGTGGCGAGGGCGCGGCACCTTATCGTCCCGACGGGCTGCCCGATCAGTATGTCGGCGCCAGCGAGCGCGAGACGATCGACAAGCTCTGGACCGCGACGAAGGGTTTCCGCGATGCCCAGGCGCAGCGCGAGACGCCGCCGGCCGACGTCGCCGGCTACACCTTCGAATGGTCCGATGCGGTCAAGCCCTATGCCGCCGACTTCGGCGAGGACAAGTTCTTCACCGGGGTGAAGGAAGACGCGTTGAAGGCCGGTCTCGGCAACAAGCAGGCCAACGCATTCCTCGACAGCGTCATGAACCGCATGATCTCCATGCAGCTCGTCGACGCGCCGATCGATGTCGAGGCCGAGAAGCTGAAGCTTGCGCCCGACGACGCGAAGGGCCTGCCGGCACCGGAGCGCGATGCGGCGATCCAGCGGCGCGTGGCAAACAACGTCGCCTTCGTCGATTCCCTTGCCGCTAAGGGTTTCGACAAAGACGCCGCCCAGGCGCTCGGCGCCGAGCTCGCGGCCTTTCCGGCGCTCAACCAGCTCGTCGAATTCATGCGCGATGGCGGCGTGAAACCGGCTCTCGGCGGCGGCCCGGCGGCTGCGGCGACCGCTGCCGATCTCGCCAAGCGAAGCGGTGACCCGCGCGGGCGTATTGGCGAGCCGGAATATGACCCGACCTTCGCGGCCGAGACGGACCGCCTCTACAAGGAACTGTATCCCGGTTGACGCGCCCGCGCGTGGCGCAGCTTGGCGGCGATCGCGGGATGGACCTGCGGCGCCGCCGGCAATCGTCCTTCGGGGCGACCTGGCAGGGGCCGTGGCAATCGGCCCGGGGGATCGGTCAACCCTCTTAGCCAGGAACACGGAACATGACCTCTCGCGCACCTGCTTGGTTCGAGCAGAAGTACATCAACGGCGCCATCCACGTCCTTCAGGCGAAGGGCTATGTGCTGCAGGGCACCACTCGCGCCGCCACCAGCCAGAAAGGCAACGAGGTGACGTGGAAGATCGCCGGCGACGGCGAGGCCACCGAAATGTCGGACGCGATCGAGGACCGCCCGACCCTCAATGCCGGCCGCGACACCGTCAAGGCAACGATGGTGGATTACGAGGCCAACGAATGGATCAAGACGACCGACGTCGAGAAGATGTCCGAAAACGAACAGCAGGTCGCGCAGCAGACCTGCGGCATGGCGTTGGGCCGCAAGTTCGACCGCATCATCCTCGGCGCGATGGACGATGAAGGCGGCAACATCGAGACGATCGGCTCCGGCACGGCCAATATCGATCTGCCGGACATTCTCGAAGCCAATACCAATATCGGCGACGAGGGCGACAGCATGGAGATGCAGTATTTTGTCGCCCTGCCTGTCCGTCAGTTGGGCGCGCTGCTGCTGCGCAAGGGTTGGTCTTCCGCCGACTACGTGACGGATACGCCGTTGCTCAAGAAGATCGGCGCGCGCCGCTATCTGAACATGACCTTCCTGCCGATGCCCAAGAAGATGTTCGCGGTTCCGTCCGCGAACCAGGCCGACGGCTACATGTGGGCGAAGGACTGCGTCGGCTTCGCCACGCCGACCGACGAGAAGGGTCTGATCAGCGCGGCGACGCGCATCGACTATGTCCCGACCAAGAAAGCGTACTTCGCCGGCAACACCATGTCGGCGGCCGCCAGGGTTCTTCTGGTCAAGGGCGTGAAGCGGCTCCGGGTCTCGACCAATACGGCCCTGACTGCCGGCCTCTGATCTGGCGCGCGCGCTCCGGCGCGCCTGCCTCCGTTCCTGAAATCTCATCATGGAGGACATCAGATGTCCCTGAACAAGCGTTCGCTGTCCCGGGTTGCCCAGCAGGTCCCGGTCGGCTCGACTGGCGGTGCGTCCCAGGCGCAGCAGGTCGGCCTGCTGGTCTATGGCACCGACGATGCCGCTGCCACGGTCGAGGCGGGAGGTTACTTCAACAATGCCCGCGCCGTCCTGCGCAAGGGCGACATCCTGCTCGCGACCATGGTCAACAGCGGCACGCCGGTGACGAAGCAATACGTCTTCACCGCCGTGCCCGCGACCGGAAACGTGACGATCGCGATCCAGGCCACCTCGGCGGGCTGATCCCCAAGCGGCCAATTGGCCGCTTGAACCAATCCGGCAAGCGGCAAATTTGCCGCTTGCCCCTTCCCGTTTGCAGGGGCCGCGCCATGACCTCCACGCCCGACGCCATTCTCGAAGATGTCGATATCGTCAACCGCGCGCTCGCCCGGATCGGCGCTCCGCCGGTGATGGCGCTCGACGACGATGACGATTTCGCCAGGGCGGCGCAGCTCATCTATCTGACCGATGTCGAGGCCGCGCTCGGCCGGCTGCGCTGGCGCTTCGCCAGCCGCACGCTGCCGCTGTCGCGCCTCTCGGCCGCGCCCGTCTCGGGCTGGCGCCATGCCTATGAGCTGCCGGGTGGCGCGCTCGGCCTGCCGGAACATTACCTCACCGATCCGCGCCAGCCGCGCAACCATCTGCGCAATTTCTCGATCGAGGCCGGCGAGGTGCATTGCGACGCCGACCGGCTGTTCGCCCGCTGCACCGTCATGGTGGCGCCGACATACTGGCCGCCCGAATTCCGGCGCGCGATCATCATCGGTCTGGCCTCGGCGTTCTGCGTGCCGGTGACGCATGACGTCACGCTGGCCGAAAAGCTGCGGCAGGAAGCCTATGGCGACCCACGCGAGGGCGGCGTCGGCGGGCTCCTCGGAAGGGCCATCGCCAACGAGATCGCCTCCTCGCCGCCGAGCGACGACATGGACGAAAGCAATCCGCTCACCGATGCCCGCTATGGCGGCTGGGGCTTCTGAGCCATGGTGGCGCGTCCCGGACAATATCAGGCGAGCTTCAATTCGGGCGAGCTCTCGCCGTCCGTGTGGGGGCGCTTCGACATCAAGCAGTTCTATTCCGGCGCGGCGCTGATGGTGAACGCCGAGCCGGTGCCGCAGGGCGGTTTCGCCGGCTTCCCGGGCACGCGCCAGGCCGGCCGTGTCCGTGGAACGCTGGCTGCGCTGGCTTTGTCGGACACCGGCGGCTCGCTCGGACCGCATGTCGCTGCGGCGACCCTGCAGAGCTGGGTCTTCGACGATGCGTTTCTGGAGGCGGTCGACATAGGCGGGCTGTCGGCGACGCGGGCTATCGATGGGCTGCTGCGGATCGAGACTGCGCTCGGCGGCGGGCCGTGGCTGCCGTTCGGCGCGCCGTTCAGCGCCGGCACGACGTCGCGCACCCGCCGCATCGCCGTGCCGCCGGGCCATGGTGTGCGGGCGGACCGGGCGCGGCTTCGTCTGTTCGCCACTCCGCCGGGTTCGGTGACCTTCACGCTCGGGTCGCGGTTCATGTATCGCGAGGCGGAGGTCATGCCTGCCGCCTGGCGGCTGCTGTCGCATTCCTTTTCGGTCGAGCAGTCCTTCACGGTCGTGCTGACGCCCGGCCATGCCGACATCTGGAAAGGCGACGACTTCGTCGCCGCGGTCTCGGTGCCCGTCACCGCCGACATGCTGCCGACGCTGAACTGCGAGCAGCGCCTCGATACGATGCTGCTGTTCCACCCGGACCTGCGGCCGTACCGGATCATGCGCCGCGGCGGCGATACGGATTGGGCGGGCGATCCGGTCCCGTTCGTCAATGCGCCACTCGTCGACTACGGCGGCAACTACGGCAACGTCGTCAACGATATCTGGGTGATCACCATCACCTATTCCGGCAATCCGGCCGGTCTCGTGCTGGATTGCAATGTCAACGGCGAGGATGCGGCCGGCGTGCCGCTCAATTCAGGGCCGGACTGGGGCGGCTTCGCCACGGCCCTGAAGGCATCGCTCGAGGCGCTGCCGTCCGTCGGTACGGGTCTGACCGTGACTCCGAATGCTGTCGACGCGACACGTCACACCCTCACCATTGTGTTCGGCGGCGCCAATGCCGGCCAGCGCTTCGCCCTGACGCCAGTCATCAACAACGTTTCGACCGCCGCCGCCGTGGCCAATTACACCGCCAGCGGCGACCCGGGCGGTGAGGCGATCATGTCCAATCAGCGCGGCTGGCCGAATGCCGGCGGCTTCTTTCAGGACCGGCTCTACCTCGCCGGCTTCCGCTCGCAGGTCGGCGCCGTCTGCGGCTCCGTCACTGGCGAGTATTTCGATCTCGACAGCGCGGTCGAGAATGCGGCGGGCGGCCTGTTTTTCCGGCTCGACACGGCCGGCGCCGAGCGCATCGAGTTCCTGGCCCGCTTCAAGCACCTGCTCTTCTTCAGCGACGAGGCGGAGTATTTCGTGACCGACCGCGCGATCGCGCGCGGCACGCCCCCGAACATCGTGCAGGCGTCGCGCAACGGCATCGCCGCCGGCATCCGCCCGGTCGAGAGCGAGGGCGGCGTGCTCTATGTCGGGCGCGCCCGCTCGATCGTCTATGCGGCGACCTATTCCGACGTCTCGCAGAGCTATGAGAGCGAGCCGGTCTCGCTGCTCGCCTCGCATCTGGTGCGCGGCGTCGTCCGCGCGGATCTACAGCGGGCCTCGCAATCGACCGATGCCGCGCGCTATTTCGCGGTCCGCGACGACGGCCTGCTGCTGGTCGGCGTGATGATCCGCAATCAGGAGGTGACGGCGTTCTGCCGCTTCGTCACGGCCGGGCAGGTGCGCGACGTCTGCGTCGACGGCGCGAACGTCGCCTATCTCCTGGTCGAGCGGCAGGTCGGCAAGCGCCGCATGCTGATCCGCGAGCGGCTGACGGACGATGCGGTGATGCATCAGGAGCGCGTCTTCAGCTTCGAGGAAAAGCGCGACCGGATCGAAGGGCTCGACGATTTCGAGGGCGTTGAAGTCTTCGTCCTCGCCGATGGCTACGCGGGCGGGCCGTTCACCGTCGCCGGCGGGGCGATCGACCTGCCCGACGCCGCCTTCACCGTCATCGTCGGCCGCTGGACCGCGCCGCTCGTCAAGACCCTGCCGGTGCCGCGCCTCGTCGGCGAGCGCACGGTGCTGCAGCGGCCGGTGCGCGTCCACACGGTGCGCGCCGCGCTCATCGGCACGACCTCGATCGCGATCGGCGCGAACGGCCGCCCGGCGCGCGATATCGCGCTGCTGCGCGGCGGCGACATCTCCGACCGGCCGATCGAGCCGGTCGAGCGTGCCGTCGAGGCGACGGGCCTGATGGGCTGGAGCGAGGACGGCGCGGTCGCGATCACGCAAATCCGCCCGGGCCGGCTGCGCGTCCGCAGCCTCACCATCGAAGCGAGGGTTTGACATGGAATTCGCGGCAGCGGCCCTTTCGACGATCGCAGGCGGGATCAGCTCGGCGGCCGGCGCCGTCGGTTCCGCCCTCGGCATCGGCGGCACGGCCGGCGGCGCCGGGGGCACCCTCATCGGCGCGGGGTCCGTTCTGGCCACCATCCTGTCGGGCACCGCGACGGTCGCGGGCATGATGGGCGCGCGCCAGGCCGGCAGCGAGCAGGCGCGCTCCCTCTACGCCCAGGCGGCCGATGCCCGCACCGAGCAGGATATCGAGCGCATCCGCGGCACGGAACGGCGCGACAGCCTGCGCCGCTCGCTGCTCGCCACGCTCGGCGAGCGCGACGTCGCCGCCGCCGCCTCCGGCGTCGACCTGTCGTTCGGCACGCCGGCTGTCGCCCGCAAGGAGGCGGAGCGCGACGCGGAATCCGCGCTCGTCATCGACCAGAGCACCGAGGACATGCGCATCGCCCGGCTGCAGGAGCGTGAGAACGAATTCGTCCGCTCGGCCCGCTCGGCGAAGAAGGCGGCCACGATCAACGCCGTCGGGCTCGGCCTCAAGGGCGCGGCCTCGCTCGCGAACCGTTACGATTTCGCGCCCTCGACGAAGAAGGGGTGATCCGATGCCCAACCGTCTCGGCCGTGCGGTCGGCGCCATCTCGCCCTTCAACCCCAAGGGCGCCCTGCCGGACGGGCTGCCGGACGTTCAGCGCGGTGCCGGGCAGGAAGGCGAGGCGCTGTTCCGGGTCGGATCGGACCTTGCCGGCGTGTTCGGGCATATGGCGGATCGGGCGGCTGCTGCCGAAGGCAAGCGTGAAGGCGCCATTGCTGGAAATGATCCTGCGTTTCGGCCCACGGGCTCCGCCTCGATCAAGGGCCGCGCCTTCGACGAGGCCGCGACCTCCACCTATCTCGACTCGCTCGATGCGAAGCTGCGCCAGCGCATGCTCGATGCCTATCAGACGAACAAGGGCGACCCGGCCGCTCTGACCGGCGCCTTCGATGCCCTCAAGAAAGACATCCTCGACAACGACGCCTTTCCCGAGATCCGGGGGCAGGTCTCCGCCTCCTTCGAGCGGCTGCGCCTGCCGTTTCAGGTGAAGGCGCTCGACGCGCTTGAAACCCGGGTGCAGGATCAGGCGCGCGCGGCCGCATGGGAAGGCAACCGAGCCAGTACCGGCATCGCCGTGGCGCAGGTGCAGGCGGCGCCGGACAGCCCCCAGGCGCTGGCGAATGCCCGGCGCGAGCTGGACGAGGCTGAGCGGCGGGACAAGCGCCTGTTCGAAAGCGGCGCGATCACGGCCGAGCAGGCGGCGAAGAACAAGGCGCAGCGCGAGCGCGCGGTCGAGGGCGCCCGCTGGGGGGCGAAGATCGCCAATCTCCCGACGGAGGCCGAGGCGGCGGCGGCCCATGAGGATTTCCGGAGGAAGGCGGCGGCCGGCGATCTCGGCCCGGTCGGGCGCGACGCCGATCTGATGGTCGATATCGACGCCGCGTTCCGCAAGCGGATCAATACAATCCGCACGGACGGCGTGCGGGCGCTTAACGCCAGTGACGGCATAGCGAAAGATCTCCTGGCCCGGCTTGAGCGTGGGCAGACGCCGCCGGCGGCGGAGGTGGCGGCTTTCCGGGAGGCGACGGCGGCGCTGCCGGACGGGCAGTCGCGCCTCGACCGTTTCGACCGGCGGAAGCGCTGGCTGACGATGGCCAACGCCGAAGGCCCGGAAATGCTCGATGTGGTGGGCCGTCAGTTGCGCGCGGTGGCGGGGGCTGAGCCCAGCCGCACCGCCTCGGAAGACATGCTCTGGTTGCAGGAACGCGCGGCCGGCATGCGCAAGCGTATCGCCGAGAATCCGATCTCCAACGCGCGCGCGCTCGGCTTGGCGGCCCTGCCGCCGCTGCGGCTCGACCAGCCCTTGGCGCTGGAGCAGAGCTTGCGCGAACGGGTCGCATCGGCCGACGCCTTGCCCGCGCACCTCAACCCCGACCGGAAAGTGCTTGAAGAGGAGGAGGCGCGCGACATCACCCGCAAGATCGGCATGGGCGGCGAGACGGCCGTGGCGACGGTGCAGGCGATAGTCAGCGCCGCCGGGCCGGCGGCGCCGCGCGTTCTGCGCGACATCGGCGGCATCGCGCCCGATCTCGCCCATGCCGGCCTGCTGCTCGCCGGCGGCGGATCGAAGCAGGCGGCGCGCGAGATCATCGCCGGGCGGCAGATCATCGAGGCCGCCAAGAGCGGGGAAGGCGTCGCCAAGCCGCTCGGCGTCGACCAGGTCAGCTTCCGGACCGCCTTCGAATCGGTGGTCGGAACGACCATGCAGGATCGGGCCATGGATGCCGGTCGCGTCCAGAAGGCGGCCGAGACGCTGGCGACGACGAAGCTGCGCGGGCAATCGACCAACAAGGGGCCGCTGGCGGATCGCATCTACAAGCAGGCGGTGCGCGAGGTGCTCGGCGAGCAGGAGATCAACGGCAAGATCTATGGCGGCGTCGGCTATGTCGCGCGCGACGACGGCTGGTTTGCCGCGAAGCGCCCGGTGATCGCGCCGACCGATGTCCGGCAGGACCGGCTGCGCGACATCTTCAAGGCGATCGACAACAAGCTGCTCGAAACGCTGCCTGTGAAGCTCGCCCCGGGCTTCAACGCCGCGCATCTGCGGACGGCGCTGCCGGAGGCGGTCGAGGGCGGCTATCGCTTCGCGCTGAAGGATCCCGACAGCCGCGACGATCCGCAATGGATCCGAGACGCCGCTGGCGGCATCTTCGTGCTGCCGTGGCACCTCGTGCGCGGCGCGCTGCGCGAAAAGGTTCCCGGCGCCTTTCTCGGGGGTCCCTGATGCTGCCCTTCTTCGGGGATTCGCGGACGGACGGCACCTATTACCGGCGCACGACCTTTGCCGATCCCGCGCAATATGGCGGGTTGAGCGACGCGCTGGCGGAGGTGATGCCGGCCGGCGACCCCGGCGACATCTCGCCGTTCCGGACCATCGGCGGGAATGCCGACGCCTTGTCCCGCGTCACCGGCGCGGCCTATCGGGCGATGAGCTATGGCGAGAACAGCAATGCCCGCGCGCTCGCGCTCGAAGCCGGTTACGACCGGATCATCGACAAGGCGAAGGAAGTCACCGGCGTCCTGCTCGAAAACCCCGAGCGGGACGGCTACGGCGCCGAGGCGGCGCGCTTGTTCCGCGACGAGGTGCGCGAGGCCATGGCGCAGGGGCGCAACGCCCAGAGCAATGGCGTGCCCGATGTCCGCCGCCGTCTCTTCATGGACAAGCTGCAGGAGCTGGCGCAGTCCTATCCCGACCGGGTGGGCGATCTCGTCATGGACCCGCTCGCCCAGGCGCGGGCCGTCACGCAGGAGGCCGATGCCGCCTACAAGCGCGCGCTCGCCGAGGCCGATGGTCTGGCGGGCGTGCTCGGCAGCATCGCCGGCGGCGTCGGCGCCATGGCGCGCGATCCGTTGCAGGTCGCCTCGCTTTTCGTCGGCGGCGGCGCCGGCACCGGCGCGCGGGTGGCGGTCCGCATTGCGCAGGTCGCGGGCCGCGAAGCCGTCATCAATGCCGGCGTCATGGCCCTGGCCCAGCCCGCTGTGCAGTCGTGGCGCGGCGAAGCCGGGCTGGAAAGCGGCTGGGGCGAGGCCGCCAGGAACATCGCGCTGGCGGCCGCCTTCGGCGCCGGTGCGGGCGGTGTGATCGAAGGCGGCCGCGAGGTCTTCAAGGCGCTGCGCGCCGCCGACCGCGCCGCCATCGGGAAAGTGATGGACGGGACGGCCACGCCGGCCGAGGCCGAGGCGGCGCTGCGGGCGATCGGCGCCGATGCGGACGCGGTCGCCGAGGTTCGCGCTGCCGGGCGGGCCGAGGCCGCCGACGACATGTTGACGCCGCCGCCGCCGGATGTGGCCCCGCCGGCCCATCGCAGCGCGATGGCCGAGGCCGTGGCCCGGGCCGAGAGCGGCGACATCATGCCCGCCGAGCCGGTGTTCCCGGTACGCGCCGGGGTCACGGACGATGCGGCGCTCGCCGTACTGGAGCGCGACGACCTCGATGCGCTCGGCGCCCTGGGCGTGCTGCGGCGCGACCCTGAGCTGATCGAAAGCGCGCTGTCGTCGCCGTCGCCGGCCGTGCGCGAGGCCGGGCAGGTCGCGCTGCTCGGCGACGAGGCTTTCGCCGCGATCGAAAGCGGCGCCGTCGACCCGCGCTATGGCGCGCTCGTCCAGCGGGCGGCGGTCGAGCCGGAGCGGCAGGCGGCGCTGATGGCCGAGCTGGAGGCGCATCCCCCGCGCAACGTCGCCGAGGCCCGCGAGATCATCGGCGATGCGATCGCGGCCGGGAGCGCCCGGCGCGTCGCCGCCCGGATTGCTGGCGTGCCGGAATTCGAGCCGCGCGCCGTGCCGCCGCCGCGTGAGAACGCCGCCGCCGTGACCGACAGGCCTGTGGGCAACGACCCGCTGCACCTCACCCCCGGCGAGGACGGGGCGGGCCGCGGCGGCCTCGTCGCGCCCGGCTCATTCGAGCTGGCGGGCAGTCGCGAGCGCTTCCTCAACGATATCGTCGCCGCCTGCAAGGTCTGACCCATGGCATTTCGCGATTGCATCATCTCCGCCCGCGACCAGGGCGCCATCGCCGCCGACGAGGCCGACGATCTCATCCGCCGCTACGAGCGCTTCAAGCGCGCCCGCGCCGGCGATCCGCGCGGCGCCGATCTCGCGGCGAAGGATGATCTCGCCGCCGATCTGGAGGCGCAGGCCGCCCGCAAGCGGCGCCTCTCCGAATTGCAGGAGGCCGCGACGGATCGTATCCGCTCCGACATCGCGGCGTTTCGTGGGCCGGACAAGCGGCCGGACGTGCTCGAGGCGGCTTTGTCGGTCCTCTCCAACGAGCAGAACCGGCTCGCCGGCTATGCCTCGGTCCAGGGGCGCGCCAAGGCGATCACGGCCTATGCGCATGCGCGCCTCGAGGAATTGCTGCACGACCAGCGCCGGAGCTGGCTGGGCGGCCGGCGCGGCAACCGGATGCGGCTCGACCACATCATCGACGAGGCGTACGGCACCGGCACCGGCGACGAGGCCGCGCGGCGCTTCTGGCAGGCCTATCGGCAGGTCAACGACGAGTTCGTCGGGATGTTCAATGCCGGCGGCGGGCAGATGCCGCAGATCGAGAACTACCTGCCGCAGAAGCACGACACGCGCGCCCTGTCGCGGGCGGGCCTCGACGCCTGGCGCTCGTTCATCACGCCGCGCCTCGACCGCGAACGGATGATCGATCCCTTCACCCAGGAGCCCTTCAAGGACGAGCGGCTGGCGGAGGTGCTGGAGATCGCCTTCAAGCGCCTGATCACCGATGGCTGGAGCGACCGCGAGCCGACGATGCAGATGTTCGGCAAGGGCGCGCTCGCCAATCAGCGCGGGGAGCAGCGCTTCCTGATCTTCAAGGACGCGGCCGGCTGGCGCGAATATCAGAACGCCTTCGGTTCCCGCGACATCTTCGCCACGCTGATGGACAATCTCGGCGGGCTGGCGCGCGACATCGCCTCCTTGCAGGTGCTGGGCCCGAACCCCTCCGCCACGGTCGAATGGCTGAAGCAGGTCGTGCGCTCGGAAGCGGGCAAGGCGGCGGCCGGCGAGGAGACGCTGTTCAATCCGGGCGGCGCCATGGCGAAGCTGGCGGAGCGGGCGCAGGGCCGGCAGACGCAGGGGCAATCGCTGATCGATAATCTCTGGCGCGAGGTGCGAGGCGGCGCCCGGCCGGAGAACTACTGGGCGGCCTCGACGATGGCGGCGGTGCGCAACACCCTGACCGGCATCCAGCTGTCGAGCGCGGCGCTGACGGCGCTGTCCGATCCGGCCGTCGCCGCCAAGGCGCGCCTCTTCGCTGGCCTGCCGGTGACGCGGCTGATCGGCGACCGCGTCAGGGTGCTGGCCGGCGAAGGGCGGCGCGAGGTGCTGCGGGCGGGGCTGCTGGTCGAGGACGCGATGCACCATCTCGGCCTCAACGCCCGCTATGCCGGCACGCTCGCCGGCCCGGAATGGAGCCGCTGGCTGCCGGACCGGGTGCTGAACTGGAGCGGGCTGACGCCATGGACGGAACTCGGCCGGCGGGCCGAGGCCTTCGACTTCATGTCGGTGGCCGCCGACCGGCAGGCCATGGCGTGGGGCAAGCTCGACATGCCCTATCGCCGCTTCCTCGCCGGCTTCGGCATCGGCGAGGCCGAATGGGATGTCATCGGCAAGGTCACGGCGCACCGGCCGGAGCCCGACGCGGCCGGCCTGCTGCGGCCGGTCGACATCGCCGATCATCACGATCCGCGCGCTTTCGACATCGCCATGCGCTATTCCGAGGCGATGCACGCCTATCTGGAGGAGGCCGTGCCGTCCGGCTCGGCCCGCACGCGCGCCGCGCTGAAGGGTGATGCGGTGGCCGGCACCTTCATCGGCGAGGCGCGGCTGTCGATGGCGATGTATCTGTCGTTCCCGCTCTCCTTTCTCGCCACCACGCTGCGCGGGCTCGCGGTCGAGGGCGGCGTCGGGAGCGCCCGCGGCGCGGCCTATGCCGGCATGGCGCTGATCGGGACCTCGCTGCTCGGCGGCGTGGCGCTGCAGCTCGCGCAGCTGCGCGACGGCAAGGACCCGCGCGACATGCTGTCGAAGCGGTTCTGGGGCGAGGCGATGCTGAAGGGCGGCGGTCTAGGCTTCTTCGGCGATTACCTGCTCGCCGATGTCAGCCGCACCGTGCGCGACAACAAGCTCGCGGCTTTCGGCCCGGTCGGCCAGCTCGCCGGTGATGCCCTCGCCGTGGCCGGCGTCCGGCCTTTCATCGACGGGGACGAGAAATACAACCGCTCGAAGGAGGCGGTGCGGTTCCTCGGCCGCTACACGCCGATCGCCAATCTCTGGTACACGCGCGCGGCGTTCAACCGCGTGGTCATCGACCAGTTGCAGTATCAGGTCGATCCGAACGCCCATCGCAGCATGCGCGAGCGTGAAAGGCGCCTGGAGCGCGAGCTGCAGCAGGGCTCGTGGTGGCGGCCGGGCGAAACCCGCCCGGACCGCGCGCCGGATTTCACGGCGATCTTCTCGCGCTAGGCGACCTGCCGCCGCGCCGCCGCGCCCAGGTCGAGATTATCGGCCGGGATGAAGACGCCGCGGCGCGTCATCGGCTCGCCGAATTTCTGCGGCCCCGTCGCCCGCGCTCCCGGCAGCCGTTTCAGCACGCGCACATAGATCCGGTCGCGCCATTGCGTGTCGGCGAAGATCTGCATCAGGTGCGGCGCGCCGCTGGCGACGGTGAAGCCGTCGATCTCGGGCACGGCGTCGATGCCGCAGGAGAGCAGCGACAGCCGCGCCTCGATGTCGCCGTCGAGCGCTTCCTCGATCTCCGACAGCATCAGGTTGGCGCCGCCGCGCACCTTGCCGGAGAGCAGATGCGCGAGGCAGGCGCGCGCCTCCTCGTCGGCGCTCGCCGGCCCGCCCGGCACGCTCTCGAGCCGCAGCTTCTCCCACAGCGCGCGGGCGCGCGCGTAGCCATAGAGATGGCGGGCCTCGCGCACCAGGGCGAGCTTGTAGGAGGCGACGGCCAATGGCTCGCCGCCGATCGCGAGCGCGCCCTCCGCCGCCGGCGGCGGGGCGCCGGGCACCTCGTAGCGCCCGGTCCTGCGGATGGCGGGGATGACCTCATGGGCGAGCCAGCGCTTGAAGCGCTCGGCCTCGGGCTTGCGGGAGGTGAATGTCAGGCGGTAGGCGCCTGCCTCGGAAACAATCGAAACCGTCTGCTGGCCGCCAAGGGTCCCCATACTGTGGGACCCCTTTTCGTCATCGTCCAGACGTTCAAGCGCGGTGTCATGCTTCGCGAGCCCGAGTGCCGCGCAAATATCTTTCGCGACAAACCATGGCTCGCCGTCGATTTCGACGACGCGGATAAGCTGGTCCTCAAATACGAAGGGGGTGATGTTCGACATGCGGTTGCCCTCTCATCGGCGTGGCCGCAACGCGCGCGCTTACGAGACGCGCGGGTGGCGGGGGCTCGTAACCTGATGAGAGTCAGGCGGGCTTCTTCGTGCTCTCGCGAGCCTTATTCCACCGCACCCCCGCCGCAGGGGCATTCATGCGCGATTCTGCGCACGAAAAAAGCCGCTAGTTGGGCGGCATCCACTCTCATCTAGGAGTTACGAGCTCCGCTGCGAAACTGAATCAGCGGCACCGATTTGTCAAACAGGGGCTTGTTGTAGGTTCGTCGGGTCGCGTAGCGTCGGCCATGGCGACAACTGGATGCGGGGCGGGCCATGAAAGTCTTGGTGGTGCTGAGCGCGATCGCTAACATGCTGACATGCGGCATGGTTGCGTATTTTTTGTTAGAGGGGCCGACGGTTAAGACGAGCGGATTTCATACAGGCTTTATGACCGTCCAGTCCGACCAGCACTCTCCCGTCCATGTAAAGATCGTTGGCGGAGCCCTTGATCATGCGCAGACGGTGCGTGTGGTCGAAAAGGTCCATGTGGATGTCGTCGGTGCGTTGCCTGTCGAAGTGATCGGCAAGGCTGCGGTGACGGTGCTAGACCCGGTTGAAGTTCATAGCGGTTTGCTGTCGCCCCTCAGGGTTCAGGTCGCCCGCTAGCCGTTGACGCCCGCGCGCGGGCGTCATGGTGCGGCTCTCTCGATCGAGGGCCGCCATGTCCACAGCCAATTCCCTGCCGCGCTCGACGCGCCAGAGCGTCTACACGGCGCTGCCGGCCCAGGCCGTGTTCGGGCCGACGCCCTGGCTCGCCTTCGACCCGCTCGACATCGACGTGCGCACCAGGCCGTCCGACGACGTGCCGTGGCAGGTGCCGCCGGTCGCGTGGAGCGCCGATCTTTCGTCGCCGCGTGCGGGCTTCGTGACCGTCGCCTTCGCGGCGGGGCTTGCGGCGGGCACGCGCGTGCTGGTGCAGGGAAGGCGCGTCCACGGGCGCATCACCGACGTGACGCGCGGCGGCGCGATCGTCACCGCCGCGCTGGAGCGCGAGCTCGACATGCAGGCCGCGACCCTGCAGGAGCTGCGGCGCGACACCGATATCGTCGGCGACGCCTTCGGCGCCTTCGACGCCGAGGTCGCCTCGGCCGCCGCCTCGGCGGCGACAGCCCGCGCCTATGCAACGTCGCCCTACGAGGTCCCGGTCGCGGAAGGCGAGCGCTCGGCGCTGCACTGGTCCGTCGTCTCGCATCAGTTCGCGACGGAGGCCGAGGCCTGGGCCGCGTCCGTCGGCGGCATCATCCACGATTTCGGACTGCTCTCCGAAGACGTCACCTCCGAAGAAGACTGGGGAACCCTCTGATGGCACGCATTCCACGCCGGCTCGCGCGGGGCTCCTCGGCTGAGGTCGCCGGCTATACCGGCCCGCTCGGCGAGCCGGTCGTCGACACCACGACGCTGCGCCTGCATCTGCAGGACGGCGCGACCCCCGGCGGCATCGCCATCCCGACGAAGGCGGAGGTGGATGCGGCGTTTGTGGCCGTCGACGACGCGATCGACGCCATCGTGCAGCGCCTGCCGCGCGGCTACATCGCGGGGCTCATCCTGTCGAACAACGCGGTGGATGCGGTGAACGACATCGACATCGGCGCCGGCACCGCGCGCGACGCGGGCGATGGCGTGAACCTCGTCCTGGCTTCAGCCCTCACCAAGCGGCTGGACGCCAATTGGTTCGCCGGCCATGGCAATGGCGGGCTCGACACCGGCTCGGCGGCGGACGGGACTTATCACGTCCATCTCATCCGCCGCTCCGACACCGGCGTGGTCGATGCCCTGTTCTCGCTCTCGCCGACCGCGCCGGACCTGCCGCCGAGCTACGACGCCTTTCGGCGCCTCGGCTCGATCCTGCGCGAGAGCGGCACGATCGCCGCCTTCCTGCAGGATGGCGACTGGTTCTGGCGGACGGTACCGGTGCTCGACGTCGCGGCGACCAACCCCGGCACCGCGGCCGTCAACCGCACACTGAGCGTGCCGGCGGGCATCAGGACCATCGCCATGATGATCGCCGGCGGCAGTAACGGGTCGAACAACTGGTTCGGCCTGATCTCCTCGCTCGACCAGGCCGACACGGTGCCGTCGAGCACCGTCTTCAATTGCGGCGTGACGTCCCCCACCGTCGTCTCCTTCTACAGCACGCTGCTCGTGCGGACCGACACCGGCCGCCAGGTCCGCAGCCGCATCTCGGTCTCGGGCGCGTCCGACCTGCTGCGGATCTCGACTCTCGGCTGGATCGACCGGAGGACCCCCTGATGTTCGTCGAGCGCAGGGACGGCGCGATCGTCGGCGCCTATCGCCAGCTCCAGCCGGGCCTGGCCGAGGAATGGCTCGCGGCCGACGATGCCGGGCTTGCGGCCTTTCTGGCCGGTCCGGTCGCGGAGATTTCCGACCGCCAGTTCGCCCAGGGCCTCGCCGGGCTCGGCCTGATCTCGGAGGTGGAAGCGGAGGAATGGGTGGCGGCCGGGACGCTGCCGGCAGCGATCCTCGCTTTGGTCGAGCAGCTCCCGGAGGTGGGGCGGTTCCCGGCCCGCATGCTGCTGCGCGGCGCGACGCGCTTCGCCTTCGGCCATCCGCTGGCCGATGCCTTCGCCGGGCTCGCCGATCCGCCCTGGTCCACTGAGGCCCGCGCCGCCTTCTGGCGGCATTGCGCCAGCCTGTAGAGGTCGCCCATGCTGAACCGCACCACCTTCTTCGCCTATGCCCGCCGCGCGCCCTTCGGCGGCAAGCTTTCGAGCGCGCAGGTTTCCGGCATGACGGCGATCCTCGACGCCTGGGACCGGCTGCGCATCACCGATCCGCGCTGGCTCGCCTATGCGCTGGCGACGACGCTGCATGAGACGGCCGGGACCATGCAGCCGATCCGGGAGGCGCATGGGAAAACCGATGCGCAGTCTATCGCCCGGCTCGACGCCGAATGGGCCAAGCCGGGGCATGGCGCGCTCAAGGCGGTCAGAGCGCCGTACTGGCGGACGGGCTATTTCGGGCGCGGCTTCGTCCAGCTCACGCATGAGGAGAACTACCGCAAGGCCGGCGACATGGTCGGCGTCGACCTCGTCGCCAACCCCGGCCGTGCGATGGAACCGAAGATCGCGGCCGAGATCCTGCTGTGCGGCATGGTCCGCGGCATCTTCCGCAAGTCGAAGGATGGCTGGCCGGAAACGCTCGATCGCTATTTCGGCCCCCTGCCCGGCGATCCGGTCGGAGCGCGCGCCATCATCAATGGCGGGGGCGACAAGGCAAACCTGATCGCTTCCTACTACAAGGCGTTCAAGGATGCGCTCGCCGCCGGCAGCGAGCTGACGCCGCAGCCGGCCGATGTCGATCCGGTGGCGGCGGAGCCCGACGACGTGCCGGTGACGCGCTCGGGCTCCGCCGGCGCGGTCGCGGTCTCGACCGGCGCGGCGGCCGGCGCCTCGCTCGTCGCCGCGATCCAGAGCCCCTGGGCGCTCGCCGCCTTCGCCCTGATCCTGATCGCCGGTGGCGTCGGTCTCTGGCTCGCCGCGACCGGGCGGCTCGCGATCCTGCGCGGGAGGGCGCCGGTATGAGCATCCTCAAGGCGGGCATCGCCGCCGTCTTCGGCGATCTCCCGGTCGCGTTCTGGCTCGCTGTGGCGGCGATCGCCGGCGGCGTCCTCTGGCATCTGGCGGCCGTCGAGGACGCGCGACGGATGGCACGCCTCGAGATCAAGGCCGCGATCGAGGCGGAAGCCGCGAAGGCCGGCCGGCAGGCGGACGCGGCAACGCGCTCGGTCCTCGCCTGCGCCGGGACATGGAACAGGAGCGCCGGCCGATGCGAGCCCTGATCCTTGTCTTCGCGCTCGGCCTTTCCGGCTGCGCCCGCGACAGCGTCGCGATCGCGCAGCCCTGCGGTGTCATCGTCGACAGCCTCGCGGATGTGCGCGGCGCGACACCTGCCGAGACGCGGCGCATCGACATCCATTTCGAGCGCGGCGTCGCCGCCGGCTGCTGGGAGCGCTGAGATGGCGCGGCGAGCGAGCCAGCCGCAGGGCCATGGCGAGCGCCTGGCGGTCGCCGAGGAACGGCTCGACGCGATGGACGACAAGATGGCCGATGTCCTCGGGAAGCTCGACGCGTTGCTGCGGCTCGGGGCCGAGCGCGCCAGCGCGATCGAGGGCGTCAAGCTTTCGGTCGATCGCCTGCGGCTCGACCATGCGGCGATGCGAAAGGACACCGCCTTCATTCGGCAGGGCATGGTTTTCACCCGGATCATGCGCCGCCTTGTCCTGTGGGGTGCGCCCTTCGTCGCGGCGGCGATCTGGATCGCCGAGCGCTCCGATCTCATCGCCAAGCTTTTCAGGAGGAGCTGACCATGCCCGTGAACCCGGCCAAGCGGCCGAAGACGTCCTCTCAAGCGGGCCTGGGCAATCCGGCGCGCCGCGCCTTCGCCATCACGCCTGCGGATGCGGAGCTGGACGAGTATACGACGGCGCTCTATGTCGGCGGCGACGGCAATCTCGTCGTGGTCCTGGAGGACAACGCCGACGGCGAAATCGTCACCTTCGCGGTCAGCCGGGGCTACCATCCGCTGTGTTGCCGACAGGTGCGCGCCGCGACCACGGCGACCGGCATCGTCGGGCTCGTCGGGTGATGCTCGGTCTCGGCCTGTCGATACCGCAGGTCGCCGTTCTCGGCCCGGCCTGGTCGCCCGCGGCGCTGTTTTCCGGCGGCGTCCCCGGCTTCTGGGCCGGCGGGTTCGATCCCGCGCGGGGCCGGATGTTCCAGACCCATGCCGGCACGGTCGCCGCCGTCGACGGGCTGACGGTCGGTCTCGTCCTCGACATGTCGCAGGGCGCCGCGCTCGGCGCCAATACGGCGCCCGCGAGCCTGACCGCGCCGGCATGGGATTTCATCAATGTCTCGGGCAACGCGGCGCGAACCGCCTCGACCCTGCATTTCGAGAACGCGATCGACCGGAACATCTATCGGGTCGACACCGGCCTCATATGGCCGGCCGGCACCGCGATCGAAATCCGCGTGACCCTCAGCGGGTCCGGTCCCTGCCGGCTGATCGGCATCTCCGGGGCGGGCAACACCACTACGCTTTATACGCCCACGCTGACGGGTTCGCCGGTCGAATACGTCGCCCGGCTGGTCAATCACGAGGCCGGCTCGGGTTTAGGCTTCGGCTTTTACGGACAGAGCGCGACGCCGGTCGACATCACGGTCCACGCCGTCAGCGTCCGCCAGATCGCCGGTCGCCACGCGCTCCAGGCGACCGCGCTCTCCCGGCCGACGCTGACGCTGGCGAGTGGGCGATACCACCTCTACGACGACGGCAACGACACGCTCAACGTCACGCTGCCCGCCGGCACCTACAGCCGCGCATGGATCGATAACCTCGGCGCGGTCACCGTCGAGCGCGGCATCGCGATCTCGGCGGCCGAGAATGTGCTGCGGGCGACGCGCATCTGCGACGTGCTTTATGCGCAGGGCTCGCTTACGGCCGGGGACGAGGTGGCGCTCACGGCCTGGTGGCAGGGGAGGTTTCCATGATCCGCGTGACCATCGCCTGTCCGGAGGCCCTTGTTGCGGATGCAAATGAGCTCGCCCGCGTGCTCGGCTACAGCGCGGCGGACGGAGAAACCTACGGCGCGGCCCGTTGGCGGGACGCTGGCGGCAATCGCTACGCGGTGGCCTCGGGGCTGGTCTCGGAGGGCTTCGCGGCTGCCGCGCAATCCGCGCTTGCCGAGCCCGAGTGGGGCGCGGATATGGCGGCGGCGGCCCGCGCCCAGATGCTGATCACGATCGGCGGCCCGGCCGATCCGGCTCGCCTCGTCGCCGTGTTCGGGGAGGATGCCGAGGCGGCTTATGGGCTGCTCGGGGTGGTGTCTGATACAGGATAGATAAATTCTTGCTTGTGAAGGCGCCGTCGCATAGATGTCGCGGGCTGCCTGATTTCGTACGGCAGTGATTGCTAAGTATCTGTTGAAGAATATAGGCCGGATAACTCTTAATCAGCGGGTCGTAGGTTCGAGCCCTACATCACCCACCACGGAACCTAAGTCGCTGGTTTCAGAACGCTTTTTCTTAGGCGTCTGCTGGCTTTTAGAATCGCATTTCCCGCTCTGATTTGCAACGGTTTGCAGAGCCGGTTTGCTTTTTTTCTTCGCGTCGGGGCCGGGGTTCTTGGTCAACGCCGTGAACCAGATCGTCCCCGCCTTGTACTCCTCGACCAACCGGACGCAGCTCGTCGCCATGACGAGAGAGCGCTTCAGATAGGCCGTGCTCAGTGCACTACGGCCGGGCAGGGCATGGCCGGTCACCGCCGAAATCTCCGGCTCTGAGGCCCCGGCATCGCCAGCGGCAGAGCTGAACGTGCCGCGCATGTCGTGGAAGCGCAGACCGTCGATTCCAGCCGCCTCCGTCACCCGTGCCAGAGAGGCCCTGAAGCCGTCCCCAGTCCACGGCTCGCCTCGCGAGTTGAGGCATAGCGCTTCGCCCTTCTTCGCCCGCTTGAGCGCTTCCGCCAGCGGGGCGGGGACGGGCATGGCGATCTTCTTCGGCGGCTTGCCTTTCTGGCGCTTGCCCTGCTGGAACCGGAGAACGCCATCCTGGATGTTGCTGCGCTTCCACGAGAGTACATCGCCCTGCCTCTGGCCGGTCCAGAGGGCCGCGAAGCACACCAGCGCTACCTCCCACGGGGCTTCCGAGAACAACCGCTCCAGGTCGTCGTCAGCCCATGTGATGTCGATACGCGTCCCCGACTCGGCCAGCCGGCCGGCTCGGGCGCATGGGTTCGTCTTGATGTACCCACGGTTGACCGCGAAGCTCATCAGCTTGCCGAGCACCGTCCAGACGTAATCCGCCTTGCGCGGGGTTTTCTTGAAGGTGTCCCGCCAGCGCAGGAATTCGCCTCGGATCTCCGCTTCCTTCAACGCCTTGATCGGCAGCGTCCCGTACTTTCCCTCGATCAGCGCCAGATAGGTCTTGTACGATTTCATGGAGCTGGCGCTCGTCGGATAGTCGGTCGAGCCCTCGAACTCGCGGATCAATGCCCGAAGGTCGTCACCCGCCGAAACCTCCGCCTTGCGCTTGGCGAGCGCGTCGGCATGCGATTGCATGAACTCCTGCGAGCCGGGCTCTCCCTTGATCTGGGGGCCGCCGCGCCATGCATACCAGTATTTGCGGGTTGTGCCGTCCGCCAGCTTCTTCGTCGAGCTGGCGAGCCCCTTAAGCCGCACGATTACCATCCTTGGCCAACCATTCCTGAAGCGGCGAAAGCTCGGCTTCTGCCGTCAGGCCGGCGTGCTTGTCCAGAGCGCGGTCTATCGCCACGCGGTCGTATCGGGTCGTGCCAGGTACTGCGCTCGGCAGCGTCCCGGCCTTCACGAGCTGGTAGAAGCGGGAAGGGGTGACGGCGCAGTACGCAGCCGCCTCCTGCTTCGTCATCAGGCGAGGGGAGATGCCCATCTACTCTTCCCTTGCCTGTATGGGGGATTTGGAGTTGGCATCCGCTAGGTTCTGGCCAGAACCTACAGGCGGCTCGGGAGTGGGATGCCAATGCGTGGGCTGGACAATCCAACCGCCATAGCCAACGGCCTGCCACGCCTCGAATTCAGCATGCCAAACGGCCTCGTATCGGTCGTCGCAGCCGACGTGCGGGCGAGACAGGGCGCTGCATTCGAGATAGCCCCATAGGAAGATGGGCCGGTTCTTCGGCGCCGTGCTGATGTCCTGCCAGCCGGTCTGTGCTGGTCCCTCAAGAGCCGCTTCGATCGCAGCGGAGAGGGTCGGGCCAGCCCATCGGCCAATAGCTCGCAGCGCGCGGATGATGCGGCTCTCCGCCGCCGTCAGGGCTTGAGGGTCAAGCGTCATGGCGGGGCTCCTCGGGGAGCGTGTGCTTGACGGCTAAATCCAAAAGCTGATCCGGCCACATCCAATGAACCGGGAAGGCTTCTTCGTCGCGGGCTCGCTGAAAATCACCTCCGTTTCGGACGCGACGCCCTTTGGCGTCGAAGCACATCGCCGTGAAGTGATGACCGCGCCAGCCAACCTTGTCGCCATGCTCGGTGTTGTTGTAGCGCGGGTGACGGGTCAGCCAAGACGAGGCCTTGTTCAGCCACTGCTCAAAGGTGTCGAAGCGCTGGTTATGTTCGGCCATCACCGCTTCTCCCAGTCAGTCGGCAGCATCTCGTGGCGCTCCGGCCCGTAGATCCGGCGGTCGAGCGCGCGCCAGATCAGCCAGCCGATTCCGATGAGCGCGAGAAGCGCGGCGGCGATGTGGTCGTAGTCGGTCACGAAAGCCTCCCGAGCCAACGGCTGCCGAGGGCGGCCTCGATAAGGTGCAGAGCCTCACCTTTCCTCCCGCGCAGGATCTCGTTCCAAGCGTCGTCGACCAGTTCGGCGTCAGCGGCTACCACCACCTTTTTGTCCGGCGCGATGTTGACCCCGCCGCGCTCCTTGATGGACAGGGCCTCGGCCTCGCTGATCATGTCGTCGTCGATCAGCGCTTGCAGAAGCTGATCGCTATCGAAGTCGGATAGGTCGATGTCGACATACGTGCTGCCGCTGGTGGATCGCCGCTTCCAAGCCTTCGCTTCCGTCATCGTCTCACCCATTCGCCAGAGAGCTTCTGTTTCCACGGAGAGGCCTTGGAGCCGGGCAGGGGGCGGCGCGACGGAGCCTTGAGCCCGCGATGTGCTGCCTCACGGCGCTTGGCGCGCGCGATGTCCTTCACGTCGCCCTTGGTCTTCAGCCGGTGGCACGGCCGGCAAAGAGGCCGGAGGTTTTCCTCGGTATCATCGCCGCCGATTTCGAGCGGGATGTGGTGGTCGAAGTCGACATCCCGAATGCCGGTCAGCTGGAAGCACATCTGACAGGTGCCGTTGAACCGCTTCCAGATGCGGGTGCGCTCGGTCGTGGAGATGTGGCGCCGGATCACGCTGCCGCCCTCCCGATCTCAACCTGGTCCGTGCCGATCATCGCGGCGAGCAAGCTCAAGACCGCGTCCTTCGATTCCTGGAAGCGCTGCTTGCCCATCGCCTTCAAGGACTGGCTTTCGGCCGTGTAGACGGTGACGACGCTCTCGCGGGCGGTGACAACGGCATAGCTGTCCATGGGCTTTACGAATGCGGCGATGCGCTGGGCTTCGGCCTTGCTGGCGGCGACGATGTTTCGGTGCTCGGCATAGCCGGCGCGGATCAGGCACCACTTGCGGAGATGCTCGCTCGTCGGAAACTGCTCGACGAGGTTCTCCGGCAGGTTCTGCCAAGCCTCGTTGACCGACGCGAAGAAGTGCCGGTGGCTCGCTGCCGAGCGCTGCTCGATGGCTTCGAGGTTATAGACCTCGCCGACCGTGAACTCGGCATCGCAGCGCTTGGCGAAGGAGCGCAGCGGCTCCATCACCTCGCCGTTCCAGCGGAAGGGGATGACGGCGTTCATGAGCGCACCCCTGTTTCCTTGCCGTACTCCAGGACGTAGCGCTTCGCCTGATCCTTGGTCATGGTCTCGCCAGACCAGTCATTGGTGATCTCGCCATCGATGACATCGATCAGGTCGCAAAGCGCTTGCTTCTGGTCGTCCGTATCGTGCTGCGCCATCGCGCTCATCGACACGCCGCCATCCATGTACCGCTGCGCGGCTGCGAGGCTCTGGTCGCTTTCAAGATTCCAGCTCTTGAGCGTGCCCCATTTCAAGGCAAGGTGTTCGGCCATCACGCCACCTGATCGGCGCCACGCATGGCGCCTTCCATGAGCTTCTTCACCTCCAAGGCGTCGCTCGGCGAGCGCGCCCAGAAGTCGCGGAGACTGTGCCGGTTGCGGCTTTCGAACAGGCCGATCGCCGAAACCTCCTCGCGATTGCGCTGGATGAAGTCGGCAACGCGATCAGCGATCTTGCCGATCGGCACCGGCTCCAGCGGCCCGGTCGGGTCGAACTGGAAGAGGATCGTCTGACCCTGCCCGATCTGCTCAAGGCGCTTCTCGGTCGAGCCGGCCTCGGCAGCCTCCCAAGCGGTCATTTCGGCGGTGCGACTGCGGTCCACCTCCTCGGCGGCATAGACGTTGCTGAAATCGTCCGGCCACGCCTTGCGCAGCGCAAGCGCCTCGGCGACCTTCGCCAGCATGACGCGGGGCATCTTTCCCCACTGTCCTGAGGTGTCGAGCGTCAGCGTCCGCTCGGCGCCGGACGCCGGCTTCGTGACCATCTTCGGGTTGCCGTCAGGCCAAGTGCCGTTCTGAACCTGAACGGTTTCGGTCCAGCCTTCCTTGAGCGGGGCGTATTCCTCCCAATAGGCGGATGCCGTGACCTTGTGCCAAGCGCCATGCGAGTGCTTGAAGACGCGCACGGTCGCCTTGATGATGCCGGCCGGGTTCGCCTGCCCCTTGGCCGTGGCGTCGTTCTCGAAAGTGGGCTCGTCCTCATCCGGGCGATAGTTGCCGGTGCGCTCCGCAATTGTGCGGAAGCCGTCGATGCCGGTGATGATCGACATCCGGCGCTTCTTCGCGTCGTTCTTGTTGTAGACGAACGCATAGATCTGCCGGCGGAGCGGATCGAGCCGCAGGTGCCGGGCGGTATGGACGAACAGCTCGAATTCGTCCTGGTTGGTGTCCGCGGCCACTGTCTTGCGGATCAGCGCGAGCTGCGCGTTGCTGAAATCAGGCGTGCGAAGGGGAACGACAGCGTTCATCGTCACTTCCTCAGAATGCGGATCGTGGAGCCGCCGTTCGACAGCGTGGCGCCCTTGACCTCGCGGCCATCGCGAAGCGCGGCGGAAAGCGCGGTCTGGTCCAGCTTCGGCGGCTGCGGCTTGAAGAACTCGGCCGGGATGTCGGCCTCTTCAGTGACGATGGCCTTCGGCTTCACGGCCGAGAGGGTGACGGTGCCGACGTCGAGCTCCATAGTCTTGCGGCCGGCGATTTCGAGCGCCGTGCAGATCAGGGAGCGCTTGAGCTTGGCGCGTACCGTCAAGCGCTGTTTGCGAGCGGCGAGATCATCAGCGTACCTGTCGATGCCGTCGGCCAGCGCCTCGTCTTCACCGATCTCGGCGAGCAGCGTCCGCACGATGCCCTCGAAATCGAGCTCCCCCTCCAGCGTGTCGCGGATGAAATCCTCGTCGCCCTGGGCGAGGTCAGCGATCTGCTCGCGCAGCACCTTGGCGGCCTCGATCTCGCGCTGGACCTTCGCGACATCGCTATGCGCATTCATGACGCGATCCTTTCGGGGAGAGAGCGGCCCTGCTCTTTGGCGAGCTGGGCGTTGACGAGTTGGCGGAGCTGGCCGCGCAAGGGCTCGACCTTCCGATGGCGACGGGCGTGCTCGGCGATCTTTGCTTGAAGGCTCACGATCTCCGGGTTAGCGGCGGCGATGCGCCGGGCGAGGGCGGCCGCTGCCTTCGCGGCGCGCCTGCGTTCGCGCCATGCGGCGAATGTTGCGAGGATGTGGCGGGCTGTGGAGCGGGTCATCAGAACGGAATCCCGTCATCGTCCTCGCGAGACGGCGCGTAGCAACGGGCGCCGAGCGCCTCGACGAGCACGTCCCGCTTGCGGACTCGGTGCGTGGCCTCCAGCACGAAGAACGTGATGCTGGGGTGAAGCCGGGCCAGACGCTCGGCTTCGTTCAAGGCGCTGTCTTCGCTCTTGTGGCGGACAGTCGGAGCGCTCTGATGCAACCCGTAGACCATCCAGAAGGTGCAGCGATCCATCAGAGGATGCTCCCCCAGCCGGTGAGGTACGATCCGCCGACGACGATCATGAGAGCGGCGGCAAGGCTGCCGATGCCGTCGATGATGCGGGCAACCGGAATACGGCCGTCATCCACCGCGCGGGTTTCGAGGACGATGCAAAACGCCTGATGGCGGTCGTGGTGCAGAACCGTCAGCGCTTCTGCGGAACGCTTCGCGCGGTCCTCGTCGAGATAGTCGCCAAGGCACGGCACCCGGCCGGCTTCGACCGCATAGGCGACCTTGAGAGCGATCTCGCGGGAGCGGGCGGGGATGTGAAGGACGCGGGTCATGCCGGCAGCCTCCGAAGGTCAGCAGCTATCCAGTTGAGGACGCGCAGGCAGAGCGCCTTGCGTGCTGCGCACCCAAGCTTGTTGGCAGCGACGAGCGCGTGGCGGACCGAATGCCGCGCCGTGCTCAGCAGCAGGGAGCGAGACTTCGGCGCTTCATCGGCGGTCGGCAGGCAGCGAAGATCGCTCTGAGCCCAGCCGATCCAGGTGTTGAAGCTTTCGAGAATGACCGGGTTCATCACGCGGCCTCGGAACGCAGGTGGCGCGTGATGTCGTCCGACGCGGCGATGCCGGCGAGGGATCGGTCGAGCGAGGCGAGGCACTTTGCGAAGGTGGCCCGGCGATCCTCCTGCTGGATGCGGAAGATCTCGGATTGGCAGTGCTGGGCTCGCTCGTAAGATCCGATGCCGGGGCCTTCGAGGGGCGTGATCTCGTAGCCGGCCGAACGATCCGGCCCGAGAGCTTCGAGGATGCCGTCAGCGATGCGCCGCGCGGCCATCTCCAGCCGTTTGGTGATCGCGTCGACGGGGACTTCTGCGATGGAAGGCGACATGTGTCTCTCTCCGTTGATGGAGAGAAAGTGCCCAAGTCGGGCACTTGTGTCAAGCCCATTATGGGCACTTTTTAAGAAGCCCTATCTGGGCACCTTCTGACCTGTTGGTAACTAGGCCCCACTGCCATTGGGTGTCAGGAGGCGTCAGTGGCCCGCTGGACTCCTGGAAGCCGCTCTGGAATCCATGAGAACATACTAAGAACAAACAGGGCGGTGTTGGGTATGAGCCTATGGGCAGAAGAGGGGCCTTGGCGGCCGGAATTATCGCTGTTTCGTGCGATCGACATGCGGTGCGACGACTGCGGGCGCGGCAAGCGGATGCAGCCGGCCGAGATCCGGCAGCATGTTGCCAATGGCGTCTACAGCCTGATCGGACTGCACGACAAACTGCACTGTATGGTCTGCCGGGCCCGGGGCGGCCTCGGAAAGAATGTCAGCGTCTATCCAATCAAGCGAGGTGAGTGATGAAGCCTTGGCACCACGGCCTGCCGGAAACGAAACAGATCGTCGTTTTCCCGCCGCTCGGGCGAGAGACGGCGTTCGTCGAGTTCAAGGATCGCATCAGGGAGAGGCTAGCAAAGGCCTTCCCGGATTTGTCGTTCGAATTCGCGAGCACGGGTCTGTATCCGGAAGCAAGCGTGATGCCCATGTGCGGCACCGCAGGCGGTCCGAACAGCCGCATCCTCGCGCCGCCGGCGGAAACAAAAATCAGCGCGATCGAGGCGGAATTGGGCTATTGCTGCGAGAGTTTCATCACGCCAGAACTGTCAGAACCGCAAGGTTCAGCCCATTGATATTAGAGCCTGCCGTGATACCGTGATTTTACTCCTCCGCGGCCGAATCCACTGCCTATGGCAATGGCCCCGCTCAAGGCGGCCGGCGGCTCAACCGTCTAGGCTCGGAGGACCCCGCTATCAACGCAACTGCCGGTGCCAGATTGTGAATCTGCCGGCCATAGCTGTGTCTCGCATCGCATCTCGCACCCGTGCGAGTCGAAGAATGTGATCCGAGAGTTCGGATTTGTGCGGAGACGCACCCTCTTTTTGCCTATGACCGTTGACGTGGAAGGCCACTGAGCCAAGCAGGATATCAACAATCTGAAGGCAGTTGCAGGTGTGAGACTCTTTGAAATGAACGCGTCTAAACGGCCAGTCGGCGTCTCGCCTATATCGCCTGGCGCCGTTGTTCAATACGGACTTCAGTTCGGTCAGAGGTATCGGCGTGTTCCTGCTGTCAAGATAAACGTTCATCAGCTTAGAGCTGTTCAAGCGGAATACCTTGAGTAGGAGCTGGTAAATCTCTTTGTTAAATCCAATTTCCCGCGATCCTCCGTTGAAAGAGCTATCTCGGATTTTGCTAGTGTCGATGATGATCGAATGAAACTGGATACCATTTAGCTCTGGGGCTGGGGCGAAAAACGCCTCAACTGATCGACGATAAGCAGGCAGTTTGGACCGGCTGACTTTAGTCCAGGCCATTTCTCCGTGAGGCAACTCTGGCCAACGCGCCTCTGCGATCAATTCGCGAAACAAGTCGGCATGTCGGGATGGCACGACCATGGCTCCCAGCGCCAAGAACCTGTGCTTGGTCTGGCTGCTCTCATCGACATAGACGTCGACATAGTTTTCCTGCGAGGCCGGCGCGCTCAAGGAATCAAACCGCCAGGCCCATTGCCTCAGGGTAGGGGATCACCCGGTAGAGGTTCTTTTTTCGACTGGCGTCGAAATTGAGTTCCTTGGCCGGATTGTATTGCGAGACGATGATCTGGCCGCCGCGCTGCCTGACCAGGGTTTTAATGAAGGCTGGTCCATTGTCCCGATCGTCGGGATCGTCCCCAAAGAGCTCAAGCAGCACGTCTTCACCTTCGACAGGCTTTCGTCCGTCTGGGTCTACGAATATCGGCCAGCCGTGCTTGTAGACCGGCTCCATGCTCGTGTTGCGCAGGATGACTGCAAAGGCGTTCGGGCGGCCGATCAGGCCCGCAGGCCTGGGAATGTAGTCGAGCGCGTTGCCATTCAGCTGGAAATCGCCTTCGCCTTCGCTGCCCCCCATGGCGATACCGCGGACTGCAAGATCCGGCTGACCGCCGCGCTGCGGGCGATCGGTGAGAGGGACACGATGCGTCGCGGCCGGCGTGGCGCTCAGCATCACTGGCTCGAAACCCTCCTTCACAAATAGCTCTACGGCGACGCCGGTGGCGTTCGCGGCTTTCTCGATCCAGTCCTGAGTCAGGCGTCGGTCACCAGCTTCCAGTTTGATTAGCTGGTTCTTCGTCGTTCCCATACGCTCCGCCAAAGTGGGCTGCGTAAGACCCAAAGCGTTTCGAATTGCGCGAAGGTTATTGGCCATCGCGGCAAATTACCCAATACGGGCACAATTTCGAGCGCACAAGTTGGGCACTTCTGACTTGACATTGGAGCCCAATATGGGCACTTTCCATTTTCATGAAGCTCGCGACCTACCTCACAGCCCAGAAGCTGACCCATGCCGAGTTCGCCAAGGCGATAGGCGCTTCCACTTTCGCCGTCGGCAAGTGGGCGCGAGGGGATCGTGTCCCACGTCCTGAGGCGGTGGCCAAGATCAAGGCCGCTACGCAAGGGCAGGTCACCGCCAACGATTTCTTTGAGCAGGCGGACGCGGCATGACCCACTCACTCGACATGACGCTCTGTCGTCGCTGCGGGGAGCCGATGGCTGCGGTCGTCAGCGGCGGGTCGCTTCCGCGCTACCTCTGCCGGCTTTGCGGGGACCTGGACCTTGCGCCGCCGCTTCCGTCGGTTCGGTCGGCGCCCAGCGGCGATCCTCGCGAGCTCATCCTCGGCGCGACTGAACAGATCGAGCTGGGCTTCGACGTTGTCGTTCGCTGCGGCTCTCGGGCCGACACGGGCCGCCAGCCTCTGCATCAGCCGGCGACCCGCTACTCCGATCAACTCCCACTCCACCGAACGCAACTCCTGCAACGCCACTGTGCGTGAGCAGTCGCAGGAACTGGTGCGCTCGGCACCGTGAGAAATGAGCCGTCCATCCCACCGGGGATCTCAAATGACCTTCGACGAATGGCACTACCGCATCAAGATCGCCTTCCAGAGCCTCGTGAAAGCGATCGGTACGAATGAAGCCGCTGGAGCAATCTGCGGCATATCCGACACGTCCATCCATCGTTACGGCGACATTTCGCCGGGGAACGATCATCTGCCGCCGCTCCGCATCGTCCTGATGCTTGAGGCCGCGTGCGGTCAGCCGATCGTCACCACCGTGATGGCCGAGCGGTCCGGCTGCCGTGTCGTTACGGGCGCTCAGGCAGAAATCAGCGACTGCATGATGGAGGCTCACGGCCGCATCCTGAAGGTGCTCGGCGAGGCGACCGTTGAAGTCGGCGAGGCGGCGAAGGACGGCAATTTCAGCCCGAACGAGATCAAGCGGATTTTCGCCCGATACGCGGATGCGATCGTCGAGATCAACGCCGCGCAAGGCACCGGCTCACGCCTGCGCGCCGCCGTCGAGCTCAGGAGCGTGTCATGAGCGACGGCCTGCTCGTTCAGACCATGCAGCGCATCATGTCGGTTCTCGACGACATCGACGAGCGCAAAGCTGACATCAAGGAAATCTACCGCGAGGCGAATGGTCACGGCTTCGACAAGGCTGCGATCGGCGTCGCCATCCGTGAAATTCGCGGCCGCGCGAAGGCCGACACGCCGAAGGCGCAGGAGCGCGCCGCCATCGTCGACCTGTACGTCTCGACCTTCGACAACGCCCCTCGCACGTACGTGCATGTGCCCGCACGCGAGGGGCGCGGTCAGAACCCCAGCCGGGAGCATGCCCCGGTAACGCAGGAGGAAGCTCATGTAGATCGCGGCGCGAGCGCGCAGCCCCATAGCGCCCAAGGCGAGCCGGCAATCCCCTCCAAGGCGGGGAATGCGGTGACGGGGCAAGCCGTTCAGGAGCCCGAGACGGGCATTGGTCAGCCATCCGGGGCAGGTACCGGAAGCGCCGTGAGAGCCGGCGCACCAGTTTCGAATACCTCCCTCGGACCTTTGACCGCAGCCCAGAGCGAAGGGGCGGCCGGTGCAAATCCGGAAGAAGCGGCACCTGCCAGCGCCACCGAGAGTGAGGTCGTCACCGCCCAGGCGCAAGGTGCCGAATTCGTCACACTGACCGGCGAGGGGGAGGGTGGTTCAGCGCCTACTGATCCCTCGCCGGTGGCGGATGAGCCGATCAAGGGCCTCGCTGCCGCGAATGCCATCGCCGCTCGCGCCGTGCAGCCGTCGGCTCCCAAGACCGAACGCGGCGAGATCGACATCGAGATCCCCGCATTCCTGCGCCGCACCGGTGGCGGCAATCATCCCTCATTCGGAGAGCAGGCATGAACTTCCATCCCGGCTCCATCACTTGGGGGCGGTCGACCGACGGCAAGCTGGTGCCGGTCGCCGTTGCCCGCGCTCATCGCCCTGAGGGCACGCGGAAGATCACGCCCGATCAGCGCGACGCGGTCGTGGCGGCTTTCAACGCCGGCAAGACCTATGGCCAGATCGCCGCTGATCTCGATGTCGGCCGCAACACGATTGCCGGCATCATCTTCCGCGCCCGAAGCGCGGGAAAGATCGAGCGCGAGAAAAGCCAGCGCCAGATGCGCGCCGTCTTCGTGCCGATCGCGAAGATCCGCCAGGAGCCTCCCAAGACGATCGAGCCGGGTGACACCTATGTCGCCTCCCGTATCTCCTTCGCCGACCTGCAGACGCGGCATTGCCGCTGGCCGCTCTGGAAGGATGACGTCCCGTTCTCCGAGAAGCTGTTCTGCGGCAACGCGGTCGAGGAGGGGAAGCCCTACTGTGCCCATTGCAATGGGCTGAGCGCCGCCCCGCGCCGGACCGACAGCTTCGACAAGAAGCACGGCTTCTTCAAATTAACGAAGATGGGGCGCCGCCGGTGAGCGCCATTCCGAACCTCTCCCGAACGCGCGGCGCGCATTTTCTGACCAACCCGCCATTGGCTTCGGCCCTCGGCGAGATTGATCAAGCCCGCGTCCTTCGGATGTTCCGCTCCGGCTTGGACACCCACGCCATCGCCTCGAATCTCGACTGCACCCCAGCCGCTGCTGCGAACGCCCTTGCTCGCGCTCGCGATGAAGAGCGGAGGGCCGTGGCGTGAGCCTTGCGATCTATCACGACATCATTTCGGCTTCGCGTGGAGCGTTCGTTCCGGTGGGGTTCGATGGCGAGTTTGATCTGCCGCCGTCGCTTTTCCCGCATCAGCGCGCCGCGGTTGAATTTGCCCTGCGCGCGGGATCGTCCGCGATGTTCCTCGATACCGGCCTCGGCAAGACGCGCGCCGCTCTGGCGTGGGGGCAGGAGGTTGTCGCTCGCACCAATCGCCCGGTGCTGATGCTCGCCCCGCTGGGCGTGACCCGTCAGCACAAGGCCGAGGCCGACGAAATCGGGATCGACGCGATTGTCTCTCGCGACGGTGGCCCGCAGGCGTCGCGCATCGTCATCACAAATTACGAGCGACTGCACCTCTTCGACGCTTCCGAGTTCGCCGGCATCATCCTGGACGAAAGCTCCATCCTGAAAAGCTTCTCAGGGCAGACGACGAAGCGCCTCATTGAAGTATTCAAGCGCACGCCCTACCGGCTCGCCTGTACCGCGACCCCGGCGCCGAACGATCACGCCGAGCTTGGCACGCATGCTGACTTCCTCGGCGTCATGACCCGCGATCAGATGCTCATGCGCTGGTTCATCCATGACAGCATGGATACCGGCACGTGGCGCCTAAAAGGCCATGCCGTTCGCCCGTTCTGGGATTGGGTCGCGTCGTGGTCGCGATGCGTCTCTCGGCCGTCTGACCTCGGCTTTTCCGATGACGGCTTCGAGATGCCGGACCTTCGGATGCACCGCCATTTGGTGGCCGCTGACCGCCTCGCTGGTCGCGGAGAGGAAAAGGATGGGCAGGCCCATCTATTCCGCATGCCCGACCTGTCAGCGACGTCGGTTCATACCGAGAAGCGCCTGACCTGCCAGGCTCGCGCCGAGATGGTGGCCGGCATCGTCGCCGCCGAGCCGAATGAGCCGGTCACCGTCTGGGTCGAAACCGACTACGACGCCGACGCCATCATGGCCGCGATCCCTGAGGCCGTGGAAGTCCGCGGGTCAATGACTCCCGATCAGAAGGAAGATCGCCTCACGGCCTTCACGTCCGGAGATCTGCGCGTTCTGGTTACGAAGGCGAGCATCGCCGGTTTCGGCCTCAACTGGCAGCACTGCGCCCGCACTGTCTTCGCCGGCATGAGCTTCTCCTACGAGGCGTTCTATCAGGCCGTCCGCCGTCATTGGCGCTTCCGCCAGACCCGGCCCGTCGAGTGCCATGTCGTCTTTGCCGACACCGAAGCTGCCATCTGGGACGTGGTGTCCCGCAAGGCCGGTGACCACGACGCCATGAAGCGGGAGATGACCGCGGCCATGGCCCGCGCGCATCGCGCCGACATCCGCCTCCATTCCTATCAACCGCAGAAGCTGGCCTCGCTGCCGGCATGGGTGAGCGCATGAAATATCGCGACTTACCCCATAATTTCACCGGCACATGTGCTCGATGCGGCGCAACGTTCTCCGCATATTCGTCGCCATGCCGACCTCGCAAGTTTTGCTCTCAGGAATGTGGTCAGAAGTCCCGAGTTGGGACGAAGCAATCGGCCGACCACATCGCTAAACGCAGCCGATTCGGAGAGGCCCATCCGAACTGGAAGGGCGATCAGGCATCTCGAAAGTCCGGTCGAAGCAGGGCATTGCGACATTTCCCCAATCGTTCTTGCGAGGCGTGTGGTGCCGAGAAGGGCGAGCGGCATCACGTCGACTGCAACCCGCTCAACAATGAGCCGGGAAACATCAAGTTTTTGTGCCGTCCTTGCCATTTGGCATCGCACGATTTCACGGTTTTAGGAGCTATCCGCCATGTCGACAAACGTAATTGATCAGCATATTGGCGATAGGTTCTGCGCGTATCATTGCGACACGGTGGAATTCACCGCGACGATGCCGGCCGACAGCATCGGCCTGTCCGTCTACTCGCCTCCGTTCTCGCAGCTCTACGTCTACAGCGAGAGCGAGCGCGACATGGGCAACGTCGCGGACCATGACGAGTTCGCGGAGCGCTATCGCTTCCTCGTGCGGGATCTGCTCCGCGCGACCAAGCCGGGCCGCATCAGCGCAGTCCATTGCTCCGACCTGCCGCTAAGCAAGTCCCGCGACGGCGTGATCGGTCTCTTCGACCTGCCGGCGCTCATCCGCCAGGTGCACGAACAAGAGGGCTGGACCTACCACTCCCGCGTCACAATCTGGAAATGTCCGGTTGTGGAGATGACGCGGACAAAGGCTCACGGTCTGCTTTATAAGACGCTGCGCACCGATGGCAGCCGCGTCCGCGTCGGCATGCCCGACTATCTGCTCGTCTTCCGCAAAGAGAGCGACGGCAAGACGCCAGATCCCGTGCAGCACGATCCCGGCTTCTATCCGGTGTCCTGGTGGCAAGAGGCGGCGTCGCCGGTCTGGATGACCGTAGATCAGACCAACGTCTTGAACGTTGCGGTTGCACGCGACGACAAGGACGAGCGCCACCTGTGCCCATTGCAACTCGACGTGATCGAGCGCGCTGTCCACCTGTGGAGCAACCGCGACGATCTCGTCTACTCGCCATTCATGGGCATCGGGTCGGAAGGCTTCGTCGCCATCAAGCATGGTCGTCGGTTCGTGGGGACTGAGCTCAAGGAAGCCTACTTCCGGCAGGCCGTCCGCAACCTGACCTTGGCCGAGGACACCGGCACGGCGGGCGATCTCGTCTCGATGATGGTGGCGTGATGAGCCTAGCCGCGACAGTCTCAGCGATGGCAGCCGCTGGCTGCACAGCGATGCAGATCGCGGCAGTCGTGGAAGCGCACGAGGCCGCGGAGGATGCGCGCCGCGCGGAGAAGCGCGCAAAGGACGCGGAGCGCCAGCGGAAATCCCGCGCGTCACGCAATGTCACTGTGACACCGCGTGACCCCGACGGACAGAGCGTGACCGATCGTGACATCGCGGACGAGCTCCCCCTACAAAAGAAAGCCCCCCAGACCCCTAAAGAAAACTACCCCCTATCCTCAGAACCTTCGGTTCTTCGGTGTGAGAGCGCGCGGCGCCACGTTTGGCCCGAGGACTTCGCCAAGCAGGTCTGGGACCTCTTCCCTCGGAAGACCGAGAAGCAGGCCGGCATGACAGCGCTCGCCGACCTGCACCGCCGCGATCGGCTGCCCTGGTCGGAACTCATCGACGGCATCCGCAGCCTCACCGATGCGGTTGAAGACCCGAAATTCGCGCCGGCCCTGCACCGCTGGCTGAAGCGGGAACGCTGGCAGGACCAGCATCCGACAGCAGCCCGGCCGCCGCCAATGCCGCCCCGCAACAACCGATCCCTGATCGACGGCCTGGATGAAATCGAAAGGAGGTTCTCCGATGTCCCAGCACCAAACTACCCCCGCCTCGCGGGCTGAGGCGACCACGGCCCTCCGTGCGCTGTTCGAGGCGTTCCCCGCTGATCGCGGCAACGGCATCGGCGGCGCCGCCACATACCTGCTGGCGGTTGAGGGTTATTCGCTCATCGCGATCCAGAAGGCTGTCTATCGCTTCATCCGCGGCGAATTCGACTGGTTCAACGGCAAGTTTCTGCCGACAACCGCCGAGCTCTCACGCGGCTGCCGCTATTGCGAGGATTTGATCGCGCCCCCCAAGCCGCTGGCGCTCCCGGCGCCGGGTGACGTGATCGACGACAGCCCCGAGGCTATCGCTCGCCGCCAGCAACATGCCGAGAACTGCCGCCGCAACCGCTTCGACTGGAAGCAGATCGCCGACGGCAAGGAGCCGCTCGAAATCGACCCGGTGAATCCGATCGACGACTACAACGGCTGGGAAGCCCGCGAGAAAACCCGCCTCGCTGATGAGAGCAAGAGCGGCAAGTTCCGCCTCTCTGACGAAGCCCTCGGGAAGATGATGAAACGGGATGCCGCCTGATGGCCCGCAAGAAGAAACGCCCGCGTCCGATCCCCGAGATCGAGATCATCGAGACGCTGCAGCCGGCGCCGACTGATCTCGACTTCGGCACGACGGAGAAGCCGAAGCCGTGGTATCTGGTCTGGACTACACCGCGCGGCGAGGCGAAGGCGGCCGAAGGGTTGCTTGCAGCGGAGTGCCAGGTGTTCTGGCCTCACTTCGAGCGCATCATTCGCCGCAAGAACAAGCCAGAGATCAAGAACCTGATCTCGACGTTCCCGCGCTACCTCTTCGCGTCGGGGCTGCCGAAGCTCGCTCAGCGCCTCACTGTCGTCGGGCCCGACGGGAAAACTGGGATCACCATCGACGGGCGACCGATCGAGGACATTCGGGAGATCGACGGCGTCGTGTCCGTCGTCCGCAACAGTCAGGGCTGGTGCGCGGTGCCCCGCGCCGTCCTTGAGAAGATCGCTGCCTATCAGGGGACGGTCGCCCATCCAGTCCCAGCACCCGAACCGATCAAGAGGCTCAGCATCGATCCCGGCGATAGGGTCAGGATCATCGACGGCCCGTTCGCCAGTTTCCAGGCGACCGTCGTCGACATCCTCGGGCTGGAAACTGCTGGCGTCCTCATCGACATATTCGGCCGAGAGACGAAAGCGGAATTCGACGTCCGCCAGATCGAGCTGGTGAAGAAAACCCGGAAGGGTGTTGACGACCGCTTCGCTGCATGAGACATAGCGATTCATGGTTTGTTCGGTAGTGTGATCGCCACCTCGCGCGGCTCGATCTCACGGACCCCACGCCGCCACTCTGGCGGGACCATGCGAAGCTTTGCCCGGCGACTGCGGATGTACCAGCGCCAAGGGTAACAGGAGCCCGGCCGAGAGGTCGGGCTTTCTCATATCCAGATCGAGATCATGTCCAAGCAGACAGATTGGGAAGCCATCGAGCGCGAGTTCCGCGCGGGTCAGCTGTCCGTTCGTGAGATCGCCCGCCAGCACGGCCTCAGTCACGCCGCGATCAACAAGCGGGCGAAGTTGGAAGGGTGGACCAAGAACCTCGCCGCGAAAGTCCGGCAGGAGGTTTCCAACCGTCTGGTTTCCACATCGGTTTCCAGTGGCAACGCGCGAGAGGCAGTGGATACCGCCGCGGATCGTGGCGTCGAGTTGGTCAGGCAGCATCAGTCTTCGCTCGGCCGCGCCAACCGCATCGCAGAGACGCTGATGGCGGAACTGCAGCGCGGTTGTGACCGCCTCGACGAGATCGAAGAGGCGATCGAGGAAGAGACAGGCGACGATCAGAACAGCAACCGGCGAAACGCCATGCTGAAGGCGGTCAGCCTGCCGAGCCGCGCCGCGACGCTCCGCGAGTTGTCGCAGACCTTGAAGAACCTGATCCCGCTGGAGCGGCAGGCATTCAACCTCGATGAGCCCGGCGACGACGAGCCGGCCACGAAATCAGATGTCCGGACTGCGCTTGCAAAGCTCGACCAAGGACAGCGCGATCAGCTCCGGGGCATCGCTTCAGCACTTGCTGGCGGACCCGGCGAGCCTCCTTCGGGAGCTTGACCGGCTCGAATGCGAGGAAAGCCTCGCCGGTTTCATCCGGCGTGCCTGGCATGTGATCGAACCCGGCCAGCCCTATACCCACGGCTGGCATATCGATGCGATTGCCGAGCATCTCGAGGCAGTGACCGCGGGTCAGATCAATCGCCTCCTGATCAACGTGCCGCCCGGCACGATGAAGAGCCTGGCAGTCGGCGTTTTCTGGCCATGCTGGGAGTGGGGGCCAAAGAACCGGCCGCACACCCGTATCGTCGCCACGTCGCATTCGATCCCGCTCGCCATCAGGGACAATCTGAAGGCCAGGCGTCTCGTTCAAAGCGAGTGGTATCAGTCGATCTGGGGCGATCGGGTCCGTCTCACCGGCGACCAGAACGCCAAGACGAAGTTCGAGAACATGGCGACCGGCTTTCGCGATGCCATGGCGTTCCGCAGTCTGACCGGATCGCGCGGCGACCGCGTTGTCATCGATGACCCTCACTCGGTCGATGGCGCGAATTCAGAGGCGGAGCGCGAAAGCGTAATCACCTCGTTCCTGGAATCGGTGCCGACGCGTCTCAACAGCCCGAAGCATTCGGCGATTGTCGTCGTGATGCAGCGGCTTCATGAGCGGGACGTGTCTGGCGTCATCCTGTCGAAGGAGCTCGGGTACGAGCACCTGATGCTGCCGATGGAGTTCGAGCCGGAGCGCCGGTGCCGAACGTCGATCGGTTTCGTCGACCCCCGACAGGAGGACGGCGAGCTTCTGTTTCCAGAGCGCTTCCCTCGTGAGGTCGTCGAGCGCGACAAGATCCCGATGGGGTCGTATGCGGTCGCCGGCCAGTTCCAGCAGCGCCCGGTGCCGCGTGAAGGCGGAATGTTCAAGCGCTCCTGGTTCGTCGACAAGACGATTGGAGCGGCGCCGAGCGGCACCCGTTGGGTCAGGCACTGGGATTTGGCGGCATCGACGCGCTCAACCAGCGCGCGGACCGCTGGCGTGAAGATTGGCCGCACGCCTGATGGCTCTTTCGTCGTCGGGCATGTCGTCACGACACAGTCCGAGGGCAATGAGGTCCGCAAGCTCATCAAGCAGACGGCAGAGACCGACGGCTTGGATGTGCAGATCAGCTTGCCTCAGGACCCCGGCCAGGCCGGCAAGGTCCAAAGCAAAGACATGATCGCCATGCTCGCCGGGTTTCGCGCTCATGCCGAACCGGAAACGGGCGACAAGGTGACCCGAGCTGAGCCGTTCGCCGCTCAGTGCGAGGCGGGCAACGTCTCGATCGTTCGAGGCGAGTGGAACGACGCCTACCTCGACGAGCTCTGCATGTTCCCAGGCGGCTCATTCAAGGATCAGGTCGACGCCAGTTCCGGAGCTTTCGGGCGGCTGACCGGCTCCAGTGTGTACGGAATGCTCGGGGTGGTCTGATCGATGTGGATGTTCGACCGCCTCGTAAACCTCGTGACCGGCATGGGCACGAGCAAGGACAAGGGCACCGGCGGCGCTCACGTTGTCGTCGTCCGCTCCAAGGCCGAGCTCGACGCTGCCTATCGGGACAATTGGATCGCGCGCAAGGCGATCGACATCGTCCCGTTCGATATGCTCCGTGAGGGGCGGCAGTGGCAGGGCGAGAACGACCAGATCACCGCGATCGAGAAGGCGGAGAAGGATCTCGGCTATTTCACGAAGGTCAAGGCGGCGCTGACCCGCGGCCGGCTCTACGGCGGCGGATGCATCGTCATAGGCGACGGAGCGAGCGACCCATCCACCGAGTTGCGGATCGATGCGATCAACCGCGGTGGCATCAAGTATCTGCACGTCTTCTCGCTGCATGAGATCGTCGCTGGCGAGTTAAACCGCGATCCGCTGTCGCCCTATTTTGGGGAGCCCCGAGACTACGAGCTCCGCTCGGCGAACGGCGAAGCCCTGAAGCTTCATCCTTCGCGCGTCGTGCGCTTCCTCGGCGCACCTCTGCCCGACGATGTGACCGTCCGCACGGAATCGGTGTGGTCGGACAGCATCCTTCAGGCGATCATGGACGCCGTCGACCAGGCGACGAGCGCGGCGAGCTACATCGCGGCCATGTTGCCTGAGGCGAAGCAGGACATCATCTCGGTGCCTGGGCTGTCGCAACATCTCGCGACGGCAGCGACCACCAGCCGGCTGACCGAGCGTTTCGCCTACGCCAGCATGATGAAGAGCATGCACGGCATGCTTCTGCTGGAAGGCGACGGCAAAAGCCCGTCCGGCGAGGTTTGGCAGCAGAAGCAGTTGTCGTTCACCGGCTTGCCGGACGTCGCAAACCTCTTTCTGCAGATCGTGTCGGGCGCCGCTGACGTCCCCGTCACTCGAATGCTAGGGCAGTCGCCGAAGGGGATGAACTCCACCGGCGAGAGCGACCTCCGCAACTATTACGACCACGTCGCCGCGAAACAGAAGGTCGAGCTGACGCCGTGCCTGTCGCGTCTGGATCGCGCGCTGGTCCGCCACGCCCTCGGCGCTGAGCCCGATGACGTCTGGTACACTTGGCGCCCGCTCTATCAGCCCTCGGACAAGGAGAAGGCCGAAATCTTCGCCGCGAAGGCGAAGGCGGTGAAGGACCTGAGCGACGTCGGCTTGATGCCGGATGAGGCGCTCGCCAAGGGCGTCCAGAACATGCTGATCGAGGATGGCTCACTGCCGGGCCTTGAGGCGGCCCTCGAAGAGTTTGGCGACGAGCCCGAGGACGCCGACGAGGAGGCCGCGCGCCTCAACGAAGAGCAGCAGCGCCAGCAGGCGAATGACGCCAAGCCGCGCACGCTCTACGTCAGCCGCAAGCTGCTCAACGCCGACGAGTTCATCGACTGGGCGAAGGGGCAGGGCTTCGAAACCACGCTCGACGCCGGCGATCTCCACGTCACCGTCGCGTTCTCGCGCGAGGCGGTCGACTGGATGAAGGTCGGCGAGAACTGGACGTCGGGCCCGGATGGCAAGCTCGCCGTCGTTCCGGGCGGCGCTCGCCTGGTCGAGCCGCTCGGTGACAAGGGCGCCATCGTCCTCCTGTTCAACTCCTCGGAATTGGCGTGGCGGCACATGGCGATCCGCGAAGCTGGCGCGTCGTGGGATTGGCCCGAGTATCAGCCTCACGTCACGATCACCTACGATGCGGGCGCGGTCGATCTGGAGAAGGTCGAGCCCTATCGCGGCAAGCTGGTCTTCGGGCCCGAGGTCTTCGCCGAACTCGACGACGACTGGACCAGCAAGGTTCGCGAGAGCTGACCATGAACATCCAGGGGTGGATGCGCGAGGCGCGGACTACCAAGCGCAAGCGGGTCGTCCTGCGGTCGATCTCCGCAACGGTGGCTTTCGAGATGGCGCTCCTGGCGCCGACGAACCTGCTGCTGAGGCGGATGGCGGGGCAGGTGGCGCAAGACGTGCTGCCGGCCTCGATCTCGGCCAAGAACCAGATGATGCGCGACGACCTGAACTGGTTCGAGCGCGCAATGCGGGCGCTGCGCGATTTCGGCGACGGCTTCGTCGAGGGCCTGCGTTCCGAGTGGCGCGACGCCTTCGAAACCGAGGAAGAACGGAACAAGCGCCGGTTCAATGAGGGGCTGCGCTCGGCGATCGGGATAGACCTTGGCGCCCTCATCCAGGCGGAAGGCATCGGCAACACCATCGACGCGGCGGTGCTGCGCAACGTCTCGCTGGTGCGGGGGCTGTCTCAGGACGTTGCGCGCCGGCTCTCGGCCAAGCTCCTCGATGCGCTGACCCGCGGCCTGAACAACCGCGAGCTCGAAAAGATCATCACCGCCGAGTTCGGCATCGCCCGCCGGCGCGCCAAACTCATCGCCCGCGATCAGGCCGCCAGCTTCAACGGCGACCTGAACCGGATTCGCCAGACCGCTATGGGCGTCACGGAATATATCTGGTCGACCTCGCTCGACGAGCGCGTCCGCGGCAACCCCGAGGGCAGGTATCCGAACGCCCGTCCATCCCACTGGGATCGCGAGGGCAAGACGTTCAAGTGGTCGAGCCCGCCCAGCGACGGGCATCCCGGCCAGCCGATCAATTGCCGCTGCACTGCGCGCGCGGTCATCGAGTTCTGAGACGCGCAGGGGCGCTGAGCGAACCTCCCGTTCGACAACCGGGGAAAGGTCGCAACGCAGGCCCCTGCCGACGAGGGATTACGGGCGGGTTTGTCATCCGTCCGCCCCTCTGAGATCCGCCCGAGAGGCATCCATGCTCTTCACCGACAAGATCACCCTGGACGGCTCGCGCCGGACCGGGGACGGCTACCTTGCGGCGAATGCCCGGGTCGCCCGCACCGGCATCCAGACCTATCTGGGCCGCGAGGTGGGCAAGCCCGATATGGCGACGGTCAAGGTATTCCGGCCCGAGTCCGAGGTCTTCCATACCGACGCGCTGCGGTCCTTCGCCCATCGCCCGGTCACGAACGACCATCCGCCCGAGGCGGTCAGCGCCCGCAACTGGAAGACCCACAGCGTCGGCATGACCGGCGACGAGATCGCCCGAGATGGCACCTTCGTCCGCGTCCCCATGGTCGTCATGGACCAGGCCGCGATCGACGATGTCGAGGCCGGCAAGGTCGAGCTCTCCATGGGCTACGCCTGCGACCTCGACTGGACCGCGGGCACCACGCCCGAAGGCGAGGCCTATGACGCCCGCCAGACCAACATCCGAGGCAATCACCTCGCGATCGTCGCCGCCGGCCGCGCCGGCCCTCAATGCCGCATCGGAGATTCCTGGGCGGCGATCCCTCCTGTGAAGGACCCTCACATGACCCTGAAGACGGTTACCGTCGATGGCATCCCGATCGAAGTGACCGATCAGGGCGCCACCGTGATCACCACGCTGCTCGGGCGCATCTCCGATGCGAAGACGGCGAACGACACGCTGGTCCGCGACCACGCCGCCGCGATCGCGGCCAAGGACGCCGACCTCGCCAAGCGCGACGCCGAGATCGATGCCCTGAAGGGCAAGATCGTCGATGGCGCTGCGCTCGACGCGCTGGTCCAAGCCCGCGGCGATCTGATCGCCAAGGCCAAGGCCATCGCGCCGGACGTCGTCACCGACGGCAAGACCGACGCGGACATCCGCCGCGCCGTCGTCGTCGCCAAGCGTGGCGAGGGTGCGATCAAGGACAAGTCCGCCGCCTATGTGGATGCGGCCTTCGACATCCTGATCGACGAGTTCAAGCCGGTCGACGGCCTGACCCGCAGCATCTCGGCCGGCCCGCGCACCACCGTGGATCACCAGCCCGTCGCCACGGCTCACGCCGCCATGGTCACCGGTCTCCAGGATGCCTGGAAGACCCCGGTTAAGGGAGCCGCCTGATGCCCGCAGTTCAGACCACTTACGCCGCCGTCCACGCCCGCTGGGTGGAGGGCATGGTCCTCAACATGGAGGACGCCACGATCGTCACCCGCATCGCGGAGGACGTGGAGGGCATCGGCTTCGGCAAGGTTGGCGTGCAGGGCACGGCTGACAACCAGGTCGTCGATTCCGAAGCGACCGTGAAGTTCGTCGGCATCGCGGTGCTCGACAGCTTCCGGCCCACCGGCAAGTACGAGCAGTACGACAACGTCGCCCTGATGAAGAAGGGCGTGATCGTCGTGCAGGCTTCCGAGGCCGTCGCAGTCGGCGATCCCGTCTACTACACGCCGGCCACTGGCGTGCTGTCGAAGACCTTGACCTCGAACACCCTCATCGCCGGCGCCCAGTGGGATACCAGCACCGCAGGTGCCGGTCTCGCCGCGCTGCGGCTCAACACGCCGTAAGGAGCGCCACCATGAACATGCCTCTCACGCATGATGCCCAGGGCGTCGCGCTCAGCTTCCTCGTTCGTCAGGCGACGCTCATCGAGCCGGTCGTCTACGCGATGCGCTACCAGGAAATCCAGTATCCCACGCTGGTTCCGGTCGACACCTCGGCGCCGGACTGGATTCAGTCCGTCACCTACTTCTCGATGGACGGCGTCGGCAAGGCCGACTGGTTCCACGGCAACGCCAACGACGTGCCGAAGGTCGAGCTGACCCGCGAGAAGTTCGAGACCGGCGTCTCGATGGCCGCGATCGGCTACGGGTACACGCTGGAAGAGCTCGGCACCGCCCAGCTCTACAACATGAACCTCAGCGCCGATAAGGCCACGCTGGCCCGTCGCATCGCGGAGGAGAAGATCGATGCGGTCGCCTTCGTGGGCGACAGCACGAAGGGCTTCACCGGTCTGGTCAATGCCTCGACCCCGACCGCCACCACGGCGCCCGCCGACGGCACCGGCTCGGCCACGACCTTCGTGAGCAAGACCCCGGATCAGGTCCTGCGCGACATCAACGGCCAGATCACCGGGACCTTCACCGGCACGCTCGGCGCGGAGATGGTCGACACCATCCTGCTCCCGTATTCGGTGCTGCTCGACCTCTCGACCCGTCGCATCGACGCGGTCAACCAGACCACCATCCTGGAGTGGATCGAGCGGAACAACATCTACACCCGCCTGACCGGCCAGCCGCTGCTCATCCGCGGCCTGTTCGGCTACCTCGACACGGCCGGCTCGGGCGGCACCAAGCGCATGGTCGCGTATCGGCGCTCCCCGGAGGTGCTGAAGATGCACGTCCCCATGCCGTTCCGCTTCCTGCCGGCCTTCCAGACCGGGCCGATCAAGTTCGACGTCCCGGGCATCTTCCGCATCGGCGGCGTCGACATCCGTCGCCCCAAGGCCGTCCGTTACCTCGACGGCATCTGAAGAGGATCGACAATGCAGATCACCAATAAGTGCGATGGCCCGCGCGGCGTGAACACCACGTCGGGCCCGGTCCTGATCGATCCGAAGCAGTCGGTGGAGGTCGAGCTTTCCAAGGCCGAGGAGAAGATCGCTCGCGGCACCGGATGGTTCGAGTTCGACGGCGAGGGCAAGGAAGACCCCGTCGTCGAACCGACCGACAAGCTGGAAGCCAAGCATGCCGGCGGCGGCGTCTGGTATGTCATGAAGGGCGACGATCGCGTCTCCGACGGCATGAAGAAGGACGATGCCGAGGCGTTCAATGCCCTCTCCGACGAGGAGAAGGCTACCTTCGTGACGAAGAGCTGAGCCATGCCTCATCCTCCGCTCTACACTGTGACCAACGCCGGCAAGGAGCCGCGCTTCGCTGAGATCGGCAAGCGCGGCGACCCGGACTACCTGCGCGAGCCGATCGACACCGGTCTCTCGAAGGCGCTGCCGATCAGCGAGGAGCAGGCCCTCGCTCTCGCCGGCCAGGGCTTCAAGGTCACTGGCCCGGACGGCAAGACCGTCTCGGGCAAGAAGGCGAAGGCCGACTGATGCCCTACACCACGCCGACGGTCGATCAGTTCCGGGTGAAGTTCCCGACCTTTTCTGGCGTCGGCAATCCCACGATCTCGGCTGCGATTGATGAGGCTTCGGCTTCCGTCGACCAGTCGTGGATCGAGGCGGACTATCAACCGGCTATCCTCTACCTCGCTGCCCATATCATGGCCGCCGATGGCGTGCTGTTCGATGGCCTTGGCGCCGCAGGCGGCATGATCGCCGCCGGCCAGGTCTCCGAGGCCAAGGTCGGCGACGCGATGGTGAAGCTCGGCGGCGCCGGAAGCGGTTCGGGCGGCGGCGGTTCAGCTTCGGGCTATGCCTCGACGCCCTACGGCCAGCGCTACCTTCAGCTTCTTCGCCGCAACCAGCCCGCCATCGCCCTGGTGTGATCCATGGTCACTATCCGGACGAAGGTGACGCTGCACCGGCGCGGCAACCTGGCCAACCACCTCGCCAAGATCGAGAAGGGCGTTCAGGGGCCGAAGGCGGTCAAAGTCGGCTTCCCGAAAGGCAAAGCCGGCGCTGACGTGGTCTCGATCGCGGTCTGGAACCACTTCGGCACGTCGCGCGGTATTCCGGCTCGCCCCTTCATCACCATCGCCATGTTCAAGAACCGCCGGCAGATCCGGGCGGCCCTGCGCAAGATCGCCGAGGGCACCGTCCAGAAGGGGACGCCGATCGCGACGCAAATGCCGAAGCTCGGTGCGCTCGGGACCGGAATGATCCAGGACCAGATCGCCGCGAACACCCCGCCGCCGAACGCGCCGTCGACGATCAGGCAGAAAGGTTCTTCCCGGACCCTGATCGACACCGGCCGGATGCGGCAGAGCGTGACCTGGGAGGTCGACAAGTGAGCCTGTTCGGACTGGCCGGGCTCGCGGTCGACATGGCGGCCACGCCGCACACGCTCCGCACTTTTCCCGCCGGCGCATGGGTCGATGGCGAATGGATCACGGGGGAGCCGGTCGAAACCCCGATCCGCGCCGTGGTGCAGGCGCCTTCGGCAAACGACATGCGCGACGTGCCGGAAGGCCAGCGCACCGAGGCTTGGGTGACGATCTGGTCGCGCTCGCCGCTCAACACCTCGGACGAGGACGACCAGCAGGGCGCCGACGAGGTCATCAACGCCCGCGGCGAGGCTTATAGGGTCGTTCGCGTCCAGCAGCGCACCGAGGCAGGCTTCTACAGGGCGATCGCGAGGCTCATCCGACATGATCGAGGACGAAGCGTACCGGTCCCTCCGGAGCTACCTTAAGCGTGTCGACGACAACGCCTCGCTGATCACGCCGAGCCGCGAGAAGCTCACCGACATCATCCGGGACAACCAAGGCGGGCCTCGACCAGCTGGCCCCTATGTCATGATCCAGTTCCTCACGGATCGCGACACCGGCGAGATTGACGGCGAGTGCTACGAGGACCGAACGATAGGCGGCGAGGACCGCGTCGTTCTGTCGAAGCACCGCGGCGTAGAGCTTCTGTTTCGGGTACACGTCTATGCTCCGCGCCCGCTGAATTACACCACGCTCCTGGCCTTAGGCCTGCACAGCGGCGAGGCCTCTGTCTGGATGGCGCCCTTCGTCGTCCGAGATGTCGGCGAGGCCACCCGCGCTCCGGAAATGATCCAGCAGACACCGGAGGGCAGGGCCCAGTTCGATGTCACGCTCGGCGCGATCGCTACCGAACAACTGCTCGTCGACGTGATCGAGACGGGCCAGGTCATCACCGAAGGGCAGGGCGGCCAGACCGTCACCCGCTCGCTCACCTTCCAGAAACCCTGAGGAGCCCGCGTATGACGCGCTTGCCCTATTCCCGCGTCGTCGACGTCTCGCTGACGCGGCAGGATCGCTTCGCCGTCGCAACCGGCTTTTCGGTCGCGCTGATCGTTCAGCCGGCAACGGTGGCGGGCATCCTCGATGCAACCCATCGCACGAAGATCTATGCGGACATGACCGAGGTCGGCGCCGACTTCATCGTGACCGATGCTGCCTACAAGGCCGCGCAGGCGATGTTCGCGCAGAACCCGCGCCCGCGTCAGATCAAGATCGGCTATCGCAACCCGGCCAACTCGATCACCTCCGAGCTCGACGCGATCTATGCGGCCGACCCGGACTTCTACTGGATCGGGTTCACCGCCGAGATCCGCGACACCATCAACCAGCAGCTTGCGGCCGTCTGGGCCGAGACGAAGCCGGTGCTGATGGGGCTGGATTCGAACGACACGTCCACCGAGGCGGCCGCCGCCGAGCCGGACAAGACCGCGACCGTCACCATCTCGATCGCCAGCCCGGGCGTCATCACCTGGACCGGCCACACGCTGCAGAACGGCAACCAGGTCATCCTGACGACCTCGGGCGCGCTTCCGACCGGCCTGACCGCCGGCACGCCGTATTATGTTGTCAACCAGGCGACGAACACGTTCCAGGTTTCGGCCACGCTTGGCGGCTCCGCGATCACGACGACAGGCACGCAGAGCGGCACGCATACCGCCACTTCGCCGCAGTTCGGCGGCTCGGTTGCGGAATACATCAAGTCGAAGGGCTATGACCGCTCCTTCGTCTTCTATCACACCGACACGGCGCTTTACGGCGCCCTGGCGCTGCTCGCCTACTGCGCGACCCGCGATCTCGACCGGGGCAACCTGCAGGCCGCCCAACGCGGCGATATCAACTCGGGCAACGCCTATACGGCCAAGTTCAAGAAGCTCGCCGGCATCTCGGTCCTGAACAAGGGCTCGGCGGTCGTCCAGGCGATCACCGGCTTCGTGCCTGGCATTGGTCTGGATCCCGCGCAGGGCCACTTCGCCAACACCTATGTCGACATTGGCGGCCTTCCGATGGTCGTCGAGGGCTCGGTCGCTTCCGGCGCCTTCATCGACGAGATCCACGCTTCGGACTGGATCGTCGCCCGCATGCGTGAGGCTCTGCTCTCGACGCTTGCGAACAATGCCCGGGTTCCGTTCACCAACGTCGGCGTGGCGATGCTCACCAACACCGTCGACAGCGTGATGCGTCGCGCGGTGGCCGCCGGCATCGTCGCTGCCGAGTTCGGGGACGACGATACCGAGGTGCTGCCTGAATACGATATCAGCGTCGATCGGGTGGAGAACATTCCGCCCGCTCAGCGCCGCCAGCGCATCGCGCCCGACATCAAGGTCAATTTCCGTTACGCCGGCGCGATCCACTACGCCTCGGCCTCGATCACGCTTCGGTTCTGAAGGGAGCCTGACCCATGGCCGTGGATTGCAAGCCGCTGACCATTTACGGGAAGGACATGGTGTCCTTCACGGTCGACGACCGCGAGGTGATCGGCCTCTGGGAGGGCGACGACGTCATCACCGTCGAGCGCCAGACCGATCTCGGGACGCCGATGACCGGAGCCGATGGCTCGACGATCGTGTCGTTCACCTCCGACCAGAGCGCGCTGCTGACCGTGAAGCTGCAGGCGAACTCCGCGGCCAACACCTATTTCGAGAAGTGGGTGAAGGCCCGCCGCATGGGCTCTACCCGGCTCCTGCGCGTCGCGGTTCGCGATACCGCGACCGGTGAGGGCGGCGGCTGCACGTCGGCCGTCATCATCAAGGAGCCGTCCAAAAGCTGGGGCGGAACCGCCACCGAGCGCGAATGGCAGATCTTCTGCAACTGCTGGCAGGAGAACGACATCACCTACAACCCGGCGGCCTAAGTCTTCGGGCTGAGCCGGGCCATCAGCTCGTCGGGCGCCGGGATGGGGATCGGGCTCATTGCCATCATCGTCTGGGGCGCGATCCCCGCTTTCAGCGCCAGCGCCTGGAGGATGACGGTCTGGATCGTCACCATCTCGCGCAGTTGCGAGACCTCCATATGAAGTCGGTCGAGGCGTTCGGCTGTGTCTTTGTCCATGCTGCATCGAAGCGCATGGGTCGCGCGCCTGCAACGGGATTTTCGGAGCTCGCGTCCCATGGCCTGCGCCAAATGCCAAGCCGCGCGCCAGGCGCTGAAAGATGCCGCCGGCAAGGCGGTGCGCGGCCAGATCAAAGCCGCCGCGACGTCCGTCCGCGAAGCCTATGACCACGCGCGCGAGAGCGACCGCATCCGCGCCATAACCCGCAGGAAGCCTCATGGCTGAGAAGAAGATCAACGGCAGGCACGTCCGATATGACCGGCTTCCGGGCGACCAAGCGCTCGACCTTATGCTCCGGCTGCTCCAGCTTCTCGGCGAAGGCGATACGCTTCTGGAAGCCGTTCTGACGGCGGATGATGGCGAGAGCGACAAGCTGGCAATCGTCGGGCTCCTGAAGTTCGCCAAGAACATGAACGTGCCCGAGGTGAAGGGCTTCATCCTGGAGATGGTCGGGCATTGCATGGTCGATGGCCTTGAGGCCACGCCCGGCATGATGGATCTCCAGGAACTGATCGCGACCGCGCAGTTCGCCATTAAGACGGAATTCGGCGGTTTTTTCGCCGACGGCGCGGGCTCGGTCCTCCTGAAGGCGGCCAAGGCGTAAGCCTCTCGGCATCGCAAGTTCGCGCCGTCGCTCCCAACCTCGACAAGCGGGCATGGCTCCTCCGCCCGGCCATGGCCGATCCGCCGCTCTGCTCCCTCGGCGAAATCAAGACTATCCTGACGATCGACGACATCGCCGACCTGCATGAGGTGCTCGACCTGAAGGAGCATCTGGCTGCGAAGGCGGCGGAGCAGACGGGACGCCCGGGGCGATAATCCCATTTCCGAATCTCTCGCCTGGCGTCATCCTGCCGAAAACGGAGGTGAGGATGCGCGCGGTCGTGACAATTGGATTGTTGTTCTCGGCTGTTCCCGCCGCGGCGCAGGAGAAGGCAATCACCTTTTCCGACCTCGAGGCCAATCGCGGTCGATTGGCTGGCGATGTGGTGAGAGTTGAGGGCGTGACCGTCTTCGGCTTCTCAGAAGTCGGCGGTGGCCTCGTGCGAGATCGAACGGGCGGCGCAAAGCTGGCGGCCGAAGGCATCACGCCGCGCATGATCTATCACCTCGAGCGGAATTGCTCCCGCGCTTCGATGACCCCGGCGAAACCTGAGTGCCAAGGCACACTCAAGTTTAAAGTAACCCTCCGTGAGGACTTCCGCGGTGGCCTGACGATCCGTGAAGCGGAGTTCGTCCCGAACCGGCAATAGGAGACGCTATGATCCTCGAAGAACTCGTTTCAAAGCTCGGGTTCGAAGTCGAGGGTCTGAACAAGCTACGGGCGGCGCGCAAGGAGTTCGAGCGCACGAAGAAAAGCGCCGCCTCGACGAGCAAGACGCTGATCGCGACGAACCGCAGCACGGCTGTGGCGGCGACGGGTGTCTCTCGGCTCGGCACAGCTCTTCGTACCATCTTGGGTGTCTTCGCCCGGCTCATCACGGTTGCAGCTGGCGTCGCTGCCGGAGTGGCCCTGGTCGGGACGGCTTTCGTCATCGCCGGTGTCCGTTCCGCCAAGGCGCGGCGCGAGTTCGTCTTAACGGCCAAAGAGATGGGCACTACTGGCCAGAACCTGGAAACACTTGGCAATATCTTGCGTGTGGCTGGTTTCGGTGACGGCTTCGAGGAAGAGGCGAAGAAGGTCGTCGGAGCCATCGACGAGATATCCAAGTCGGTGCGGAAGGGTGGCGAGGACGCCGACGAGGTGAAGAAAAAGTTCCAAGGGTTCGGCATCGACAAGTCGTTCGACGTCGACCCGAAGACTGGCAAGAGCCGCGATAGCGCTGCCGTCGCATTGGACATCTTCCAGGCCTACAAGCGCGCCACGGAGCAGGCTGCGGGCCTTCGGAAGGAGGCAGATGCCATCGCCACCAAGTCGCCCCGCAAGGCGGCGGCGTTGCGCAAGAAGGCTCTCGCCGCAGATCAGAAGACGGAGCAGTTCGCCGAAGACGCCGGCATCGGTGGCCGGCTGCGGGTACTGCTCGATAGCATCGCTTTGAAGGACCTGCCCGCACTCGTGGCCAAGGCCGCCAGCCTGTTTCCGACAACGTCGAATTCATCGGAGGCTCGACAGGATGACGTCGCAAAACAGGCCATCGAGGCCGGCCTCAAAGTTTCCTCGATCATAAGCGGCACCACGGACCGCCTGACTGAGCTAGGGACAGCTCTGGCCGTGCACGTCTTGCCGCCGCTGAATAGCTTCCTCGACAAGATACTCGCTTTCGGCAAGGCGACCGGGCTCATCGCCGAGACGAAGCCGGAACGGGATGCGCGCCTGGAATTGGCGCGCGAAGGTCGGCGTGCGGAAGCCTTCAGCACGCCGCGGTCCCAAGCTGAGATTGATAAGGCCGTCGATCTCTCGCAGAAGCGCTTCGACGCTGGGCGCCAGTCGGAAGCCGAACGCGCCCGCAAGCGTCGCGAGCAGGGCAGGGCCGATGCCGAGCAGCAGTTCGGCTCCGGCGGATTGCTCCAGTATTTCAAGCAGCTTCTATCGCCCGAGACGAACGCCGCAAAGCTCCAGAAGACGGCCGAGCAGTCGACCGACAACCGGAAATACGAGAACATCGGCAACGATCAGCGGACGATCTCGCCGAGCATTACCGTTCAGGCCACCGGCCTTGATGCTGTCGCCTCCGCGGTGAAGAACGCCGTCCTCGGGGCCATCTCGACCAAGGGCGCCAACACCTCCACCGGAGCGCTGACCGCGCCATGACCTGCATCCTCGTCAGCCGCTCGATTGGCGGCGTCTTCGTCGATGTCGTGATCTCGGAAGAGCACGAGTCGGAGATGGAGATCGCCGAGCATCCGGTCGAGAAGGGCGCCAAGATCAGCGATCATGCCTGGCGTCTGCCGTATCGGGTGACGCTGGAATCGGCCATTGCCGGCGAGCGCGCCGTTGCATCGTTCCAGCAGTTGCTCGACGTCCAGTCGACGGCCGAGCCCTTCAGCCTCGTCACGGGGTTGAAGGTCTATCAGAACATGCTGATCAAGCGGCTGACGGCGACCCGCGACCGTGAGAACGCCCGCGTCCTGAAGTTCGAGGCCGAACTGCAGGAGGTCGTGATCGTCAACACCGAGAGCAGCGGCGGTGGGTCGAGCTCGGATGACAAGGCGCAGGGCACGACCAAGCGCGGCCAGGTCGCCGCGCGCACGACCGAGAGCATCCCCACCCGCACCGACAAGGTGCTGAGCGACGCAATCGCCGTCGATTAAGGCCATGGCATATCGCGAGATCACCATCATCGACGCGCCGTCACAGGCGTTCACGACCACGCTCGCCGGCAAGCGCTGCGACTTCGTCGTGAACTATTCGACCTGGGCGGGCCGCTGGTCATTCGATCTCGACGTGGAGGGCATTCGCGTCCTGTCCGGACGCAAGATCGTCCTTGGGGTCGATCTCCTCCAACCATTCAACCTGGGCATCGGCAGCCTGATTGCCGCGCCATGGGGGGATGAGGAAGTCGAGCCAGGCCGGACCGAATTGCCGTCTGGCCGCGTGCGCCTATTTCACTACGACCCGGCCGAGGTGGCTGCGTGAGCGTGCGTCAGTGGGGCAGGGTGGCCGAGGTCACGGTCTCGGGGAAGGCAGGCAACCTGGTCGTGCGCGACCTGAAGATCGAATTCAGCGTCTCGAAGGGCATCGGCTCGAAGCAAAACACGGCGACGATCGCGATCTGGAATCTGACGGCCAGCCACCGCAAGCAGCTCGGCGAGGAGTTCGACAAAATCGAGCTTAAGGTCGGATACAAGGGCGGGCCGCTCTCGACGATCTTCAAGGGCAATATCCGCGACGTCACCCACACCAAGGAAACCGCGGACGTCAAATCCGAGATGGAATGCGGCGATGGCGACGAGGCGTTCAGCAAGGGCGCTGTGTCGAAGACGTTCCCGGCCGGCACGAAGCCGAAGCAGATCGTCGAGTACCTCGCCGACGAGATGCCCGGCGCCACGAAGGGCGAGATGAAGGGGATCGACGATCTCCCCGCCTACAAGCGCCCGGTCACGCTGTTCGGCTGGTCATGGTCTGAGATGGACAAGATCGGCCGCGAGCACGGATTCTATTGGTCGATCCAGAACGGCCAGGTCGAGGCGGTGAAGAACGATCAGGTGCTTCAGGGGACGACGGTTCTTTCCAGCGAAACCGGCATGCTGTCGATCCCCGAGATCACCGACAAGGGCGTGAAGATTAAGGCGCTGCTGAACCCGAACATCGCGCCCGGCCGCCAGATCGACGTGCGCTCCGACTTTCTCGACGAGGGCAGCGGGCGCGACAAGCGCAAGACCGACCAGGGCGGCGGCATCTTCCGGGTCTCCGACGTCACCTACAGCGGCACTACCCGCGGCGAGGAATTCTACGTCGAGGCCGAAGGCAGCCGCGTCGAGGGCGGGAAGGTCGTGAAGTAATGGCCGGACACCAGGGCACATCCACGCGCAAGAACCCGGTCGAGGGCCTGTTCGCCGCGACTGAGGCGGAGCGCCGCGAGATCAATACGACGCTGGACGGCACCATCGTATCCTATGACCGGGCCACCCAGCGCGCCACGATCCAACCGAAGCTCGAGCGCAAGTTCGGCGACAAGACGCTGAAGGCGCCGCCGCTGCAGGAGATCAAGGTCGTCCAGCAGAACGGCGGCGGGTTCGGCGTCCATGTCGACCTGAAGCCCGGCGATCCGGTCACCGTCCACTTCCGCCAGCGCAGCGTCGACAAGAGCCAGACCGACGGCACCGACACGAACGGCTCGCCCGGTCGCATGCATGACCTCTCCGACGCCATCGCCTATCCAGGCGGCGGCGAGGATTCGAAGATCATGACAAATATGCCGGCCGGCGGCGCCCATTACGGCAGTTCGGACGGCAAGAGCGGGCTGCAGGCGAGGGCAGGCGGCTCCTCGGCGATCGTCGGCGGGCCGAATGGCTCGGACAAGCTGACTGTCTCGGCGGCCGGAAAGGTCGATCTGAAGGGCGAGAACGGCGACAGCCTGTTCCAGATCATCCGCGATCTGGCGCAGGTCTTCCGCAACCACACCAACACAGGCGCGCCGCTGGACAGCCCGTTCGTGGCGGCGGCCGATGCGATCATCGCCCGACTGGATGCGATCCATGGTTGATTTCGTCGGGCTGTCGATCCAGCCGCACAACGATCTCCGCCTCGATGCGACCGGCTCGCCGATGTTGGTCTACGACGCAGAGGCGATCGGCGAGCACATCCGCCAGCGCCTCATGTTCTGGCGCGGCGAATGGTTTCTGAACGAGGATGCCGGGGTCGAGTGGACGAAATACGTCCTGGGCCGGCCGCCCTCCGAGCTCCCGCTTGCCGAGAGCATCATCAAGGCCGAGATCGCGGCGACGCCCGGCGTCTCGGAAATCCTCGAATTCAGCGCGCTCTATGACCGTGCGTCGCGCGGCCTGCGCATCGAGCGATGCCAGGTCACCACCGTCTTCGACGACATCATCGACATCCAGTTCTAGAGGTTCCGATGGCCTATGGCGTCGACCCGAGCGGCTTCGTTCTGAAGCGGCTGCCGGAGATCCTTGCGGAAATTCAGGCGGCGAATGTCGCCACCTTCGGGCCGGGCGTGACCCAGACCGATCAGTCGCCGCTCGGTCAGTTGAACGGATTGCATGCCGATCTCGCCGCGACGTTTTGGGAGATCGCCCTTTCTGTATATCAGGCGCTCGACCCCGATCAGGCGGAAGGCGTCAATCTCGATCGAATCGCCAAGCTCCGTCTGTTGGAGCGTGCGCCGGGCGAAAGCGAGATCGACTTCCGGCAGGCGATCACGAACGCCGGCCGCGCCCGGATCGACATGAGCGACCTGTCGCAGGCGCTGTCGGCCATCGCGGGCGTTTGGGTCCAGACCTATGTGAATGACGGCGATGTTGCGGACGCCGATGGGATCAGCGCCCACAGCGTCGCCGTCGCCATCCTTGGCGGCGATGACGACGAGATCGCCAAGACCGTTCGCGCTTATGTCGTCCCCGGCATCGGGACCTATGGCAACACGACCCTGGAGACGACGATCGAGGGCTTTTGCCGATCTATCAAGATCGTCCGGCCGGCGGTGGTGAACGTCACGATCGAGGTCGACGTCGAGGCGCAATCTGATCGCAACGGCTGCCCGCCACCTTCAGCGCTCGCCATCGCCGCAGGCCTCGCTCAATCGCTGACGGGCGCCACTCGCCCGCGCAATGGTCAGGACCTGACCGAGTTCCTTGTCCGGCAGGCAATCGAGAGCCGTTATCCGAACGTGCGGGTCGCCGCTGTTCGCGCCAGCCGCAGCCCGGCCGCAGTCGGCGTTGTGCCGGTGGCCTTCACCTTCTTCGAGATCATGGCCGTCTCGGCCGATCGCATCACCATCATTCCGGTTTGAGGCGTAGATGGCTCAGCACCCAATCATTCTCGGCCAATACCCAGGCGACAAGAAAGGCGACCCGGCGCGGGTGGCCGGCGGCAAGATCAATCAGGACTTCGCCGAGCTTTTCGCCGCGGTGGACAACCTTTCCGGCCTCAACCTCGTAGCCGGCCCGGTGACCAAGCTCGCGCCCGGCGCCAACCCGACCGCGACCCTGACCGGCACGGCGCCGAACTACACGCTCAATCTCGGCCTGCCGGAAGGCGCTGCTGGCGCCGGCGCGCCGAATTCGGCGGATATCCTCGCCATCGCGGAGAAGGGCCGGCTGGAGCGCGCGCTGGCTGCCGCCGGCGTATTGGACGAGCCGAGCCTGATCCTCGACTTTATCCGTGGGGTTCACTTCGCATCGAAGGGCGCGATCACGGCGTCGATCATGACGATGATCACGGCGCTCGGCGGGGTCTCGGCATTCTCACGCGCCTCGACCGGGACTTATTTCGACAGCGACGGTCTCATGAAGACCGCCGCCAACAACGTCCCCCGGCTGGAATACGATCCTGTCTCACGGTTACCGCGAGGCCTGCTCATGGAAACGCAGGCGCGGACGAACCTCGTCACCAACAACGTCTCGCTGTCGGGCATCGGCCTAATAGACGTAAGCCGCACCGCGAATGCTGCGGCGTCTCCTGACGGCACGATGACAATGTCGCGGTACACTTCGACCGTGAACGGTGGCTTCAACACCTGCATCATCGATGGTAGCTTCACAGTGCCGAACGATAGTTTGGTGCGGACTTTCAGCGGGTTCATTCGTCAGGGAAACACGCCCACGAGCGCGATCAATCTCTACTACACTGGCGGCACCTTCGAGCAGGTGGTCGCAACCATCAATTGGTCGACCAAGACCATCAGCGGCTCCGGCAATCCAACGCTCGATGATTGCGGCGGCGGGCTCTACTGGTTCAGCATCTCCCTCGCCAACAATAACTCGGGCCATACCGCAGTCGTCTGCCGCGTTTATGTTCGCGATCAGGGCAGCGCCAATGTCATCGGCGACTCGGTCGACACGGGCACATGGCAACTCGAGGTGGGCAACGCGAAGTCCAGCCCGATTATCACCGGCGCATCGGCCGTCACACGGGCGGCGGACGTTCTGACGCTGGCGGCTGGTGCCTGGACGAGCGCGACCGAGACGACCCTCACGGTTGAATTCTCGACGACCGTGCTTGGCGGCATCCTTTCCCTCGCCGAGATCGGCGACGGAACGTACGACAACCGGATAGGCACATATCTGGGGGGCAATGCGGCCACGATCATCGTCGTATCCGCAGCGGCGGTCTCCGCCAATTTGAGTGCCGGAGCTTATACCGCTGGCTCGGTCGCGCGTCTCGTCCTGGCCTCCAAGCTCAACGACTTTGCTGCGTCGTTTGCGGCTGGCGCGGTCGGAACAGATAGCTCTGGCCCCATGCCCGTCACGGCAGCGACCGCGCTTTTCGTCGGCCGGTCGAGCGGCGGCGGCGCCGGCTATATGGGCCACATCCGCCGCTTGCTCGTGTACCCGCAGCGTCTGTCGAACGCGAAGCTGCCCATTCTCTCCGGTGCGGCATGGAGCTGATTATGATCGACCATCTCCTTCATTTCGCAGACGAGGCGGTCGCGAGCGCCGCGCTGCCAGAATTCCGGAGCGAGGCGAGCTGGACCGGCGATGTCCTGCCAGTCGTGCTCGTCACGTCCGAGGCCGAGTTCGGCGCGCCCGGCGACGACGGCCAGCCGGCGCTGATCGCAGAGCGTGGGGTTCGGCCGGGCTTCTTCCTGCTGGCGCCGACCGCCGATCTGCCCGGTGAGATCGCGCAGATCGAGCGCGAAACCGGCCGGATTACCGCCGGTGATGAGACATTGACCGGCGCGCGGCTTGACCCTGCCTGGGCTGGCGGGGCGGCTATGCTGTCCGTGTCGGATGGTCCACCGCAGGCCGAGCCTGTGCCGGCCGCGATCTCCGATCGCCAGTTCGCGCAGCAGCTCGCGATCCTTGGCGTCATCACGGAGGCGGAAGCCATTGCCCGGGCCGCGCGAGGGGACCTGCCGGCGGCTGTGGAGACGGCTGTCGACCAGCTTCCCGAGGATGCGAGATTCCCCGCCCGCATGCTGCTGTCGGCCGCGACCATCTATGAATTCGATCACCCGCTCGCGCCGGCTCTCGGCGCGCTGCTCGGCTTCAGCGAGGCGGAGCGCGGCGAGATCTGGCGCGCGGCGGCGCTGCTCTGATGTTCACGTTCGATAACGAAGAGGTCACGTTCGACAGCGAATACTGGCGCTTCGATATCGTCGGCATCTTCGATTGCATCGAACCAGGTGCACTCGTCGAGCAGGAGCTCGACAAGATCGCCACTCAGTACCGCGAGGCTGCGAAATTCCTGTCGCTCGTGCGCGCCTATCTCGGCGAGACCGAAGCGGCGGCGCGCGCCGCATGCCTGATTCCTCAATACTTCGACATCGACAGCGCGGGCGGAGATCAGCTCACGATTATCGGCAAATGGCTCGGTTTCCAGCGCTGCCACTGCGTCTGCGATGTACCTGATGTCGTCGGCTACGACTGTGGCGGTAGCTACACCGGCCCGTTCAATCTTGTCGGGTATTGCGCGCCAGGCTCGACCTGGCTCGATTGTCCTCCGCTCGGCTCGAGCACGCTGTGCCTCGATGACGACGAGACCTTTCGCGGCTTCGCAAAGGCCCGGCGCTACCAGATGCTCGGGCTGTACGATCTCGCCTCGCTGCAGGCGGCGGCAAGACACATTTGGGGCTCGACTGCTTCGGTTATCGACAGCCGCGTCGGCCAAGTGACTATCGCCCCCGGGCGCGCTCTGACTGCGGATGAGACGGCACAGTTGCCGATCGCATTTCGAGTGCTGCCGGTCGCGCCTGGCATTCGTGGACGGGTTCATCTCGGGACCGGCCCGATCGCGGGCTATGGTGCCGGCTGGTCTGGCTATTGCGAAAGCGCCGAATGGCTCTGCCCGGCTGATCCTCACACCTACACCTGCACCTGATCTGAGGAGCCATAATGGCCAATATCTCCTTGCCATTCGGGGCGAGTGCGACCCGTCGCGCGCCCTCCGCAGAGCTCACCAGCGGCTATCCTTGCGGCCCTCTCGACCGCGATCTGGATAACTGGCTGGAGTGGTGGGTAACGGGTCAGCTCGCGCGAGCTATGACGGCGGCGGGCCTAACCGTCGATGACGCCGATCTCGATCGCCTCGGTCGCACCATCCAGCAGCAGATGAATTACGCCGTCGCCACCGGCACGGCAAACGCCTGGGTGGTTACGCCGCCGCTCGCCCCACTGGCTTATGGCTTCGGTCTCCCCCTCGATATCGTCTGTCCAGCGACAAACACCTCCACGACTGTCAACGCGAACGTCTCGACGCTAGGCAACAAGCGCGTCAAGAAGCGCGACGGCACCGATCCGGCTGTTGGCGATCTGGTCGCGGGCACGCTTTATCGGACGGTCCACGACGGCACGAACATTCGCGTCATGGCCTTCTTGCCGAGCGATCTGGCACTTCAAAAGAGCCCGTTCAACGTGCAGCAAACCAGCTTCATTGCTCGTGCTTCACTATCTGGGACGGGATTCGTCACTTATCAGTCGGGCAGTTACACGAAGAAAAGCGGCAGCAGCAACCTGATCGTGTCGATGTCGTCGAATACCTATGCGACGTCGAACACGGCTGGTGTGATCCGCGCGAGCTTTGGCGCGAATTCCGTTCAGGCCGTCCTCTCGGCAAACGACAATACGCAGGCGCGTCCGGCCGCCAATGTCCGAAAGGTGTTCGCTGGGATCGCTGCCGGCTCGCTTTCATGGACGATCGCGCTGGGGCGCAACGACGGCGTGTCATGGAATGCGGTCGTCAACCCCAACAGCACAGATGTCGGCTTCCTGCCGACCGAGACGGCGACGTCAATCACCTTCGAGGAGATCGAGCCGTAGCGCGATTTAGAGGCCCGTTGTTGAGAGAGCCTGGTGGAGGCGGTCTATTACATCGTCTGGCTCTCGCTTCGTGTTCGTAGAAACGATGCTCGGAAGAGAGTTGGTTGGCGCCGCAATCCCTGCTGCGCCCAGTACGGCGGCAACCTGATCTTGTGGGTTCGCGCAATAGGCCTCGTACGAGATATCGATGAAGTTGTTTTTGAATGCTGCTCTATGCTTATCGATAGCTTCGTAGCAGCCAGCAATCTGGCCGGCGATCTGCTGGGGCCATTCTAGGTTCATCAAGGTGGTGGAGTTGGCCGGCTTGGCGCTCCACCAGGTATCTGCACCCGCTCCCTTGATACGCGCTTCGTAGATCGATTGTGCTTGGTAGAGCGGGTCTCGCCGACATACGACGATCAATGCATTGGGAAGGGCCTCGAAGAGGATCGGCAGGTTGAGTCCGTAGATCACATTTCGAAGCATCACGTTCCGCTGATGGAAATCTTCGAGAGCCGCTAGTTCGCTGCGCCATTCGGAAACAGTTGAAGCGGCAGGGCGTTCATCGGCTACATGCGTTTCCCCAAGCTTGATAAGGCGCTGTAGAAAGCGCCCACCTTCGTGCGGTGCGGTCCACCCTGATATGCGGCCATGATCCGAGGTGAAAACCGGCGCTTCGGATAGACCGAGAGAGCGCTGGAGCTCGGCCGCCAAGACCGGGGCATTCCAGAATCGGGCCGTGAAATTCGAAATGAACCCGAATGCTCCGCTCGCCGCGAGCAATTGAGAGAATAGCGTGTGACCGCTGCGAGGAGCGCCAACAACCACAACTGGGCGAAGCTGAGGCCTATCAAAATTTCGAATCCTTTTCCGTTCGGCAACTGACAGCGCCGAATTGATAAGGTCTAGAGAGAAATCGGTGCTCGTAACGCTGTTCATTTGCCCCCCTTCACGCAGTTCCGCTTATTCAAGCGGCTTTTGGTAGATGGCGTTGAAGCGAAAGGCGCTGTACGGATTCTTGCCGTGAACTTGCGATATTTCCGTCTTGGCGCCGAGCGCATCTCCCAGTTCCGTAAAGTCCTCGCGGCGAAAGTAGTACCCGACGATCACCGGCGCCTCGGATAATTTCTCTCTCCTGAATTTTTTCAGAAATTGCCGCAGAACTCCGTCAGTCTGTCGAGCAGGCCGCTCGGCAACCGGGCCGTGCTTTTCGTGCAGTTCGGCTTGAACCTCGTCAACTCGTTCTTGATACCGATCGCGAAGGTCGCTGTCAGGAATCGAGCCTACTAGCACTCGACCACCAGGCTTCACGACTCGTAGCATTTCGCGGATTAGCGGCGCGCCGTCGTCGATGGTCGGGAAATTGGTGAACACGTCATAGCAAATGGCGGCGTCGAAAGAGGAGTTATCAAACGCCAGTTTACTTCCCTCACTGACCGAGAATGCAGCATTAGGCAGCGCAAGTCGGCGGGCAACCTCGATCGTTTGAGGTGCATGGTCCACGCCGTGGAATCTGCTCACCCGTGGAGCGATGCCCCGCGCGAGGAAGCCGGAAGCGCAACCTACCTCGATAGCGTTAGATGTGCCGTCGAGAGCGCAATGGCAAACAATGCTCTCGATGAGATCCTCATAGAGGGCGATGTCGGCCCAGAGACGTGGATCTCGACCAGCAATGAAGCAGAGATCCTCGGTGGTCGGGGCTGGCCCGATGCCGTCCGCTCTTTCGTCAAAAAACGCCTTGAGCGATGACTTCCACTGCAAATGCGGCATTGGGGGCCTGATCATTGGGAGTTCGTTCTCTCGAGATTCATGCTTCAGATATCGTCAGGACGCCGGATGGCTCAAAGACGATTGTTCAAACGCGCTCGCCGCTACTCCCAAACGGCGTTCGCCTTCCGCCATTTGGCCGCCGCCGCCCTTAGAACATCGTTCTTGCTGACAGCGCTCAATTGGCTGGCCCAGAGTTTCATTAGTGAGGTGTATCCTGGCGAATCCACCAGCCATGGGTAGCGAGCGTTCACGATCAGGCCGTCGCCGGTTTGCAAAATCGCAGTTATCGTCGCAAAATTCTCCGAAAGCTCGTACGAGCGCCGAAGGAGTGCGCCATCTTCAAGGATGACTGCGACATTGTAGAGGCTCAGGATCGACTTCATTTCACCGTCGAAGACGCGGACATTCGGTACGCCCGGTGCATACGCGTACTCGGCGATGAACTCTCGGTTCTGAGAGATATAGAGGGCGCCGCCTTGAGAGGTTGGCGTCAGAAGCCATTTCACGGCGTCTCTGGCAAGATCTCGGTAGCGCTCTTCTCCTGTTAGCTTGAACATGGCGGCGGCGTTCAGCGCCATCACCGAATTGGCATAGCCACTGTACCAGGGCGCCTTGAGGGTAATTCCCCAGTGCATCGGCCAGTCAAATTCATAGGCCCATGCTGCTCCTATCGCTGATCTACTAGCCTTCGGGAACCCATAAAGATCAAAGAACCGCCGTCCGGCAGCTTGGGCATTCGTCCGGCAAGCAGCGACGCACTCTGAGGTGAACGCCCCAAGTAATGGCACCATAGCGGTGGTCCCTGCGATAACCGGGTGTATGCCCTTGCCCTCGCCAGCGGAAAACGCCTTGTCGTAATCGCCGTCGTTTAGTGTCGCGAGTGCTTCATCGATCGCGGCGCGTGAGATGTTGAGTGTCGGTAGAAGCGATGATCTCTCGAATGGGATAGCCGTAACCCCCTCAAGCGTAGTTTCTCCGACGATTGTTTCTAATGGAACGTAACCAGTGACGGAGTCTGACAGACGCGTGACTTTCAAGAACGTCGTGCCGGCTTCAAAATCGAAGAGCTCGTTGTCCTCGATGCGCAACTGGTCGCCCGGCGCAAGATAGGTATTCAGAACGTTCAACAGTTCCGGGCCGCCATGGCTAGACTTGGCAAACGTAAAGATTGCGTCGCGCGCGAACGTTGAAAAGTGATTTCCAGAATAGGTCAACGTGAGGCCGGCGCGCCTCGGAGTTTCTTGCGCCTTTGGGAACACGACGTTCTCAACCAGCGGCTTTTGTACGCGGTACCGCTTCAACCCATAGCGAGCCGCTGCGGCAGCGCCGACTGCGAAGATAACGGCAGCAACGACTAGGATGACAGGCTTTTTCATCAGAGGCCTCTCGCAAAGGTTTTAGTATCCGTCAACACCGAGAATTCAGTCCGGGAGATAGAGGCGACCCAACAGCGCGCGAAGGCCGCCATCGAGGGGCCCGACTCCAGTGGCGATCCAAGCCGGTTATTTCTGACCTCGCGCCGACGCGATAGGTCGCTTTCAGCCCGCTTCGGCGGGCTTTTTCACATCCGGAGCAATGTCATGAACACTCGCGAGGTGCAGGCCGCGCTGCTTTCGCTCGGCTTCGATCCGAAGGGCGTCGACGGCTTTGCCGGCGTCAAGACGCGCAACGCCGTGACGGCTTTCCAGCGCTCGGCCGGGCTTCATGTCGACGGGCTCGCCGGTCCCGATACATGGGAAGCGCTCAAGCGGGCGCTGGTCGTGGCGCGCAAGCCGCCGGTTTCCATCGTGCCGCGGGGGCCAGTCGCGCCGCCTTGGTATGAGGAGCTGTTGCGCCGCAAGGGGCTGCACGAGGTCAAGAGCCGCTCGGCCCTGATGGCGTGGCTGCGCGCCGACGGCAAGACGCTCGGCGACCCGGCCAAGCTGCCCTGGTGCGGCGATGCGATCCAGACCTGTCTGGCGCTGACGCTGCCGGACGAGCCGCAGCCGGTGAACCCGTACCTCGCCCGCAACTGGCTGAAGTTCGGCGTCGGGCTGGATGAGCCGGCGCTCGGCTGCATCCTGGTCTTCTGGCGCGGCTCGAAGACCGGCACCTCCGGCCATGTCGGGCTCTACGCCGGCGAGGATGCGCAGGGCTATTTGCATGTGCTCGGTGGCAACCAGTCCGATGCGATCACGATAGCCCGGCTCGACAAGGCCCGCCTGCTCGGCATGCGCTGGCCCGCCACCTATCCGAAGCAGACGACCAGCCGGGTGCTGCTGAGCGCGTCCGGCGCGCCGGTCTCGACAAACGAGGCTTAATTCACGCGCAAGGCCCTCAGCGCCAGCAAGGCGCCGCCGCCGGCCAACGTCGCTATCCAAAGACCCTGAACAGTATAGATCAGTCCCATAAAGGTCCGATCGCTGATCCGGATACGGCCAATCTCGGTCTCGTCTGTTTCATTCGGGTTCACGCTACGCCACTCCCCACTTTTCGCGCCCCTCTGTTCAAGAGTTGGGCCAACCGGCCCGACGCCTGCTTTTGTCTTTTCGCACCGCCCTCTTTGCCTCGATTTCGGTGGAGTTCACCGGCTCAGGCTCTTGCTCACCATGTTTTGCGCGCTGCTCCTTCTGCTCCCGCACGCGTTTTGCCAAAGCTCGCTCTCGCGCGAGTTTCCACTCCAGCGATCTCTTCATGTCCCGTCCTTGTCGCCCCCACCCAAGGCAACCGGACGGATAACTCTGCGACACCTCCCATTTGGGGGGGCTCCCCGTAGCGGCCGGTCCAGCCGCCATTCCGATCATCACCATGGAGATCATCATGAACCGCATCTTCGCGGCGCTGGCGCTCGCCTGCGCGTCGCTGTTTTTCGCTGTGTCCTCGGCTTTTGCCGGAGCCGGTTCGGGGCCATTCACCGGTGGCGGCGACCCCAACAAGCTCAGCCTCATGGTGCTGCCGACGATCGCCGTGGCGATCACCCTTGCGGTGGTCGCGATCTGCTCCGCGCCTGCTCTGGCGCGCCGCCTCTTGATCGTGTTCGTCGGCATGGGAACGCTTGCACTCGCCGGCTGCACGGAAACCTTGCGGGGCTATCAGGTCTCGCAGACCTCCGCGGCTGGCTGGGGCGAAATCGCCTCTGGCGCCGGTAAGGTCATCGGCCAGACCAAATACGACACCAAGGTCGCTAAGGCCTCTGAGGAGTTCTCGCGCTACTGCGGCGGACTTCGTGCCGTCGCGATGGGCGCCAGCATCTTCGCGCCCGAGAAGCATCAGGCGCTGGCCCGGCAGGCCGCTGCGGCCGTCAATTCGGTCTGCGACAACCCGCCGGCCGACGTCGCCTCCGCACTCTCTGCCGCCGCCAAGGCCTATGAGGCCGTCCTCGCCGCCGGCAAGGCAACCGGTATCACCGTCCAGACCGCAGCCGCAGGAGCCTGACCGATGTTCACGATGGAGCAATTCTGGAGCCTGGTCCGCACGCTCCTGCAGAGCGCCGGTGCCGCGCTCGTCACCAAGGGGCTGATCGACGCCGGCTCGGCCGAGATCATTGTCGGCCTGCTGATGAACGTCATCACGACGCTCTACAGCCTCTACATCCGCCGCAAGGCCGGCATCGTCGCGTCGGCGGCCGCGCTCCCGGAGGTGGCGCAGATCGTCACCACGCCGGAGATCGCTCGCAAGGTCGAAGACCCGTCCGTCACGACGCGATTTTGAGGCTGACCGATGTCCTACCGCAACCATCCGCTGCCGACGCGGCTCTACCTCGGCATCGCCGATCACTTCCCCGCCCGGCGCTCGGAGTGGGTGCTTGCGGGGATCATGATCGGCTGGGGGGGGCTTCTGGTCGGGCCTGCCCCAGTCTTCGCGCAATCGAAGGCATGGTCGCAGATGGCGGCCATGATGAGCGAAAGCGCGTGGGGGTGGTTTGCGATCTGCATCGGCGCATTCCGGCTGCTGGCGCTCATCATCAACGGCACCTTCGCCGGGACGTGGTATGGACGCTGGTCGCCGCATGTGCGGGCTCTGGCGTCCTTCCTGACCTGCTTTCTCTGGTTCCAGATCAGCTTCGGCCTCTGGGCTTCCGATGCGGCGACGACTGGCCTTGCTGTGTACCCCGGCCTGCTTGTGCTCGACGCGATGAACATCGTGGCGGCGATGAAGGACGCCGCGGGCATGGACAAGGCCGTATCGGATGGACGCTAGCGCACTCACCACCGAGAACATCGTCGCCACGGTCGTCGCCGGTGTCGGCATTGGCGTCCTGGGCATCTGGAAGTACTTGAAGGAGCTGAAGAGCCCCACGACAGCGACCGGGGACCGCATCATTCCCGGTCTGTCGATTGCCGACATGCAGCCGATCCGCGATCTCGCCGCGGCTCAGGCTCGCACTGCTGCTGCTGCAGAGCGCATAGCGACAGCTCTAGAGAAAATGGTGCTGCTGAGCCAGGAGCGGGCTGAAGACGCCGAGGTCGTCAGGCGCGCGGAACTCATGGCGCAGGAGATGATCAAGCATTTGGAAGCGACCGCTCCAGCGCGACGTCGTCGCGGAACCTGAGAGATATTCGTCGCGTTCTCTGAGCGAGACACCTCGCACCTCTTACTGGCCCCGTCAGCTCCGCTGGCGGGGCCTTTTTCGTTTCAGGATTTGCCGTAAACGCGGCGGCGCAGATCCGTCTCGCGGGCGAGGGCCCGCTGGAGAGCCGCGATGTCGCCGGCCTTGCGGGCGGTCTCTGCATCTTGGGAAATCTGGCGAAGTCTGGTCGCGATCTGCGACGGGGACACCGGATTTTTCATGGTCGTGCTCCTAACGCCGGAATGGCGCGGCGGAGCATCCATGACGCGGCCTAGGCATGCACCGCACAGGATCAGTTCGGGCGCTTGAGGCTCGCGTAACGATCAATCTCGGCCCGAAGGCGCGCGACCGCAGCGTCGCCTCTGATGCTCTTCATGCCTCGAAGGCCGTCCTTCACTCCATCGAGTGCATCGTTCCGTTCGCGAAGCGGCAGGCCGGCGAGGAAGCGTACCTCGCATTCAAGCTTCCATTCTTCCGACCAGGTCGAGACTTCCCGGCCGGCGAGGACGGAGAAGACGTGTGGCGGGTTGTCCGGCGGGTAGGGCATGAGGTCGGCTATGCCCGATTCTCCCGACGTCGCGTAGCCTCCTTGCGCTCCTTCAACCACTCCATGTGGTTGACGTGCGCAGCCCAACCATCCGGGCCGATGAATTCGAGATAGCGCTCCATAGCCCTGCGGATATCAGGGAGTGCCGCATCACGGCTCGCTGCGCGCCCGCTGAGCGGCGTCGCCTGTGACACACCGTTTCCATGCCGACCTGGATGGAGGTGGAAGTTCCACTGCCAGTCTGGCGGCTGGTCTGCAGGGCCTTGGACCAGCACCAACGAGGCGACGTAATAGCCGTCGCAATCCACCGACCAGAACTTGTCGTTGTCCTCGGGCCGAGGGTGGTCGTTGTAGGTGCGCCTGAGGGTGAGGTTGATCGTCATAGCGCCCTGATCTGCTCCTCGAACTCCTCAGGGATCGCGCCGTGGCGCGCTAGCACCGCGAGATCGCTGACCTCTCCGGTTTCGTCATCGGCGGTGACGTGGATGACGGCCACGCCTTCAGCGGTTTTCCCCAGGCGCTCGCCTTCATTCAAAGCGTGATGTTTCGTCTTCGCGAGCACGCGCTGGCCGGGGACAAGCCGCTTCCGATGGGTTTTGAACGGCTGGAGGAAGAACGTTTCGACGCTGGCCATGGCTTGACTCCTCGGGCTGGTTTGTTCTCATTACGTTCTCATTTTCGAGGACGCAAGCGATGTCAGCGCAACCCGCCGATCAGCAGGCCGAGGACACGTCGGTTGATGCTGAAATCACTTCCCTGATCGAAGACCTTATCGAGGAGCATGAGGGCTTCGAGCGCGCGGCCTTCCGCGCGTTGGCGCGCAGTTATCTCGTGCTTTTGTCGGAAAGTGAGCGGCTGGCATTGGATGCCGATCGATCCTGCTCGCGCGGTTTCCTGCGTGGGCTGTTCTCGCAGGGAGCGCGGCCTGTCCGTGAGGCCGAATGAGCGATGAAGCCTCCCGACGAAGGAACGATGCTGCGGGATTTCCCGTGGGTGGTGGTGCGGATGCGCTGCCATTTCTGCCGGCGCGGAGGCGATGTGCGCCTGGCGGTCTACGCCGAGAAATACGGCGCCTATGCGACCGTGGGGCATCTGGTGATCGAGTTCATCAAAGGTTGCGAATGGGCGCCATGGAACCCAACGCGGCGGCCTCAGAAATACGGGATGAAATGCGGCGGCTATTGCCCGGATCTGCGAAGGCCCGACCCACCCGATCTGCCGCCGTCGATGGTCGGGCTCAACCTGATCGAGGGAGGCAAGGATGACCAGCTACCAGCAGAGCACGGCCGGCAGCCCCGACGTCGTCGTGTCGGTTCTGCGGATTGATTGCGAGACCATGCTGTGTGTCCCGCTCAGCGATGAACAGGCCTCAGTTGCAGTTGCCGCGGCCAAAGCGGCGTTCGCGGCGGCGGGCGTCACTGCTGACCTCGTGGCCACTGCTGATTGGGAGGTCGAGGGCTGGGACATCGCCGGGTTCCCTGAGGCTGGCCCAGGCGAGTGGTTCGACATTGCGATGGTCAAGGGAGACGCCCATAGGGCGGCCGATCAGGCCCTTGCCGCGCGCTGGCCCGAGCTCCAAGGCGTCTGGACGGAGCTCAGACTGTACGCCCCCGACGAACCCGCATAGGCTCCAGCCATGTGCAATCTCTACAGCCACACCCGGAACGTCGAGGCGATGCGCAAGCTCTTCGCCAAGTTCAACGATGCCGGCGTGAACGTGCCGCCGCTGCCAGGCATCTTCCCGGACTATTCTGCGCCGATCGTGCGGAATGACGAGGGCGGCCCACGGCTGGCGATGACCCGTTGGGGCATGCCGTCATCGAAGAAGGCGCTGCTCGACGCTGCAACGAAGCGAGCGGAGAAGCTCAGGGCGAAGAACAAGCCGGTCGATTTCGATCTGCTGCTTCGCATGGAGCCAGACGGCGGCACAACCAACGTCCGCAATACGTCGAGCTCGCACTGGAAGCGGTGGCTCGGGGTCGAAAGCCGATGCCTCGTGCCGTTCAACTCATTCTCGGAATTCAACCGCGACGCCGGCGGCGACATCTGGTTCGCGTTCTGGGAAGACCGGCCAACGGCGTTCTTCGCTGGCATCTGGGCGCGCCAGTGGACCAGCGTGCGGAAGATCAAGACCGGAGAGGAAACGATCGACCTCTACGCCTTCCTGACGACCGATCCGAATGCCGAGGTCGGGGCCATCCACCCGAAGGCCATGCCGGTAATTCTGACGACGCAAGAGGAATGCGAGACCTGGATGACCGCGCCATGGGAGCAGGCGAGGGGACTGCAGCGGCCGCTACCCGATGGCTCGCTCGATATCGTCGCTCGCGGCGTGAAGAAGGATGGCGACAGCAACGAAGAGGACCGACCGGCGCAAGCCTCTCTGCTTTAGCCAAACAGCGCAGACCAGAGCTTCCGAGCTTGGCCGAAGAACACGGCCCACCAGATGACCGCGCCGGCTACCATCGGGATCAGCAGCCACCAGCGGGCTATGAACGACCGGCGTTGCTCACTCACTTGAGCATTCCGTGACTTCGCCGTTCGAGACCTTGTGCGATTGGCAACGGGCTTGTTCTCGGGAGCAACCCGACGCCACCAGCACCAGAGCCATGAAGGCCGCTGCAAGCTGGATGGAGGGGTGGCGGAACATGGTCACTCCTCCGCCCGTATGGCTGCGGCACGTCGAGCAAGCGTCGCTTCGGTTGAGGCGATAGCTTCCGAGAAGTCGTATTCGCTGGCAACTCCGGGCAGGGCGCAAGCCATCGTCATGGCGACGTGAGCTTTTCTGATCGTGGCGTGAAGCTGGTCGACCCGCTCCCTCTCCGCAGCGAGCGCGGCTTCTGCGGCTAGGGCGCGGTCACGCCAGTGGTCGACGAAGGCGGTCAAATCTGCGCCTACCCCCGGCGTCTCGGCAGGGGCGCCCGGGAGCGCACTGATGTAGGCAACGATTGCTCGAGACAGCCGCTGACGATCTGGCTGCCCCTGCGTCTGTTCTGAATATGCGGTCATCGCCGCATCGAGCGCGTTCGCGTTCACCATCTCACCGGTCATGGGTGGCCTCGTCGAGGGCGCGGAGTCCGACTTCGGTGATGAAGTGGCGGGTCATGCCAAACGTCGGTTTCTCCGCCCGCAGGTGTCCGCCCGTCAAAAGGCGGTCCAGCGTCACCTTGGCAAACCCAGCAGGGCGATACTTCGAGCCATCGTTCTCCGCGAAATAGCGAAGCAACTCTCTCTGAGCCTTCGTCATCTTCTCAGCCATGCTCTGCCTCCGGGGGATTTTTAGAGTGTGCATCCGCGAGTGCTACAGGTCGGCTCTCCAGAGCCGGCGCCGCGTCGAGCATTGCGGCGTAGACCGAGGCGGCTCCGCACCATGCGCCATCAGCGCTGGCTTCAAAGGCATCGTAAGCGGCATCAACGGCGTCCATCATCGCCTTGGTCGGCTTGATTGGGACGATCTTTGATGTCGGGGCGGCAGCAAGCAGATAGGCTTTGACTGCCGCCAGGATCATCGGCGCGATCGTCTCGCGGTTGCGATCGCTCATCCTCGGCTCGTTCCTGCGTCCATACATGGTGCAGCGAGCCTCATCGTAGGCAGCGACGGCGCGGGCCAGTGCTTCCGAGTTCATGGCTATCGATGCCCATGTTGGCCGTACTTCTGACGGCGGGTCGCCCATGCGCGGGCTCGGATGTCGCGGGTTTCGTCAGCGGGCTTGGGAGCCGGCCTCTTGCGGGTTGGAAACGGAGGCCCATCGTCCAGTCCGGTATTGTCGGACCGATGATCGTGAGCCCACGTCAGGAGCCCGCCGCAAAACTCACAAGGTTCTGGCCGAACCTCGCGGATGCCACCTATCATTCCCCAACCCTCCCGGCAGAGGTGGACTGAGACAGGGCGGCGATGATCCGTTGCGCAAGATCGCAAGACGAACGGCGGCGCTGGTGGAAATCCTCGACATGGCCTCGCGTCGGGATTGGCTGCTCAATTGCCCAAATCTCAGGGTCAATAATCGTGGCCACTCGCTCCACCACATCCCCGCCCGCAGGCGAGGAGGCGGGCTTGGCGAGGGCGAAGCCAGCAGCCGCAAATGTGCGCAGAGCGCCTTTCTCGCAGTCGGTGGCTTCGATCAGGACTTGCGGCTCCGGGTGCCATTCATTCGAGCCGAAGAATACACGATGCGGGATGAACGTGCGTTCAGCCGTCTCGCCGCGCCAATTCGTGTAGCGCGCCGTGATCGCCTCGCCCCCGGCCTCAGACACGGGCGTCGCGGCCGGGGAGAGGGAGGCCGTAGCGGCAAGCATATTCTCGTGAAGCTCTTGGGCGTTCACTGCGGGAAACTGCGATAGGAAATTGCGACGCCGCTTCTCCGCGTCATGAGCCGACTGCCCCAGACTTACGCCCGTTGCCGGGCCTACCGCCCCGAGTTCGGCGCCCCGCGATTGTCGCAGGGCATCCGGCAGAGATGCATAGGGGTCGGCTTCGTCGAGCTTGCGGATCGTTACCCAACCAGCCTGAGTAAGATGGGCAAGCCAGCCATCGAAGCGACCGCCGATCATGACGCCTTGATCTACGCCTGTAAGGATGATGCGATCCATCACGCTGCCCTCCGCACAGGAACGACATTCCGAACGATTGCGCCCGTGCCGTTGGTAGGCTCACCCTGATCCAAGAAGGCGAACGCGCGGCCCCATTCGCCATCATACCCAAGGAACTCAAAGGTCCAGCCGACCACCGCCACCGCAACCACCCCGCCGCTCGCAGGGGCTGGGGCGGAGGCGAGGCTGTCGTACCACTCGACGATCTTGCAGACTTCAACGACATCGATACGGATGCTGCCGAGCGTCTTGCGGGCGTACGGGCGAAGATCGTCCATGATGCGCAGCACCGCCTCATCGCGCGTGGGGGTGGTCATGAGTTCTCCGATCGTGTTGGGTTCTCCTGGGAAATCGGCTTCACGGCGCATCGGCCCCATCCTCCCGGCTGCCAGAAACGAGGGCGGCGCGAAGGTTCTTCACGGCTTCATGAGTTGCGGCCTGACTGACATAGAGCCGTTCGGCCCAGTCGCCGTCGTGACAGTTGAAGCCCGTCATTGCGGCCTCAACGATGATGCCGCGAACCAGCACAAGCGCTGTCAGCCCGTCCTCCGCCCCTTTCCGCAGTGAGGAGAGGTCGGTGTCGGCAGGATTTGTGTGCGCATCCGCGAGCACGGCAGGGCCGTTCTCCAGAGCCGGAGCAGGGTCGAACTCGGCGGCGCCGTTGAGCGCGCTCGCAACCCATTCAGCGATGCGGACGCTCGTCTTCTTGTGAAGCTCGGGCGTGAACTTGAAGTTCGGCGGGATGACGCTCAGCAAGGAAAGCTGGCAGATGGTCATGCCGCTCTCGGCGTGGAGGGTGACCGACGAGCCGACGACGCTGCTGTACGGGACGACCTTAGCGGTGATTTTCATCGAAATCTTCCTCGTCGAGTTCAACGTTGACGGGCTCCCGATCATCCAGAATGTTGCCGGCGAACCGGTCCGGGTCTGAGCACCCGGCGCGGATCATCATGAGCGCCACGCCGTATCGGTCGGAGAGCTTCTTCAACCTCTCGATTTCGGCGTCTTTTCGGTCGTTTTCGTCCCTCGCCTCCGACAAGGAGAGGGACTGAGACGAGAGGGCGTCTAGGAGTGCTGTGATGTCGCGAGTGATCTCCCCGGCAAAGCTGTAAAGCCCGCCGCGCTGAAGCTCTTTCTGGACGCGCTCGATCAGGTCAGAGTGGTCGGTCATGGGACGCTCCCTTCGACATCGAGGAAGGCGCCGATCACTTCCGCCGCGACTTGCGGGCCAACTAGGTATCGAACGGCTATGAGCAGCTTTTTCGGGTCGTCCTTGATCGCCCCGAGCATGTGGTTGCATCCGCGGCAGAGAAGGCCTCGAACCGATCCAGTGCTGTGGCAATGGTCGACGTGAAAGACGCCCTTGAACTGCTCTGCCTCAGGGGCCGCGCAGATCGCACACGCGCCGCCCTGGCTCGCCAACAGGCGATCATAGTCGGCCAGCGAAACGCCGTACTTCCGCTTGAGATGACGCTCGCGCGTCTCGGCCTTGGCGGCTTGATACCGCCTCGTTTCGTAGCCGGGGTTCGAGGTCCGCCAATGTTTAGTGTCTGCTGTCGAGCAGGTCTTGCACTTCGACTTCGGCTTACCGCGCCTGCGGTCGGTCCAGAATTCTGAGAGCGGCTTCTGGAAGCCGCATTTCCCGCACGTCTTCATGCGCAAGCATCCATGTAAGCGCCTATGATTTCCGCCGCGAGCGGAGGGACGATGGCATTGCCGTAGGCGCGCAGCTTTCCCACTCGGGCGGGAACCCCATGAGCCAGCAGACGAATGCCGGGTTCAACGCGCCGGGCTTTTCCGTCTGCTCCGGAGAGCCAGCCAGAGCGTGACCACGTATCGAAACCAGCCCCGCTGAATTGCCGGCCTCGTTCTGACCGTTCCGCGCTGGCGCAAGGCTGGTCGGCGTGGACCAGAGCGCTATCGTCATCGGCAGCGTCTTGCCCTTGGGGTTCGCCGCCCACTTCGCATGGAACTCCGGCGATGCGCTCTCGCTGCGCCAATCGCGAGCCGACGGCGTCGGCCACATCGTGGCGCCGAATCTCACCGCCTCGGTCAGATAGAGCGGCACGCTGTTCTGGTTCGCGTTGCTCTTCCGAAAGGCCGCACACTTCTCCAGCGTCGCGTCGGATCGATCGCGATTGACCGCCGTCGCGGTCGGCCACAAACCACAGTCGATCTCTCCGATGGGGCGCATTGACGGCACAAGCCGGGACAACGGACGCCCCGCAGGCGTAACCGATGGCTTCCAGGTCAGAATGCACTCCGTCGAGCCAATCCTTTCCAACCGCTGCCGCAACCTGCTCTCCCATGACGACGGGAGGCTTGCAGGCTCGGATGAGTTCGAAGAGGACGGGCCAGAGGTGGCGTTCGTCGGCTTGGCCTTCCTGCTTGCCGGCGACACTGAAGGGCTGGCAGGGGCAGCTTCCAGTCCAGAGCGGCTTGTCGTCAGCCCACCCTGCAAGACGCGCAGCGTAGCTCCATCCGCCGATGCCGGCGAAGAAGTGGCACTGTGCGTATCCTTCCAGGTCGGAAGGTCGAACATCGACAATTGAGCGCTCGTCAACGTCGCCTGGCGCAATGTGGCCTCCCGCAATCAGGTTGCGGAGCCACTGCGCCGCGTAGGGATCGATTTCGTTGTAGTAGGCGCGCGCTTCCCCCCTCATGACCTCTCCCTCCCTTCAGAGAGGGGGTTTAGGGTGGCATCCGCGCGATTCCGGCCAGAAATCTCAGGATGTTCAGGCAGCGGCATCCATTCGAGCGGGACGATGTCGGAGTGGAAAACGTTGCCGCTCGCCCACTTCCACACACCGTCAAGGACCATGGCCTCGCCAACCCAGCCGCCAGTCGTCGCGACCAGAAACCATTCGTCCTCGGGGACCGTGCTGAGTGGCTGCCAGCCGGTCGCCGCGAGCACAAACTCGACAATGTCGCGAGCCTTGTCGTCGTGCCGGCGCCGCATCGACGGTGTCATGAAATCCCGGTCATCGCCCGACATGTTCGGGTTGCCGCGCCAGCCCGCCGCCATCAAACGGCTGGCCTGATCGATCACGGCATCGAGGCCCCGCCCCTTCGTGCTTGCCCGCTCAGACATGGGGGGAGGCCTTGGCGCGGGCGCGGAGCATCGCGTCCGAAACCCTGTAGGAATGCTCCGCGACGTGGTCGACGAACTCGACGCCGAAGTTGTCGCCTCGGCAGGTGTCGAGAAGCCGAGACATTGCCTGCCCAGCGAACCAGTCGCGAAGAGACATGCCGGGCTCTGTCAGCCAATCGGAGTTGTGCGCGACGTTCCCAAGCATCGGGAACGCCGGCCCGCCGTCTTCGATCCGCTCACCCATGGCGAGGGGCCTGGGTGGTGAAGGAAACCTTGATGCCTCGACGAGGGCAGAGCGGGCGCTGACAAGTCTGCTCACTGGTCGGCGGGCAGATGCATCCAATAGGTCTTGGCGAGGGCCAGATGCCGGGGGCCTCGGACTCTATTGGCCCAAGGTCACGCTCTGGTTCAACCCACCGGCCGCCGCGCCGCTCAACCCCCCGCATTTTGCACGGGCAGTAAGGCTCGCCATTCTGCGGCCCGATGCAGTTACAGGCGTGGAAAGTCGATGCGCCTGAGACGCTAAATTGGTTTGCAGAACGGCTGTAAGTGCTTGTTTTGTGGTCCATGGCTTTTCCCTCGGTTTGCGGGAAAAGCGTTTGAAATCAACGCTGAAAGGTGCCTCTTAATCAGCGGGTCGTAGGTTCGAGCCCTACATCACCCACCACGGTTTTCCAGGACATCGCCGGATAGGCACTTCGCCGGAGCGGGCGGCGGGCGCCTTGCGCGCCGCCGCCCGTCCATGCCTCAGCGGGCCGCGGCGAGCGCCGCGATCATGCCGGTTATGCTGTTGATCAGGATGAACTGGTTGTCGACGCGCACCCAGCGCTGGCCGGGGCCGGGCGCCCGCAGATGATGGCGACGATAATCGCTGACGTAGCTGCGGCGGTATTGCGAGGGCAGGGCATGCCCGCGCGCCCAGCGATGCTTCTTCATGACCGGGGCCTTCTGCGGAGCCATGTGCTTCTGCATATGAACCGGGCCGCGATGCGGATTGTAATAGGTCTGCGCGAAAGATGAGACCGGAGCAATAAGAATAGAAGCGCCGATGATGCCGGCGGTGAGCAATTTATTCATGTGTAATCTCCTTTCGTCTTGATAGGGCGATCATGGCGTCCGGAATATAAACATGGGGTGAACGGACGGATTAAATCTCTGTAATGTCCCTGTCAGCTACCAATTCGGCAGGGCGCCGCGCTTTCGGATGGGTTGTTCTTTCTGTCAGGTCATGCGCCGCCTTTACCGTCAGGCGCGGCCGCCTTGCGAACCTTCGGCGCGGTGGGGCGTTGCCCGTTGAGGAGGTTCACCTGCTCATGACGATGGTCACGCCCGCATGGCACGCCGGCCCCGGCAACGCGCCGGCCGTTCCCGATCCGCCGCCCGAGGCGCCGCCTCTCACCCCCGGCGAGGTGCCGCCGGCTCCGCCGGTCGAATCGCCGCCGCAGGAGGTGCCGCCAGGCATTCCGACAGATCCGCCGCCGGAGCTGCCGCCGAACGCCCCGCCGGAGGCACCGCCCGCGACCCCGGTCGACCTGCCTCCGGATCGCGCTCCGCGCCAGCCGCAGGAATAGCCTTGGATCAGACGGGTGGCGCGTCGCCCGCGCCGATGTCCCAGTAGAGCCCGGCCATGGCGGTGAGCCCCTCACGGGCGATCGCTGTCGGCAGGTGCTCGTCCGGCGCGTGCTGCTGGCAACCCGGATAGGAATGGGGCACCCAGATCGTGCGCAGCTTCAAGATCTCGGCGAAGATGTCGTTGGGCAGCGAGCCGCCGAGATTGGGCAGCAGGGCCGGCTTCTTGCCGGTGCTTCTCGCGATCGAGCCGATCGTGAAGCGGACCCAGGCGTCGTCGGGATCGAGCCTCGTCGCGCCGAAGCGCTCGGTGCCGGGTGTCGCGATCTCGACCATGGGAAAGCCGTGGCGGTCGAGATGGCGGCGCAGCGCCGGGATCACGTCATGCGCGTCGATGCCGACGACGAAGCGCAGGCCGCAACGGGCCCAGGCGCTCGGCGGCACCGCGTTGACCGGTGTCTCGGGCACGCCCGCCTTCATCGCCAGCACGTCGAAGGAGCACCAGCCGAAGACCTGCTCGGCAGGCGACAGGCCGGGCTCGCCCCAGCCCGGATCGATCGTCGGGCCGTCGGGGCCGCCGTCGACCTCGCAATCGGCCAGCGCCCGGCGCACGGCGTCGGGCAATGCCTTCGGCACCCATTCATGGATGCGGATCCGGCCGGTGGGGGAGGTGATCGAGGCGATGGCATGGGCGAGCTGGATCGCCGGGTCGCAGAGCAGGCCGCCCCAGTTGCCGGAATGGTGCCCGCCCTCGCGTGCCGTGATCGTGAGGTCGAAGGTGATGACGCCGCGCGCGCCGAGGAAGACGGTCGGCCGCTGCGCATTGAGGCGCGGCCCGTCGGAGGCGATCAGGATATCGGCCTCGAGCAGCCCGGCTTCCTCCTCGCAGAGCTCGCGCAGGCCGGGCGAGCCCGATTCCTCGCCCATCTCGATCAGGTATTTGGCGTTGAAGCCGAGCCGGCCACGGGTTTCGAGCACGGCCTTGAGGCCGCTCAGGTTGATCAGGTGCTGGCCCTTGTTGTCGACCGTGCCACGGCCGTACCAGCGGCCGTCGCGCTCGACGAGCGTCCAGGGCGAAAGGCCCTCGCTCCATTGCGCGTCGAGGCCGCGGATGACGTCGCCATGGCCGTAGCCGAGGATGGTAGGCCAAGCCGGGTCCTCGATGCGCTCAGCGTAGAGGAAGGGGCCCTTCGCCTTGGGATGGGTCAGGATGCGGCAGGAAAAGCCGAGCGATTCGAAGAGCGGGCGCATCTCGCGCTCGAGATAGTCGGGAAGAATGGGCGCGCGGTCGGGGTTCTGGCTTTCGGTCGGCATCGCGACGAGGCGTGCGAGGTCGTTCTTCATCCGGCCCGAATCGAAATAAGCCTGTGCTGTCGCGATCGCCTGGGCGCGGGTCATGTCTCGTGCTCTCCCGGATTCATCCCGGCACAGTGGCGGGCGACGCGCGATTATGCCAGTGCCGGGAGGCCGGGCGCGCCATGCTTTCCGGGAAAGGCGGCAGGCCATGATCCTGATTCCCCATCCGCATCAGCTGATCGCGCGTGACGCCATCCTCGCCGCGCGGGCCAGGGCTAAGGCCGGCTTCCTGCTCGGGGACCTGACCGGGCTCGGCAAGACGCTCTCGGCCTGGCTCGCGCTCTCGGCGATGCCGGAGGAGGAGATGCTGGTGATCTGCCCCAAGGGGGCGATCCCGCAATGGCGGCGGACCATGGCGCTGTCGGGCCTGCCGGCCAAGCGCGTGACGCTGATGAATTTCGAGAAGACCAAATCGCTGCTCGCGCCGCCCGCCGACAGCAGGAAGCGCTCGGCGCGGGCGAAGAACAACGAGCTCGCCAGGCTCGGCACGCCGAAACGGATCTGGCCGCTCGTCGTGATCGACGAGGCGCACCGCATCCGCAATCCCAATTCGCAGCAGGGGCTGGTCTGCCGGCAGATGGCAAAGGCTGCCGCCTTCACCATCTATATGAGCGCCACCGCCGGGCAATCGCCGCACGAGTTGTCCTATCTCGCCCCGCTGCTGGCGAAGGCCGCAGGGATGCCGAGCGCCGATCTCGACGGGTTCCGCGCGCTGATGAAGCGGCTGAAGATCGGCAAGGCCAAGGGCCGCTGGAAGAACTGGAGCTGGGAGCCGAACGAGGCCGACCGCAAGGCGATGGCCGATCTGCTCTATCGCGGCGCGAACGCCATCGGCCTGCGCCGGCGGCCGGAGGAGATCGCCGGCTGGCCGGAGGTGCAGCGCGAGCTCGCGCCGGTCGCGCTGGATAGCGCGTCACGCCGGCTCTACGACGCGACCTGGCGCGAATTCCGCAAGGAGCTCGGGCTTGCAGGCGGCTCGACGCGCAAGCCGCAAGGCTGGGCCGCCGATCTGCGTTTCCGGCAGAAGGCGAGCCTGCTGCGCATTCCCGGCACCGCCGATTTCTGCGAGGACCTGCTCGGCAATGACGAGCAGGTGGCGATCTCGGTCGCCTTCCTCGAGACCAGCGCCATGCTGGCCGAGACGCTGCGTGGGCGCGGCTGGCGCGTGGCCGAGATCAACGGCGAGCGTTCGGGCGCGCAGAACGAGGAGACGCGCATCGCCTTCCAGACGGGCAGGCTCGATGCGGTGATCTTCACCGTCACCGAGTCGATCTCGCTGCATCGCGGCGAGATGCCGGGCGGCGAGCGCGAGCGGGCGCTCGTCATCCACGACATGCGCCACAGCGCGATCCAGCTCCAGCAGATCGAGGGCCGCTGCCACCGCGACGGCCAGCACGCGACGATCTTCTACGCCTATGCCGAGGACACGGTGGAGGAGGCGATCGCCGGGACCGTGATCCAGCGCATGGCGGCGATGGAGGGGCTGGCCGGCGACGACACACGCATGCTGGAGGCGATCGCGGGGATCGTCGAGGGGCGGGCGGCGGCATGAGGCGTTTACTCGCGGGCGCGCTGGCCGAGCTCCCGCGCTCCTTCGACCGACGAGCCGGTCAGCCGGACGATGCTGTTCCAGGCGTCGCGCGTATAGGCGCCCTGGTGGACGATGGCGTCGTAGCCGACGATCAGCACGATGATGATCAGAAGCAGGCGGAACACGAACAACTCCTCCGCGAAACGCTCATCAACGCCCGGCTTCGGTGACCGGTTCCCTTCCGCCGTCGTGAAATGAAGCATGGGGCACATCGGCCCTTGTCGGCGACTGCGAAACCGCGATGATGCCCTTGGGGAAGAATCGGCTCTGGAGACGACGATGAGGCTGGCGGCTTCGGTTCTTGGCGCTTTCCTTGGTCTGGCCTCGCTCGCGGCGTCCGCATCGGCGATGGAGCTCAAGGGAACGACCGTCATCCTCATCCACGGCAAGGCGGGCGGGCAGGGGCCGTTGCAGCCGCTCGCGGCCGCGCTCAAGGCGGAAGGCGCCAATGTCGTGCTGCCGCTGATGTCCTGGAGGTCGGGCTACCGGACCTATGAGCAGACCCTGGGCGAGGTTCAGGCCGCCGTGCAGCGCGCCCGCGCCGCAGATGCTGCGCGGGTCGTTCTGATGGGCCACAGCCTCGGCGCCAACATCTCGATGGGCTATGCGGCGCGCAGCGGCGGCGTCGCCGCCGTGGTGGCCCTGGCGCCGGGGCACCGGCCGGCTTTCATCGTCTCGCTGACGCAGGACAGCCTCGACCGGGCCAAGGCGATGGTCGCCGCCGGCCGCGGCGGGGAGAAAGCCAGCTTTCTCGATTTCAACCAGGGCCGCGTCTTCCCGGTGACGACGACGGCCGAGGCCTATGTCAGCTTCTTCGACCCGTCCGGCCCGGCCGCCAGCGCCGCGCAGGGAAACGGCGTCGGCGGGCCCTTGCTCTGGGTGATCGGGACGGGGGACAAGCCCGCGATGAACGATCGCGCGCCCTATTCGCGCGGAACGCGCATTCAGGTCTCCGCCGGGCACCCGGATACGCCGCGCGTCGCCGTCCGGCAGGTGATCGACTGGCTGCGGGCGCAATAGGGCCGGCTCAGCCGGCCGGCAGCAGCTCCTTCAGCCGCAGCAGGGCGATCCTTTCGACCTGCGCCAGGGCGGTGTCGAATTCCTGCGCGGGCGTGTTCTTCAGCCGCGCCTCGAAGGCGGCGAGGATGTCGGCCTTGCTCGCCCCCTTCACCGCCATGATGAAGGGGATGCCGAAGCGGGCCTTGTAGGCGTCGTTCAGGGCGGTGAAGCGGACGCGCTCGTCGCCCGTGAGGTGGTCGAGCCCGGCGGAAGCCTGCTCGCGCGTCGATTCCGGCGTCAGCTCGCCCGCGGCCGCGAGCTTGCCGGCGAGATCGGGATGGGCCGTGAGCAGCGCCATGCGCTGCTCGAGCGAGCCTTTGCGCATGGCGGTGGCCATAGCCGCGTGAAGCCCTTCGGCGCTGTCATGCTCGGCGCCGATTCCGGCATCATGGGCAGCCTCGGCGATCCAGGGCGAGTGCTCCCAGACGCGGCCGAAGACCTCGGTGAAAAGGGCCTTCGGCAGCCTGGAGGGGATGTAGCCGCCTGCGGGAGGGTGCGTCCTGATCCAGTGGCGGGCGATGTCGAGCCTCGTCGCCACCCAGACCCTGTCGTGCCCCTTCACGTAATCGAGGAAGCGGGCGAGGGCGGCGGCGCGGCCCGGCCGCCCGACGAGCCGGCAATGCAGCCCGACCGACATCATCTTCGGCGCGGTCTCGCCTTCGGCATAGAGCGTGTCGAACGAATCCTTCAGATAGGCGAAGAACTGGTCGCCGGCGTTGAAGCCCTGCGGCGTGGCGAAGCGCATGTCGTTGGCGTCGAGTGTATAGGGCACGGCGAGCTGCGGCCCCTTCGGTCCCTTCAGCCAATAGGGCAGGTCGTCGGCATAGACGTCGGCCGTGTAGAGGAAGCCGCCTTCCTCCATCGTCAGGGGAATCGTGTTCTCGGAGGTGCGCCCCTGATAGCAGCCGAGCGGACGCGCGCCGGTCAGCTCCGCCTGGATGCGGATGGCTTCCAGGATATCGGCGCGTTCGCGCTCCTTCGGCACGTCGCGGTAGTCGATCCATTTCAGGCCGTGGGTGGCGATCTCCCAGCCGGCCTCCTGCATCGATCCGACGATCTCGGGGTAGCGCGCCAGCGCGCTGGCGACCGCGAAGACGGTGACCGGCAGGTTTCGCTCGGTGAACATCCGCCAGAGCCGCCAATAGCCGGCGCGGGAGCCGTATTCGTAGAGCGACTCCATGTTCATATGGCGCTGGCCCGGCCAGGGTTGGGCGCCGACGATCTCGGAGAGGAAGGCTTCGGAGGCGGCGTCGCCATGCAGGATGCAGTTCTCGCCGCCCTCCTCGTAATTGATGACGAACTGGACGGCGATGCGGGCCCCGCCCGGCCAATGCGGGTGGGGGGCGTGGCGGCCATAGCCCTGAAGGTCGCGGGGATAGGCGGTCGTGGTCATCGGGTGCACGCTCGCAAACTGATTCAGGTCGTGATGCTAAGCCGCTATCGTCGAAAGGAAAACGCCGCTCAGCTGCCTCGATAGGTCGTGTAGCCATAGGGCGAGGCCAAGAGCGGCACGTGATAATGGAGCGTCGTATCGGACAGGCCGAAGCGCACCGTCACGATGTCGAGGAAGGCAGGCTCCGGCAGCGCGACGCCGCGCTCGCGGAAATAGGCGCCGATCGCGAAATCGATCTCGTAGATGCCCGGCCGGGTCGCGTCGGGCGCCATGAGCGGCGCCTCGGTGCGTCCATCCGCATTGGTGACGGCCTGGACAAGCGTCTGCGGTCCCTGCGGGCCGATGCGGCGCAGCGAAACCGCGACGCCGGCGGCGGGCAGCCCGCCATGGGTGTCGAGGATATGGGTGGTCAGCCCGGCCATTTTGTCCCTCGTAAGTGGATTGCGCGCTTCGGTTCGCTATTCTAGGCCGAATCGGGGGCAGCGGAACGCCATGCTCGAAGCCTATCTGATGGAATGGGGCGCGATGATGCTGCGCTGGCTCCATGTCGTCACGGCGATCGCCTGGATCGGGGCCTCGTTCTTCTTCATCCATCTCGACGCCTCGCTGAAGCCGGCGCAGGACATTCCCCCCGGCACCGGCGGGCGCGCCTGGCAGGTGCATGGCGGCGGCTTCTACGAGATGCGCAAATACATGGTCGCGCCCGCCGTGATGCCGGCCGAGCTGACCTGGCACAAATGGCAGAGCTACTGGACCTGGATCTCCGGCTTCTTCCTCCTGGTCTGGGTCTATTACGCCCAGTCGGAGCTCTATCTGATCGACCCGGCGGTGATGCAGCTCTCCCCCTTCGCGGCGGGTGCCATCGGCATCGCGGCGCTGGCCGGCGGCTGGCTGATCTACGACTGGATGTGCAGGTCGCCGCTCGGGAAGCATGACGTCTGGCTGGGGCTCGTCGGCTTCGGCTATGTCGTCGCGGCGAGCTTCGCTTTCGCCAACGTGTTCTCGGGACGCGGCGCGCTGATCCACACCGGCGCGCTGATGGCGACGATCATGACCGCCAACGTCTTCTTCAACATCATGCCGGGGCAGCGGAAGGTGATCGCGGCGCTCGCCGCCGGTGAGACGCCGGATCCGAAATACGGCAAGGCCGCCAAGCAGCGCTCGACGCACAACAACTACATCACCCTGCCGGTGCTGTTCCTGATGCTGTCGAACCATTATCCGGTGACCTATGCCGATGCGGGCGCGATCCCGCTGCTGGTGGCGCTGGTGATCGTGGCCGGGGCGCTGATCCGGCATTTCTTCAATGTCCGACATGCGGACCATGCGAAATCGCCCTGGTGGTGCTGGGCGGTGGCGGTGCTGGCGCTCTGGCTCGCCTTCTGGGTGGCGATGTCGTCCTCGCCGGGCGGGCGCGAGCGGCTCGGCCTGAAGCCGCGCGAGCCGGGCCGGCCCGTCCTCGCGGCGGGGACGGCGCTGCCGCCGGCGGAGGTTTCGGATATCGTCACCGGGCGCTGTGCGATGTGCCATGCGCCGGAGCCGTCCTGGCCGGGCATCCAGATTGCGCCGAAGGGCGTGCTGCTGCACGAGCCGGAAGAGATCGCCCGCCATGCCCGCGCCATCCGGACGCAAGCGGTGATGACCCATGCGATGCCGCCGAACAACCTCTCCGGCATGACGCCGGCCGAGCGGAAGGTGCTGGCGGGTTGGCTCGCCGCGGCGCGCTGAGGCGCTTTCTTTCCGCTTTTTTCGGCGTGCCCCCGCTTGCGTTCACGCTCGCGTGATCCGTTCAGATTCGGTTCAGCTATGCGGTCGCATGGTCCCCGCCGCCGACAGGCCGGAGGCTGGATCCCAGAGCGGGGCCGTCCGTGCCGAGGACCTTGGGGGTCCGCTTGAGACGCGTGGATGCAAGGGGCGCCGGATATCTGCTGGCGGCTGTCGGTTTCGCCGTGGCATGGGGCATCCTGTGCTGGCCCTGGCTATCGGGGGCGGTGACGATTCCGTTCGATGCGAAGGCGCATTTCCAGGCGCAGGTGCAGTTCCTCGCCAATGCGATCCATACCGGCCAGTCGCCCTTCTGGAACCACAACGTCTTCGCCGGCTCGCCGCAGATCGCCGATCCGCAATCGCTGATCTTCTCGCCCGCGATCCTGCTCGCGCTCCTCTCGCCGGCGCCGAGCTTCCGCGAGGTCGATGCCTATGTGCTGGCGCATCTGCTCGCCGGGGGGCTCGCCCTCATCCTGTTCTTCCGCGATCGCGGCTGGCATCCGGCCGGTGGGCTGATGGCGGCGCTGGTCTTCGCCTTCGGCGCCTCGGCGGCCTGGCGGGTGCAGCATGTCGGGCAGATCGCGAGCTATGCCTTCTTCGCCATCGCCTTCTGGCTGACGGCGCGGATGCTGCAGCGCTCCTCCACCCTGACTGGCGCCTTTGCGGGCCTTGCCGCCGGCATGATGGTGCTGGAGCCGGACCAGGTCGCGCTCCTGGGCTCCTATGTGCTCGTCGCCATGGTCGTGGCGCACTGGATCTCCGGCGGCCGGGCCGCCTTCCGGGCGAGCCTCATGCCGGTTGTGGCCGCGAGCGTGGTCGGGATCGCGATCATCGCCCTGCCGCTGCTCTGGACCTGGCTCTTCGCCGAGGCGACGACGCGGCCGGAGATCGATTTCGCGTTCGCGGCGCGCGGCTCGCTGCATCCGGTCTCGCTGCTCTCCGCCTTCATCGGCGACCTGTTCGGCGCCAGGGACCCGGCCGTCGAATTCTGGGGGCCCTATGGCGATCCGCAGGTGCTCTACCTGTCGCAGAACATGGCGCAGGTCTATGTCGGGGCGCTGCCGCTGCTGCTGCTGCTGGCGCCGGGGCTGACGCGCGGCTGGCTCTGGGACCGCTCGGTGCGCCTGCTGACGCTGCTGTTCGTCCTGATGGTGCTGTTCGCGCTCGGTCGCTTCACGCCGCTGTTCCATCTCGCCTATGAGTATCTGCCCGGCGTCAAGCAGTTCCGCCGGCCGGCCGACGCCACCTTCCTGATCGGCGCGCTGGCGGCGGTGCTCTCCGGCTATGTGCTGCACCGCATCCTGACGGCGCAGCCCGGCACCTGCTTCCGCCGCGATCTTATGATCGGGGCGGGACTGGTTCTCGGCATGTTCGGTCTCGCGCTTACGGTCTCGCGCGGCTTCGGCCATCTCGCCGACGCCTGGAAGCCGGCCGGCACGGCGCTCGGCTGGTTCGCGGTCGCAGGCGGGGCGTTCTTCATCCTCCAGCGCCGGCGCGGCGCGCTCGGGACGGTGGCCGCGGCCGTGCTGGTCACAGGCGTCGTCGCCGCCGATCTCGCCGCCAACAACGGCCCCAACGAATCGACCGCGCTGCCGCCGCAGATGTACGACGTGCTCGAGCCCGGCACCAAGAACGACACCATCGCGCTCCTGAAGCAGCTGACCGCCCAGCCCCAGGGCTCGCCGCGCCGCGACCGGGTCGAGCTGCTCGGCATGGGCTTCGAATGGCCGAATGCCGGCATGGTCCACGGCTTCGACCATACGCTGGGCTACAACCCCTTGCGTCTCGAGGATTTCTCGGAGGCCGTGGGCACGGGCGACGGTATCGCCAGGCCCGCCGACCGCAAGTTCACGCCGCTCTTCCCGTCCTATCGCTGCCGGCTCGCGAACCTGCTGGGCTTGCGCTACATCGCCTCGCCGGTCCCGATCGGGCAGGTCGACCACGCGCTCGGCGAGGGTGACCTCACCCTGATCGCCCGGACGAAGCAGGGCTATATCTACGAGAACCCGCGGGCGCTGCCGCGTGTGCAGTTCGTCGGCGGCTGGCAGTCCGCCGATTTCGAGAGCATGAAGCTGTCCGGCCACTGGCCGCAGACCGACCCGACCCAGATCGTGCTGCTCGATGCCGAGCCGCCTGTCGTGACGCCGGAGGGACCGGTCGCGGTCGAGGCCACGGTCAGGCTGACGCGCTATCGCAATGCGGAGGTCGAGATCGAGGTCACGACGCCGGCCCCGGGCTTCGTCGTGCTCAACGATATCTGGCATCCCTGGTGGACGGCCGAGGTCGACGGCACCGAGGCCGAGATCCTCAGGGCCAATGTGCTGTTCCGCGCCGTTCAGGTGTCGGCCGGCACGCATAAGGTGCGCTTCAGCTTCCAGCCGCTCAAGGGGGCGATCGCCGAGCTCAAGGAGCGGATCGAGCCGGAGGAGCCGGAGGACACCCTGCCGCTGCCGCCGCGCCACCACGGGCCGCGGATCGTCGCCGCGCCGGGCGAGGGGCCGGTGCTCTCCGGGCCGTCGCAGGCCGTGCGCAACTCGCTCGGCCTCGGCGCGGGCCAGCCGGCGCGCAATGGCACCGCCGCCGCGCATGTGCAGGGCGACGCGATGGCGTATTGAGCGCGACGCTCAGGCGACGCCGAGCTTCTTCTGCAGGCTGGTCGAGGAGGTCGTGTACTGGAAGGTCAGCCGCTTGTCCGGATAGACGTAGCGGTGGACCTTCTGGGCGCAGAGCGCCGCCTCGTGGAAGCCCGAGAGGATGAGCTTGAGCTTGCCCGGATAGGTGTTGATGTCGCCGATGGCGAAGATGCCGGGCACGCTGGTCTCGAATTTCTCGGTGTCCACGGGTATGAGGTTCTCGTCGAGGTTCAGGCCCCAGTCGGCGATCGGGCCGAGCTTCATGGTCAGTCCGAAGAAGGGCAGCAGCGTGTCGCAGGCGATCTCGAAGGTCGCATTGTCGGTGCCGCGGCAGACGGCCGCCTCGAGCTTGCCGTTCTCGCCCCTCAAGCCCATGACCTGGCCGAGCTTCATATCCATCGCGCCCGCGGCGACGAGGGCGCGCATCTGCTCGACCGAATGCGGCGCGGCGCGGAAATCGTCGCGCCGGTGCATCAGCGTGACGCGGCTCGCGACGGGCTGGAGGTTCAGCGTCCAGTCGAGGGCGGAATCGCCGCCGCCGACGATCAGGATGTTGCGGCCGCGGAACGCCTCGATCTTGCGCACGGCATAGAAGACGGAGCCGTTCTCATAGGCCTCGATGCCGGGGATCGGCGGCTTCTTGGGCTGGAAGGAGCCGCCGCCGGCGGCGATGATCACGATCTTGGTGTCGAAGACGGTGCCGGCGTCGGTGGTGACGCGGAAGCGCGGCGCCTCGGCCGTGCCGGTCGGCTCGACCGCCTCGATCATCTGATTGAGATGGAAGGTCGGCCCGAAGGGCTTGATCTGCTCGATCAGGTTGTCGACCAGCGCCTGGCCGGTCACCACCGGGAAGCCGGGGATGTCGTAGATCGGCTTCTCCGGATAGAGCTCCGCGCACTGCCCGCCGACCTTGGGCAGGATGTCGACGAGATGCGCGCGGATGTCGAGCAGGCCGAGCTCGAAGACGGCGAAGAGCCCGCAGGGGCCGGCGCCGACGATGACGACGTCGGTGGTGATGACTTCGTTTTCGTTGGCGGTGCCCGCGTCGCTCATGATCCTACCCTGGAGCCGGCCCAGACCGTCCGGTTCAGCGAACGCCGGCGCGGGGTGGAGATGAAGCTTCGAAGCCCGGTTGGCAAGTGCAAAAACGCCGGATCAGGCCCCCGTCTCGGCGGTGAGGCCGGCTGCTGCGATGCCGGCGCAGGCGGCGGCCTCGTCATTGTCGGAGCTGTCGCCGGAGATGCCGATCGCGCCAAGCAGCGCGCCCGCGGTCGAGCGGATCAGGACGCCGCCGGGGACAGGCACCAGCGAGCCGCCGACGGCATGGGTCGCCGCCTCGATGAAATAGGGCCGGTCCAGCGCCATCTTGTGCAGCGTGCGCGTGCCCACCCCCAGCGCGACCGCGCCGTAAGCCTTGCCGAGCGCGATCTCGCCGCGCTTCAGGCTGGCGCCATCCTGCGCGGCGAAGGTCTTCTGCGCGCCGCGCGCGTCCAGAACGGCGATGGCGAGGGGCTGGAAGCGGTTGGATTCGGCATGGGCGAGCGCGGCCTGGAGGATGGTCTGGGCCTGGGCGAGGGTCAGCATGGGAAACTCCGGTTTCGACGGGCTCCTTCTTGCCAGCCGCGGGGCGCGCGCGAAAGGCCGTTCGCGCACAACAGCTTTTCCGCGGCGACTTGCATAGGACCGCGCGACAGGTCTTGATAGCGCTGCGACACGAGGAGATTTGATTCATGGGTCTGTTCAGTTTCATCAAGGATGCCGGCGCCAAGATCTTCGGCGGCTCGGCCAAGGCTGCGACCGCCGAGGATCTGCAGAAGGAGCTCGCCGGGCACGGCCTGCCTTCGGACATCAACATCCAGATCGACGGCGACAAGGTGAAGGTTTCCGGCAAGGCCGTCTCGACGGAAGAGGCCGAGAAGATCATCCTGGCGCTCGGCAACACGACCGGCGTGGCGCAGGTCGAATCGGAGCTGGCGGTGAACAAGGAGGCTCCGGCCGCCGTGTTCTACACCGTGCAGAAGGGCGACACGCTCTGGAAGATCGCCGAGGCGCATTACGGCAAGGGCCAGGGCGCGAAATACACCGAGATCGTCAAGGCCAACACGCCGCCGGTCAAGAATCCCGACCTGATCATGCCGGGCTGGGTCCTGCGCATTCCGCCGCTGGGCTGACGCGCTATCCCGACACCGTAGCCGCGGGCCGGTCGCCCGCGGCTGCTTTTTCATGTCCGCCGCGCGAGCGGACCGGAGCAGCCGTCCATGATCGTGAACGATCTCGATATCGACGACGTCAGGGCCGGGCTGGAGGACGGCTCCATCCTGCTCGTCGACGTGCGCGAGCCGCATGAGTTTGCCGCCGGGCATATTCCGGGGGCGGTCTCGCGGCCCCTGTCGCGGTTCGATCCGGCCGACCTGCCGAACGAGCCGGGCAAGCGCATCGTCCTGTCCTGCGCGGCCGGGGTGCGCTCGCGGCGGGCGCTGGCCTTCGCGCAGTCGGCCGGGCTCGACATCGACAGCCATTACGCCGGCGGCTTCAGGGACTGGCTGATGCGAGGCGGGCCGGTCACGCGGGGTTGAGCATCCGCGTCGCCCCACCGCCCCCGATCGAGGGAGAGACCATGTCGATCCGAGCCTTCTGCCATGGCGCGCTCTGCGCCGCCGCGATCGTCCTGGCCGCGCCGGGAGCCGGCTGGGCGCAGGGCACCGCGACGATGCCCGCCGGCAGCGCGGACAAGGCCGCCGCCGCCGACCTCCAGGCCGCGATCGTCAAGTCCAATGCCTATACCGGGCTGATGAACCGGACGCTGCGCGCCATCCAGTCCTGGGAGCGCTACGGCAGCTGGGTCGACATGAAGAAAGGCCCGACCGGCAAGGAGCGCTACATCACCTACGGGCTCTACAGCCTCTACGACGTGGCCGGCGAGATCAGGAAGGCGGAGGAGGCGATGGCGCGCGAGCCCAGCCTGCCGGCGATCGACGAGACGGTCGGCCGCTACGTCAAGGCCTATCAGGAGCTGGCGCCGCTGATCACCAGGGCCGAGCGCTATTACGACCGCAAGGATTATCGCGACGACAATCTGGCCGAGGGCCAGAGGCTGCACGCGCTGATGGTGCCGGCCGCCAGGACGTTCCTCGACGAGCGGGCCAAGCTCGATGCGCTGATGCGCGTCTACAAGAGGGGACTCGACCAGCGCGAGCTCGCCGCGATCGAGCAGCGCGAGGGCCGCTCGGCCCGCTGGCAGGTGCGCAACATCATGATCAATGCCCGCGCGGTGATGGATCTGATGCCGAGCAACGAGCGCCCGATCGTCGACCTCAAGGCGTTCAACGCCGCCGTTGCCGATTACGCCGGCGCGATCCGGGAGATGGATGCGTTCAAGGACAAGGAGCCCAAGGGCGTGCCCTTCATCGAGAGCCAGGCGAGCTCCTGGCTCGGCAAGCTGCGCGATTTCAGCGACAAGCTCGCCAGGAGCAAGGGCGACGTCCGGCGCGGGGCGGCCAACGACGCCAACTGGATCGTCAACAACTACAATACCATGGTCTCGCTGTCGGAGACGGCGGCGCGCATGTCGCGCTGAGACGCGGGTGGGGCTGACGCGGCGCGATTTATGCCTCAGTCTTCGGTCAGAAGAGGTCTCGACCGGCTGGGGCCGTGGTCGGACCGCAGCGGAAAACACATTGAGACCAAACCGAGGATATGCCTCATGCGTCCCATGAAATTCGGCTTCGGCCAGCCGGTGCGGCGGGTCGAGGATCAGCGCCTGACCACCGGCACCGGCCGCTATACCGACGACATCGCCGTCGCGGGCGCCCTGCATGCCTTCGTGCTGCGCTCGCCTTACGCCCATGCCCGCTTCGTCATCACCGATGCCGGGACGGCGCGGGAGATGAAGGGCGTGAAGCTCGTCCTGACCGGCGCGGACGTCGCCCATTACGGCGACCTGCCGTGCAAGGGGCACATCAAGACGACCTCCGGCGCGATGTCGCAATCGCTTCCGGTCCCGGTGCTTCCGGCCGATACGGTGCGCCATGTCGGCGAGGCCGTCGCCTTCGTCGTCGCCGAGACGCTGGCGCAGGCGCGCGACGCGGCCGAGGCCATCGCGATCGACTGGGAGCCGCTGCCGGCCGTGTCCGGCATCACTGAGGCGCTGGCGGATGGCGCGCCGCGGCTCTGGCCCGACCGGCCGGGCAACATCGCCTTCGAGGGCGAGCAGGGCGACCGCGCCCGGACCGAGAAAGCCTTCGGCCGGGCGGCGCGCACCGTCTCGCTCACCGTCGTCAACAACCGGCTCGCCTCCAACTACATGGAGACGCGCGCCTGCATCGCCGAATACGACAGGGCCGGGAAGCGCTGGACCCTGACGCTCGGCAGCCAGGGCAGCCACGGCATGCGCGACCTGCTCGCGAACTACGTGCTCAAGGTCGATCCCAGGCGCATCCGCGTGGTGACGCCGGATGTCGGCGGCGGCTTCGGCACGAAGATCTTCCTCTACCGCGAATATCCGCTGGCGATGATCGCGGCGGAAAAGCTGAAGCGCCCGGTGCGCTGGGTCGCCGACCGCAACGAGCATTTCCTCGCCGACACCCATGGCCGCGCCAATCTCGCGACGGCGACGATGGCGCTCGACGCGAAGGGCAGGTTCATCGGCCTCAAGGTCGATCTCTCAGCCGAGATGGGCGCCTGGCTCTCGCAATACGGGCCCTTCATTCCCTGGGTCGGCACGACGATGACGCCGGGCTGCTACGACATCCCGGCGGTGCACGTCGTCTTCCGCGGCGTGCTCACCAACACCACCCCGGTCGATGCCTATCGCGGTGCCGGCCGGCCGGAAGCCGCCTATCTGATCGAGCGGCTGGTCGATGCGATCGCGCGCGAGACCGGAAAGACGCCAGACAAGGTCAGGGCACGGAACTTCGTCAGGCCCTCGCAGATGCCGTACCGGACGCAGACCGGCCCGGTCTATGATTCGGGCGAGTTCGAGGGCCATATGCGCCGCGCCATGGCGGTGGCGGACTGGAAGGGCTTCAAGGCCCGCGCCGCCGCCTCGAGAAAGGCCGGCAGGATCCGCGGCATCGGCATGGCCTCATATATCGAGGCTTGCGGCGGCGGCGGGCCGGAAAGCTCGACCGTGATCCTGGAAAAGGACGGCACGGTCACGGTGCTGATCGGCACCCAGTCGAACGGGCAGGGGCACGAGACCGCCTATTCGCAGCTCGTCTCGCAGCATCTCGATATTCCGATGGAGCGTATCCGCGTCGTGCAGGGCGATACCGACCGGGTCGAGACCGGCTCCGGCACCGGCGGCTCGCGCTCGATCCCCGTGGGTGGGGCCGCGCTCGACAAGGCGACGGGAATCCTGACCGACAACCTCAAGCAGCTCGCCTCCGAGACGCTCGAGGCGGCGGTGGGCGATCTCGAGATCGTCGACGGGGCGGTGGGGATCGTCGGCACCGACAAGAGGCTCGATCTTGCCGCGATCGCGGCGCTGCCGGGCGCGACGCCGGCCATGCTCAAGGTGCACCAGAGCTGGCAGCCGCCCGAGGCGACCTATCCGAACGGAACCCATGTCTGCGAGCTGGAGATCGACCCCGCCACCGGCGGCACGGAAATCCGCAACTATGTCGTGGTCGACGATTTCGGCGTGACGTTGAACCCGCTGATGCTGCAAGGCCAGGTGCAGGGCGGCTCGGCCCAGGGCATCGGCCAGGCGCTGATGGAGGAGATCCGCTTCGATCCCGACGGGCAGATGCTGACCGCCACCTTCATGGACTACGCCCTGCCGCGCGCGATCGACGTGCCCAACTTCCATTTCGAGACGCGCAACGTCCGCTGCCTGACCAATGCGATCGGCGTCAAGGGCGCGGGCGAGGCCGGCGCCATCGGCGCCTGCCCGGCGGTGATGAACGCGATGATCGACGCGCTCGACCGGGCCGCCGGCATCAAGGCGATCGACATGCCGGCGACGCCGCTCAAGGTCTTCACGGCGCTGAAGGAGGCCGGATATCGGCTTTGATGCAAGGACGGGTTTGCGATGCCGCAACCCTCATCACGCAAAAGCGATTTGGCTTCAGTTGCGATCGTCGCTTGTTCTGGACAAGTTCGAAACTGCGCCGTTCGGCGCCGACCTGTTCAGAAGGGGAATTGAATGATCCGTGCCGCTTTCGTCCTTGCCGGCCTCGGGCTCGGCCTTACCGCCGTGACGGCGCAATCAAATCCGATCGCGGAGCGCCAGCAGACGATGAAGGGCGTGGGAGCGGCGACGCGCGAGGGTGCGGCGATGGCCAAGGGCGACGCCGCCTTCGACGCCGCCAAGGCGCAGGCGATCTTCAAGACCTATGCCGATGCGGCCAGGAAGATGCCCGGCCTGTTCCCGGATTCGTCGAAGACCGGCGGCGAGACCACCGCTGCCGCGAAGATCTGGGAGGACCAGGCCGGGTTCAAGGCGGCCTTCGCCAAGTTCGAGAGCGATGCCGCCGCCGGCGCGAGCGTCGCCAATCTCGACGGCTTCCGCGGCGCCTTCGGCGCGGCGACGAAGAATTGCGGCGCCTGCCACGAGGTCTACCGCATCAAGAAGTGAGGGGTCCGGCAGATCCGGGCCGCCCGAAATCGGGGCGCGGGAACCCTCTCCCATAGGGAGAGGGCAGGGGTAGGCTGCCAACCGTGTTTGCCGTGAGGCAGGCGCCTCACTGGTCCAATGGCCTTCACCTCGCCCCTGCCCTTCTCCGTACAGGAGAGGGGCCCGCGTCTTTTCTGGAGCTGTTCCGGTTTCAGGGTTGCCGAACAACTCCCATCCCGTCCAATCTCGGGGCCGTTGCTGGTGGAGATATCGATGCTGGTGCTGCGCCGCCTTTTCGTGACCCTCGTCCTCCTGGCGGCCGTGGCGCTTGCGGGCTTCTATTTCCTCACCGATCCGCGCGTGGTGTCGCCCTCGCCCGAGGTGGGAGCGCTGCCGGCGGCGGACATCGAGAACGGCAAGGTGCTGTTTGCGGCCGGCGGCTGCTCCTCCTGCCATGCCACGCCCGGCCAGGACGACAGGCTCAGACTCGGCGGCGGGCTTGCGCTCGCCTCGCCCTTCGGCACCTTCCACGTGCCGAACATCTCGCCGCATACGCGCGACGGCATCGGCAATTGGGGTGTGCAGGATTTCGTCGATGCGATGGCGGCGGGCGTCTCGCCGGCGGGGCAGCATCTCTACCCGTCCTTCCCCTATACCTCCTACCGGCTGATGCCGCCGAAGGCGCTGGCCGATCTCTTCGCCTATATCCGCACGCTGCCGCCGGTCGAGGGCCGGGCCGCCCCGCATGATCTCAGCTTCCCCTTCAACATCCGCCGGATCGTCGGCGGCTGGAAGCTCCTGTTCTTCGAGGGCGCGCCCTTCCGGCCCGATCCGAGCCGCAGCGAGGCCTGGAACCGCGGCGCCTATCTTGTCAACGGTCCGGGCCATTGCGCCGAGTGCCATTCCGCCCGCAACGCCTTCGGCGCCATCGTCGCGGCGACCCGCTTTGCCGGCGGGCCGGATCCGGAGGGCAAGGGCTGGGTGCCGAACATCACCCAGTCCGAGAAGGGGCTGGCGACATGGTCGGCCGACGAGATCGCGGAACTGCTGAAGAGCGGCTTCACGCCGAGCTTCGACAGCGTCGGCGGCTCGATGGCGGCGGTGGTGCGCAATATCGCGCAGCTCTCCGACGCCGACCGGGCCGCGATGGCGGAATATCTGAAATCGCTGCCGGCGGTCGAGGGGCCGCAACGGCCGCAGGCCAAGGCGCCCTGAGCGGGCTTGCCTCGCTTACGCGGCCGGGCCGGCGTATTGCGCGTCGGTGACGTGCTCGAGCCAGTCGACGGCCGAGCCGTTCAGCTTCTCCTGAAGGGCGATGTGGCTCATCGCCGTCGTCGCGGTCGCGCCGTGCCAATGCTTCTCGCCGGGCGGAAACCAGACGATATCGCCCGGCCGCACTGTCTCGACCGGCCCGCCCTCGCGCTGGACCCAGCCGCAGCCGGCCGTGACGATCAGCGTCTGGCCGAGCGGGTGGGTGTGCCAGGCGGTGCGGGCGCCGGGCTCGAAGGTGACGAGCGCGGTCGCGATCCGCGCCGGCTCGGGCGGGTTGAACAGCGGGTCGATGCGGACCGTGCCGCTGAAATATTCGGCAGGTCCCTTGCCCGAGGGCTGCGAGCCGATGCGCTTGATGTCCATCGCTACTCCATCACCGCCGCCTTGAGGATGCAGACCATCAGGGCGTGGCCCGGCTCGGCTCCGACGCAGCGCACGACATGGCGGCGGTCGCAGCGATAGCGCAGCGTCTCGCCGGCCCGGGCGCGCTGGACGATGTCGCCGACCTCGACCTCGAACTCGCCGGCCGTCACCGAGAGCGATTCGATCGAGCCGCGCTGATGGCCCTCGGAATCGAGCTCGCCGCCGGGCTCGGAGGAGACCTCGTACCATTGCAGCCATTCGACCGTCTTGATCCAGCCGACGATGGCGAGGCGCAGCTTGCCGTCCTCCGAGACCAGGATCGGGGTGTCGGCGCGGGTCGTCTTCTCGATGAAGGGCTCCTCCTCGCCGCTGGAGAGGACGCGCTCGATCGAGATGTCGAGCGCCTGCGACAGCCGCCAGATCGTCGCCAGCGTCGGGTTGGTCTCGTTGCGCTCGATCTGGCTGATGATCGACTTGGCGACGCCGGACTGCTCGGCGAGGTCGGACAGCGAGAAATTATAGGCCTTGCGCAGGCGCTGGATCGTCTTGCCGAGCTGGCCCGAGATCACCTGAGCCCCGGATTCAAGCTCCCGCCCGCCGCGCTCTTTCGTCTCGATGCCCATCCGTCCGTTCCCGTTTCGACCGTGGAACGGTTGTAACGGCGGACGCTTCGCTGAACAAGCGAGCCATGCCGGGCCCGTCAGCTCATGCGGCTGGAGTCGACCTCGCGCTGCGCGCGGCGGGCGAGGCCGAGCTGGTGCTCGCGCAGGATCACGTAGATGCCGGAGGCCATGACGATCGCCGCGCCGATCAGGATCGCCGATGCCGGCCACTCGCCGAACCAGAACCAGCCGATGGCGATGGCCCACAGCATGGACGAATAGTCGAAGGGCGCGATCAGCGAGGCGTCGCCATAGCGGTAGGCCTGGACGATCAGGATCTGGCCGAGGCCGCCGAGGATGCCGATGACGAACAGCAGCAGCGCGTCCTGCGGGGTGGGAATGGTCCAGCCGAGCGCGATGGTCGACAGGCCGAGCAGGCTCGTCAGCAGCATGAAGTAGAAGACGATGGCGCCGGTCTGCTCGGTCTGGGTCAGAAGCCGCACCTCGACCGCGGCGAAGGCGGAGAAGAAGGCACCGGCGAGCGCGAGCGCGGCTCCGATCGCGGCATTGCCGCCGATCGGACCGCCCACGCCCAGATGCGGCGAGAGCATGATGAGCACGCCGGCGAAGCCGATCGTCACCGCGCTCCAGCGATAGATCCGCACCCGCTCCTTGAGCACCAGCGCGGCGAGGACGACCACCACCAGCGGTGCGGTGTAGCCGATCGCGACGGCTTCCGAGAGCGGCAGGAACTGCAGGGCTGTGAAGCCGGCGAACATGCTCGACGCGCCCGTGATGCCGCGCTTGAGATGACTGCGCAGGTTCCTGGTCTTCAGCGCCGCGGGCAATTCGGCGCGCCAGGCGAGCCAGATCAGCAGGGGGATCAGCGCGAAAAAGGAGCGGGCGAAGACGATCTCACCGATCGGGTAGCGTGTCGAGACCGACTTGATGGCCGCCGCCATCACCGTGAGGAAAAGTGCTGAAAGCAGCTTGAGGAAGACGCCGAGGAGAGGAGACAACGGAGCGCGCGGCCGGAGGGCTGGAGTGGCTTCGGGTGAAACCGTTTCCTCCTTAGATCACGGCTGAGCGGGGATGCGAAGCGTGAACGCCGCAACCCGGCTAGGCGATGGGCGGGAGGCGCGGAGGCTTGCCGCGGCGGCGGGCGTCACAGCCGGCGCGAGCGGGCGTGGCGCGGAAGCGTGCGGGCGGTGGCGGCGCCCGCCGGCTTGAGCTCGGCGCGGAAGCCGTCGCGCCGTTCATGGACCGAGGCGATGACGAGGCCCATCGGCACGCCGAGCCCGACCAGCGCCGCTTCCGAGAGTTGCAGGCTCGCCTCGATCGTCTCCGGCACCGCGTCGTTCACCCCGATCTCGTAGAGGTGGCGGGCATGGGCGGCGTCGCGGGCGCGGGCGACGATGACGAGGTCGGGGCGCAGCGAGCGGGCGGCCAGCACGGTCGCGTCGACGGCGCGCGGATTATCGAGCGTCACGATCAGCGCGGTCGCGTCCTCCAGGCCGCACAGGCGCAGGAATTCCGGCCGCGTCGCATCGCCGTAATAGGCTGGGCGCCCGGCCCGGCGCTGTTCCATGATCAGCGTGGCGTCGGAATCGATGACGATGTGGGGCTTGCCGTGCTCGTCCAGCATCGAGCCGACGAGGCGCCCGACGCGGCCCCCGCCGACCACGATGGCGCGCGGCACCTGCGCGTCGGGCGGCAGGACCTTGGCCTCGTCGGGCAAGGTGACGGGTGTGGCGACCCTCTGGCCGAGATTGCGCGCGATCCGGGCGAGCAAGGGCAGCGCGACCATGGTCAGCGAGACGGCGGCGAGCACGATGCTGGTGGCGTGGGGATCGATCAGCTTGGCCCCGGTCGCGGCATTGAGCAGCACGAAGGCGAACTCGCCGCCCGGCGCGACCATGATCGCGGTTTCCAGCGCCGTCGCGGCGCTCAGCCTGAAGCCGCGGGCAAGCCCGTAGATGATCGCCGTCTTGACCAGGACGAGGCCCGCCGCGCCGCCCAGGATCGCGAAGGGATGGGCCGCGATGTCGACCGGGTTCACGCCCATGCCGACCGTGAGGAAGAAAACGCCGATCAGCAGCGACTTGAACGGGTCGATCGTGACCTCGATCGCCCGGCGGAACTCGGTCTCGGCGAGCAGTAGCCCGGCGATGAAGGCGCCTAAGCCCATGGACAGCCCGGCCGCGGCGGCGATGAGGCCGGTGCCGAGCGCGGTGAGCAGCGTCGCCGCCATGAAGCTCTCGGTCGAATTGGTCACGGCGACCAGCCGAAACAGCGGGCGCAGCGCCAGCCGGCCGATGACGACGATGGTCGCGATCGCCGCGAAAGCCTGGATGAAGGCCTGCGCCAGCCCGGCGATGAGCGAGCCCGAGCCGTTCTGGGCGTCGAGCACGGTGATCAGGAACAGGAGCGGGATGACGGCGAGGTCCTGGCAGAGCAGGATCGAGAACGAGGCGCGGCCGGCCGAGGTCATCATCCGCTTCTTCGCCGCCAGCAGCTCGACGACCATGGCGGTCGAGGACAGCGCCAGGCCGAAGCCGATGATCAGCGCCGCCGCCGCCGGCTGGCCGAGCGCATAGGCGGCAAGCCCGATCACGGCGGCGCAGAGGCCGACCTGGCTCAGGCCCAGCCCGAAGACGAGGCGCTTCATCGTCATCAGGCGCTCGAAGGACAGTTCCAGCCCGATGACGAAGAGCAGGAAGGCGACGCCGAGCTCGGCGGGCCCGGCGAGCGCTTCCGCATGCGAGACGGTGACCGTGTCCAGCAGCGGAAACCGGGTGGCCAGCGCGCCGAGGCCGAACGGGCCGAGCAGGACGCCGCAGGCGACGAAGGCGATGATCGAATTGACCTTGAGGCTCTTCGCCAGCGGCACGACCACGCCGGCGGTGGCGAGCACGACGACGGCGTCCTTGTAGACGGAAGGATCGACTGTTCCGGCCAAGGGGAGGGCCTTGCGATTCGCGATGGAGGATGTGCCGTCAATTCTTGCGGCTCGCGGCGGCGCCGCACAACTGCGGAATCGCCGTGGCGGGCAGAAATTCGTCTTGCGGCACGAGCCTTTAGGGACGGGTGCTCAGACATGGCCGGCAAAAAAGCGGTTTCCGCGCCGGGCAGCGATGGGCTAGCCTTGGCCGATGCGTTCAGAAGGATCGTCCATGCGTTTCGCCGGCACCGAAAACTACGTCGCGACCGAAGACCTCACCGTCGCCGTCAATGCCGCGATCCGGCTGGAGCGTCCGCTCCTGGTCAAGGGCGAGCCCGGCACCGGCAAGACCGTGCTGGCCGAGGAGATCGCGGCGGCGCTTGGCGCTCCGCTGATCACCTGGCACGTCAAGTCGACGACCAAGGCGCAGCAGGGCCTCTATGAATACGATGCGGTGAGCCGCCTGCGCGACAGCCAGCTCGGCGACAGCAGGGTTTCCGACATCGCCAACTACATCCGGCGCGGCAAGCTCTGGGAGGCGTTCGTCTCGGAGCAGAGGCCGGTGCTGCTGATCGACGAGATCGACAAGGCCGATATCGAGTTCCCCAACGACCTCCTGCTCGAGCTCGACCGCATGGAATTCCATGTCTACGAGACGGGCGAGACGATCAGGGCCGTGCGGCGGCCGGTGATGATCGTCACCTCCAACAACGAGAAGGACCTGCCGGACGCCTTCCTGCGCCGCTGCTTCTTCCATTACATCCGCTTTCCCGACGCCGAGACGATGCAGCGGATCGTCGAGGTGCATTTCCCCGGCATCAAGAAGCGGCTGATGGAGGAGGCGCTGCGGCTGTTCTTCGAGGTGCGCGAGGTGCCGGGCCTGAAGAAGAAACCCTCGACCTCCGAATTGCTCGACTGGCTGAAGCTGCTCGTCGCCGAGGACATCGGCCCCGAGGTGCTGCGCGAGCGCGACCCGCGCAAGCTGATCCCGCCGCTGCACGGGGCGCTCATCAAGAACGAGCAGGACGTCTCGCTGTTCGAGAAGCTCGCCTTCATGGCGCGGCGCGAGGGGCGGTGAGGGCAGACTCGATCCGTGAAGCTCGTTCAGCGCGGCGAACGCGCGCCTAACAGCCCCACTCGCAAATTCGCCGGGCTGTGGTTAGATCAGTCCCATGCGACGCCTCATGCTCCTGCGCCATGCCAAGTCCAACTGGCCGACCGGTGTCGCCGACCGCGACCGGCCGCTCGCGGCGCGCGGGCGCGAGGCCGCCCCCGTGATGGGGGGCTATCTCGCCGAGGAACTCTTGCTGCCCGACCTCGTTCTGGTCTCGCCGGCGCGCCGGACGCTCGAGACCTGGGAGCTCGTCGCGCCGATGCTGCCGGACCGGCCGGCGCTGCGTTTCGAGCCGCGGATCTACGAGGCGAAGACCGAAAGGCTCCTCAACGTCGTGCAGGAGGTGGAGGACGAGGTGCGAACCCTGCTGATGATCGGCCACAACCCCGGCTTCGAGGAGCTGGCGCACCTCCTCACCGGCCATGGCGACCGCTATGCGGCGGCGCGGATGAGCCGGAAATACCCGACCTGCGGGCTCGCCGTGGTCGATTTCGCCACCGAGCACTGGTACGCGGTCGCGGAGCGGGAGGGCCGGCTCGATCGCTTCGTCACGCCGGCTTCGCTCGGCGAGGGGCCGGACGAATGATCGCCGCGGCATCGTGAGCGACACCTCCTATCTCGACAGCGCCCGCAACGCGGCGCTCGCCTTCGGCGACAGCCTGCTCGGGCTCGCGCGCCCGCGGCTGCGGATCGGCGTCACCGGCCTGTCGCGCTCGGGCAAGACCGTGTTCACCACCGCCCTGATCCAGAACCTGATCGAGGGGGCGAAGCTGCCGGTGCTGAAGGCGGCCTCCGAAGGGCGGATCGCCCGCGTCAGGCTGGTGCCGCAGCCCGACCCCGACGTGCCGCGCTTTCCCTACGAGGCGCATCGCGCCGCCATGAAGGGCGAGGGGCGGCACTGGCCGGAATCGACACGGCGGATCTCGGAGCTGCGCGTCGAGATCGACTACGAGCGCGCGGCCGGCTGGTTCAAGGGGCCGGCGACGCTGACGCTCGACATCGTCGACTATCCCGGCGAATGGCTGCTCGATCTCGCGCTGATCGGGCAGGACTACAGGAGCTGGTCGGCGCAGGCGGTCGCGGATGCGCGTAAAGCGCATCGGCGCGAGGCGGCGGCGGCGTGGCTGGCCGACTTGCCGGGACGGGATCCGGACGGTGCGCCGGACGAGCTCGCGGCGGAAGCGGCGAGCGATCTGTTCAAGGGCTATCTCGCCCGCTTGCGCGCCGATCCGGAGGCGGTGGCGGTGACGCCGCCGGGACGTTTCCTGATGCCGGGCGATCTCGAAGGCTCGCCGGCGCTCACCTTCGCGCCGCTCGATCTCGGCCATGATGGGCAGGTGCGGCCCGGCACGCTCGCGGCGCTGATGGCGGAGCGTTTCGAAGCCTATAAGCGCGTCGTGGTGGCGCCGTTCTTCCGCGACCATTTCGCGAGGCTCGACCGGCAGATCGTGCTGGTCGACGTGCTCGCCGCGCTCGATGCCGGGGCGCCGGCGCTGGCCGATCTCGAAACCGCGCTCGGGCAGGCGCTCGCCGCCTTCGCGGTCGGGCGCAATTCCTGGCTGTCGAGCCTGTTTTCGCCGCGCATCGAGCGCGTGCTCTTCGCCGCGACCAAGGCCGATCACATCCACCACGCGAGCCATGACCGGCTGGCGGCGGTGATGGCGCATCTGGTCGGCCGGGCGCTGTCGCGGGCGCAAGGCGCCGGCGCGCGCGTCGAGGCGATGGCGCTGGCGGCGGTCCGGGCGACGCACGAGGTCAGGATCAGGCAAGGGCGCGAGGAACTGCCGGCCATCGCCGGCGTGCCCGAGGCCGGCGAGGCGATCGACGGGCAGGTGTTCGACGGCATCGCGGAAGCCGCGATCTTTCCCGGCGAGCTGCCGGAGCGGCCCGAGGCGATCTTCGATCCCAAGGCGCATTGGCAGGTGAGGGCGCCGCGCTTCCGGCCGCCGCTGGTTGAGCCCGATGCCGGCGGGCGCCTCAAGCCGCCGCCGCAGATCCGCCTCGACCGTGCGCTCGACTTCCTGATCGGCGACCGGCTGGCATGAGGAGGATGCGGCCATGAGCAAGGCACCGCGCGCGATCCGCCTCGATGCTCCCATGCCGGGCGAAGCGGCCGGCGAGGCCCCGGTTCGGCAAGGCGATCTCGCCATCCTGCCGGAAAGCGAGCCGATCGATGCGCCCGAGCCCGCCGCAGCGCCCGCGCTCAGGCGGCGCTTCTCCTGGGGCTCGCTGTTCGTGGCGGGGCTTTCGGGCTTCCTGGCGCTTGCGGCCGGCGTCTGGGTCGAGAACACGATCCGCGCGCTGATGAGCCAGAACCCGGCGCTCGGCTATGCCGCGCTGGTGTGTGCCGCCGTCGCGGCGCTGGCGCTCATCGTCATGCTGGGGCGGGTCACGCGCGACATCCTGCGCGAGCGCAAGGTAGAGGCGCTGCGCGCGCGTGCCGTCGCGGCGCTCGCCGCCGGCACGCCCGGCGAGGGCCGGGCGATCGCGGACGAGCTTATCGGCCTCTACAAGGGCCGGGCGCAGACGGCGCAGGGCCGCGCCGCGCTGCAGGAGGCGCTGCCGCAGCTCTTCGCGGCGCGCGACATGCTGACGGTGGCGGAGCGCAGCCTGCTGTCGCCGCTCGACGCGCAGGCGACGGCCCAGATCGCGCAGGCGGCGCGGCGCGTCTCGCTGGTCACGGCGGTGAGCCCACGCGCGCTGGTCGATGTCGTCTTCGTGCTCGTCGCCTGCGCGCGGCTATTGCGCGCGATCGCCGGCATCTATGCCGGGCGGCCCGGCACGCTCGGGCTGCTGCGGCTCGCGCGGCAGGTGATGAACCATCTCGTGCTCACCGGCGGCATCGCGGCGGGCGATGCCGTGATCCAGCAGGTGGTGGGGCAGGGGCTCGCGGCCAGGCTTTCGGCCAAGCTCGGCGAGGGCGTGATCAACGGCATGCTGACGGCGCGGATCGGGCTTTCGGCGCTGGCGGTGTGCCGGCCGCTGCCCTTCGTCGAAGCCAGGCCGCCGACGCTTGCCGACGTCGCGGGCGATCTCGGCTCCTGGCGCGGCGACAAGGGCGAGGCGGGCTAAAAGCCCGGCAAAATCTGCCGGGGCAGGCGATTCTGCCCGGTGCGGAGTGCCGCGGAACACTCCGTAAACCATCGAAACCCTTGAAATATCTTGCCCCGCAAGATGGCACGGGCCGTGCAGTTCCAGCCTCGACAGTTGTGGGCCGCCTTTCACGGGCTGCCGGTCGAGGTGAGGGTTCCATGGGCGTTTTCAGTGCGTTGACCACGGCGGTTTCGGGAATGACGGCGCAGTCCTATGCGCTGGAGAACATCTCCGGAAACATCGCGAATTCCCGGACGACGGGCTACAAGCGCGTCGATACCAGCTTCGCCGACCTCGTGCCGGACGCGGCGCTGAACCGCCAGGTCGCAGGCTCCGTCGCCGCCTTCAGCCAGGCGACGAACTCGATCCAGGGCGACCTCAACCCGACGCGCATCGACACCAACATCGCGATCAACGGCGACGGCTTCTTCGTGGTCGACCAGCGCCAGAGCGGGGTCGGCGCCAACACGCAGTTCTCCAACCAGAACCTCTATACGCGCCGCGGCGATTTCGACTTCGACGCCAACGGCTATCTGGTCAACGGCGCGGGCTACTATCTCAAGGGCCTCCAGATCGACCAGGTGACCGGCCAGCTCATCGGCACGCAGCCCGACGTGCTGCGCATCACCAAGGAGCAGTTCCCGGCCAAGGCGACGAGCTCGATCGAGTACCGCGCCAACATCCCGGCCGTGCCCGCGACGACGCAGAAGGCGCAGGGCGGCAGCGAGCTCCTCAACGCGGCAAGCGTCACGCCCGGCGGCGCGGGCGCCAACAACGCGGTGATGGGCGACGCCATCACCAGCTTCCTGTCGAGCTCGATCCCAGGTGGCTCGGTGACGGTCTATGACGAGCTCGGCCGGGCGACCAGCGTCGAGATGCGCTGGGCCAAGATCGACAACGGCACCCCGCCGGCGACCACGGGCACCTGGGGCCTGTTCATCGCCCAGAACACCGGTGCGACGACGGCCGCCGAGGTCGCCTATGTCCAGGCCGGCCAGACCGTCTCCTTCGGCCCGACCGGGCAGATGGTCTCTCCGGCGACAGGCGACATCGCGCTGCCGACGATGACGATCGGCGGCACGACCATCACCGGCATCAACCTGACGACCGGCGGCAACGGCCTGACCCAGAACGGCGACGTCAGTGGCCAGATCGACGCGCGCAGCATCCGCCAGGACGGCTACACCGCCGGCACGCTCGACCGCGTCTCGGTCTCGGCCGAAGGCCAGGTGATCGGCACCTTCAGCAACGGCCAGGTCGTGGCGCTCGCCCAGGTCTCGGTCGCGCGCTTCAACGCCGACAACTCGCTGAAGCGGCTCGACGGCGGCGCCTTCGCGGAGACGATCGAATCCGGCCCTCCGATCATCGGGCTCGGCACCTCGCAGCTCGTCGGCGGCAGCGTCGAGCAGTCGAACACCGACATCGCAGACGAGTTCTCGAAGATGATCGTCACCCAGCAGGCCTATTCGGCCAACACCAAGGTCATCACCACCGCCCAGGAGATGCTGACCGCGGTGTTCAACATCATCCGCTGAGCGGCGCGCTTGAAACGCGGCCCAGAAGGGCCGCTTCCGGCAACAGGAGTTGACGATGGGGCTGAGCACTTCCCTCAACACGGCGATCAGCGGGCTCAACGCCACGCAGGTCGGCATCGGCGTCGTCTCGCAGAACGTCGCCAATGCGGGGACGACCGGCTATGTCCGGCGCACGGTCTCGAACGCCGACAGTCTGTCGGGCCTGACGATCGGCGTGCAGAACACGCAGGTTCAGCGCCTGCTCGACAAGATCGTCCAGCACCAGCTCTGGCAGGAGGCCTCCGGCGCCGCCTATACGTCGACGCGGGCGGACGCGCTTTCCAACCTCGACAAGCTCAACGGCGCGCCGGGCAGCGCGACCGCGCTCGATACCATCTTCAACAAGTTCACCTCGTCGCTGCAGGCGCTCCAGAACGACCCGTCCTCCTACAGCCTGCGCTCGCAGGTGATCGACGGCGCGACGGACCTCGCGCGCCAGCTCAACACGCTCTCCAGCGGCGTGCAGGCCCTGCGCTCCCAGGCCGAGGCCGGCATCGCCGAGGGGGTCGCCAAGGTCAACGACCTGCTCGGCGCGCTGACCAAGGTCAATGCCCGCATCGTCGGCAGCCCGAACGACGCGGCGACGGCGGGTTTGCGCGATCAGCGCGACCTGATCCTCTCCGAGCTGTCGCAATATGTCGACATCAAGACGATGGAGGACGCCCGCGGCTCGGTCAGTGTCGTGACCGGCTCGGGGACGCAGCTCTTCGACGGGCAGGCGGCGGTCCGCTTCGGCTTCGACGAGCACAGCGGCCTCAAGGCCGGCGACCAGTGGAGCACCGATCCGGCGCTGCGCGGCGTCGGCACGATCACGATCCGCGACGCCTCCGGCAACGTCTCGGACGCCATCACCAACCGGATCTTCCGCTCCGGCGAGATCGCGGCCAATCTCGAGTTGCGCGACAAGACGCTGGTCCAGGCCCAGGCGCAGCTCGACGAGATCGCCGCGCATCTGGCCGAGGCGCTCGGTGCCGGCGGGGACCCGGTCTTCGTCGACGGCGCCGGCAACACGCCCTATGCCGGAGGGGCTGCCAAGACCGGCCTTGCCGCCCGCATCGCGGTCAACGACGACATCGTGCAGAACCGCGCCCTGCTGCTGGGGCCGGCCGGCACGCAGGCGGGAGACGCCACCCGCCCGGCCGCGCTGCTGGCGGCGCTGACACAGGATGAGCGCAGCTTCGCCCCGCTCGGCCTCGACGGCTCAACCACGGGCACGACCGGCACGATCACCGGTTTCGTCCAGCGCGTCGTCTCCTCGCAGGGGCAGGCGGTCGAGGCGGCCCGGCGCCTCGACGAGGGCCAGCAGGTCGCGCTCGCCTCGATCCAGAGCCGCTTCCAGGAAACCGCGCAGGTCAATGTCGACCAGGAGATGTCGATGCTGATCGAGCTCCAGACCGCCTATGCCGCCAATGCCCGCATCATCTCGACGGTCAAGGAGATGATGGACGTGCTGATGAGAGTGTGAGGCCGCGATGACCATCACCGCCTACGGAACCGGAGCCTATCGCGCGGCGCGTCCGAACGAATTCGTCTCGACCCGCGCCCAGTTCGACGATCTCCAGCGCCAGCTCTCCACCAAGGAGCGCGCCGTGAGCTATGGCGACCTCGGCATCGACCGGCGCGTCAGCCTCGACCTCAACGGCAAGATCGCGCAGATCGATTCCTGGCTCGGCGGCATCGCGCTTTCCGATGTGAACCTCAAGCTCGCCTCGCAGGGCGTCGAGAACTTTTCGAAGCTCGTCAGCGAGACGCGCGGCAACACGCTCGCCACCAACGGCTATGTGGAGAGCGCCAGCGGCCGCTCGCCCTCGCAGCTCCTGGCCGAGGAGAGCTTCAAGCAGACGCTCGACATGCTGAACACCTCCGTCAACGGGCGCTATCTCTTCTCCGGCCGGACCTCGGACGTGAAGCCGGTGGCGAGCTTCGACGAGATCATGAACGGCGACGGGGCCGGCAAGGCCGGGCTCAAGGACCTGATCACGGAGCGCCAGGAGGCCGATCTCGGCACCGGCGGGCTTGGCCGGCTGACGACGGACAGCCCCGGCCCGACGACCGTTACCGTCGCCGACGAGCCCTATGACTACGGTTTCAAGCTCGCCGGAGCCACGTCGAGCACGGCTGCGCTCGCCGTGACCTATAATTCCGGGACGCCGGCGGACATCGCCGTCGACGTGACGGCTCAGCCGCAGCCCGGCGATACGCTGCGCCTCAAGCTCACCTTGCCCGACGGGACGCAGGAGGAGATCACCCTGACCGCGCGGGCAGCCGGGACCGGCGCTTCGGACGCCGACGGCTTCGAGATCGGGGCGACGCCCGCCGATACCGCGACGGCGCTGAAGACGGCGCTCGAGAAGGCCATCGAGCGGGAGACGAAGACGAGCCTTCCCGCGGCTTCCGCCCAGCGCGCGGCCGAAGATTTCTTCGCCGGCAGCCTGAACGATCCGCCCAAGCGCGTGCCGGGCCCGAATTTCGCCAGCGCCACGGCACCGCCGGACAATGCCGGCAGCGCGGCGACGACGGTGATCTGGTATCGCGGCGACGACGGCACCGATTCCGCCCGCGGCACGGCGAGCGTCCAGATTGGCCAGGGACAGATCGTCGGCACGGGCGCGCGGGCGAACGAGGAGGCGTTCCGCACCGGGCTTGCCCAGTTCGCGATCATGGCGGCGGCGACCTTCCAACCCGGCGACGAGACGTCGCAGGCCGCCTACAAGGCGATGGCGTCGCGCGTCAGCGACCAGCTCGGCTATGCCGGCACCGGCCAGAAGCCGATGGAGATCATCACCGAATTCGGCTCGGCGCAGGCTGCGCTCGCTTCCGCAAAGGCGCGCCATCAGGACACGAAGAGCTACCTCGCCACGACGCTCAGCGGCGTCGAGAACGTCACGACCGAAGAGGTCGCGGCGCAGATCCTGACGCTCCAGACGCAGCTCCAGGCGAGCTACCAGGTGACCTCGATGCTCTCGAAGCTGTCGCTGACCAATTACCTCTGACCGGCGCGAGAGGCACCGGAAACGGAAACGCCGCCCCATCGGGCGGCGTTTCCGTTTCCAAGCCGCGGCGCTTTCAGCGCCCGCGCAGGCCGGCGGCGATGTCGCGGTTGATGTTGATGAGGATGGCGAGGCGCTCGGGGGCGGGGTTCGCCAGCACCGAGATCGTGTGCTTGAACACGAAGACGCCGAGGCTGCCGATGCTTTCCTTGATCGCTTTGGGCAGCGGATTGTCCGCGGAGGTCGCGGAGGTCGACAGGATCACCCAGAGCTTGCGGTTATAGGTGAGCGCTTCGTCGAGATCGCCGCGCAGCGCTTCCCAGTTGTCCTTGACGCCCTGGAGCCGCGTTGCAGCCTTCATCAGGATGCTCGCCTCAAGATCCCTTGGCGATGTCGTTGCCCGAGCCGTCTTCGCGTAGGCGCTCGCCCCGTACTGCATGTCCGATCAGTTCCCGCTCGTAATCGATCAGCTTCGCCGCACCCTTGAGCGCTTTGTAGAGGTCGCCGCTTAATATCCGGTTATTGATCTCTGCAATCAGGGGTAGCGCGCTCGGCGCCGCCGCGAGGAAATCGCGGACGAGCGGGAAATAGACCTCGTTGTGGTCGGTGAGGTCGCCGTTCAGGTACATCAGCTGGACGGCGAGATAGATCTTCCTGGCGGGGGTGTCCGCCGTCGCGGCCGTAAGGATGTCGCGCTCGCGCAGGACCGGCGCCTGGCCTTCGATGACGAAGCGGCTGCGCGAATCGCCGTTGCGGAGCACGACGGCGCCGATGATGATCCGCTCGCCGGGCTTGAGTTCGACCTTGAGCGCCATGCGCGTTTCTCCTGCGGCGTGGCGCCGTCAGCCGAACAGGCGCAGGACCGCCTGATCGGCCTGGTTGGCCAGCGACAGGGTGGTCTGCGAGAGCTGCTGGCGGGTGTTGAGGGCGAGCAGGCTGGCACCTTCCTCGTTCGGATCGGCCAGCACCAGCCCATCGGAGCCGGTGGTCAGCGCCAGGTTCATGTTCTTGGTGAAGTCCTGGCGGTTCTTCACGATCGCCAGATTGGCGCCGAAGGTCGAGGCCTGCGCGCGCAGCTTGAGCAGCGCGGCGTCCATCTCGCCGAGGGCGCCAGTCGTGGGAGGGGTGGCGGCCGGATCGCCGTTGATATCGGTATTGTTCGCCCAGCTGTTGGTTGCCGCGGGAAGCGGAAGGCCGAGGGTATCGAGGGCCGCGCCGGTGATGGTGAGCTTGCTGGTGCCGTCCTCGTTGAAGACGACCTCGAGGGGATCGGGGGCCGTGCCGATGAGGTTCGTGCCGTTATAGCCGGAATCCGCCGCCAACTGGTCGATCTGGGTGCGGATGGTCTCGTACTGCGCGGCGAGGGAAGCGCGTGTCGCGGCATCGCCGGACTGGAGCGCCTGCCGGGCGAGGCCCTGGGCGGTTTCGACCAGCTTCTTGATGCCGGTGATGCCGGCATCGGCGGCCTCGATCGTCTTGACCGCGAGGCCCATCTGGTCGAGCAGGCGGTTCAGGTCGCTCGCCCGGTTCTGGAGGCTTTCCGAGGTGAAGAAATTCGACGGGTTGTCGAGGGCGGAATTGACCTTCTTGCCGGTGGCGAGGCGGTTTCCGACGATGCCTTGCTGCTCGCTCGTGCGCTGGAGGGAAAGAAGGCTCTGGCGGACGGAGGCCGTGAGGACGACGTTGGACATGGCGATCTGCGACCCTGCGACGGCAACGACACCGTCTTCAGGGTCCACCATGAACCGTTAACCCTAACCGTTGGTTAACGACGCTCCCTCGTGTCGTGCGGCGGCAGGGGCGGGGAGCACAAACGAAAACCGGCGCGGCTTTCGCCGCGCCGGTTGATGTTGTCGGCGGTCCGGTTCGATCAGAACAGGCGCAGCACGGCCTGGTCGGCCTGGGCCGCCAGCGAGAGCGCCGTCTGGGCGAGCTGGCCGCGGGTCTGCGCCGCGAGCAGGTTCGCGCCTTCCTCGTTCGAGTCGGCCAGGACGAGCGCGTCGGCACCCGACTTCAGGGTGTTGATCATGCCCTTGGTGAAGTCCTGACGCGTCGAGAGGATGGTCGAGTTCGCGCCGAAGGTCGCGGCGGTGGTGCGCAGCGTCTTCAGGGCGGTGTCGATCAGCGCGGCGCTGTCGTTGATCTTGTCGCCGGCGCTTTTGGCGCCTGCGGCCGCCATGTCGGCGTCGTCGGCCCAATCTCCGGCGGCGACGTCGGTGAGCGCGAGACCGACCTGATCCAGGGCCTTGGCTTCCACGGTCAGCTTGCTGCTGGCGTCTTCGTTGAAGTTGACGGTGAGGTCGTCGGTCCCGGCGGCGGCGCCGGCCTTGATCAGGTTGGAGCCGTTGTACCCGGAGTCGTTCGCGATCGTGTTGATCTGCTTCAGAACTTCCGTGTACTGCGCCGCATAGGAGTCGCGCTCGGCCTGGGTCGTGGCGTTCTTCGCCGAGTTGGTCAGACCCTTGGCGGTCTGAGCCAGCTTGGTGATCGTCTCGATGCCCTTGTTGGCGGCTTCGAGAACCTTGACGCCCTGGCCGATGCCGTCGAGCAGGGTGCTGAGGTCGCTCGCGCGGTTGTTGAGCCCTTCGGAGATGAAGTAGTTCTGCGCGTTGTCCATCGCCGAGTTGACCTTGCGGCCGGTCGACAGACGCAGCTGAGCCTGCTGGGCGATCGAGGCGGCGTCGGAAATCGAGTTGAGCGAATTGCGGACGCCGGCAGAGAGAGACATCGTAGCCATGTTCGTTACACCTTCTAGTGTTTGCCATTCTGGCGGAAACGGCGCTTCGGCCGTCAGGGACCGGCGTTCTTGCCGGACGGGGAGACATTGCCGTGACGCTTCGTAACGACAGGTAAATTTCGACGTTAGAATGCGGTGTTGCCGGCGCCGGCTTCCGGCATGGTGAACGGCGGATTAAAGGGGGCGACAAAGCGGGAAGAGGCCTTGAGCCTGTCGATTCCGGAACCACCCCCGTCATTCCGGGGCGCCCGAAGGGCGAACCCGGAACCCACGACCGGGTGAGACATTCGATCCCCGGTTGCCGGTGGTCTACCCAGTCGTGGGTTTCGGGTTCTTCGCGAAGCGAAGCCCCGGAATGACAACGGTGGGGGCAGGGCCTGAAAATGACGAAGGCCCGCGCGAGCGGGCCTTCCATACAGCCTGTCCGAGCGCGGCGCCCGGCGGCGTCAGGCCGTCTCCTCGACCTGGTGGCGGGTCTGCTCGGCCTCGCGCGCCCGTTCGGTCAGCTCGCGCGAATAGGCGCGCAGCTTCAGGAGCGTCTCGTCGGGCAGTTGCGAGATGGTCTCGCCGGTCTGCTGGTCCTTCTTCTGGAACACCACCGCGCGTGTCTCCCGGTCGATGGTCAGCTTGCGCTCGATGGTTTGCTCGGGCTGCTCCTGGTCGGCCCGCGCGCGCTGCGCCTCGGCCGCGCGGTCCTGCGCCTGCCGGTCCTGAGCGCGCACATCGACATTGACGGCCGCGCCGGCAGGGGCCGACTGCACGGTCTGCTCGGGGGGAAGATCGACGCCGACGCCGCCGGCCTGGGCCGTCACATCGGCGCGGGTGACAGGCGGTGCGCTGGTCGCGGCCGCGATCCTGGGTGCGTTGCCAAAGTCCATGACCATACTCCTTCTGGAGTCTTTCACGGCGCCGCCGCGCCGGTCCCATCGGATGCCGGGAGCAGGACAAGGAAGCCCCGACATAGCGGAGACTGGCAGAAAAGATTGAATCCGGCGTCAAGAAATTAGGTAAATCTTGAGGGTTTCCGGTGTAACCGCGCCGTTAACCTTTCGCTTACCGAGGCAGGCCGGCTCAGAGCCGGCGCGAGACCATCAGCGGCCCGGAATTGGGACGGGCGAAGACGCCGGCCCCGACCGTGGCGGTGGGGCCGTAGCCATTGGCCCGCATCGGCCTGTTGGCATCGGCGGCAAGGTCGCGGACGACCGATTCCGAGACGGCCCGCGCCGTCGCCAGCACGATCTGGTTGGTTTCGATCAGGCCCTGGAAGGCATGGTGGGCTTCCTTCAGCCGCTTGACCTCTCCCGGCACGAAGCGGGCGAGGGCGACGGCGTTCAGCTTCACCTGCTCGACGCCGCGCATGTAGATGCCGGCGAGCTCGGTCTTGCGCGGCTCGCGGGTCATCGCTTCCGGCAGACGCCCGGCGCGGATCAGCTCGGTCTCCTCGCCGACGAGGTGGGAGAGGGCGCCAAGCGCCTCCAGCACGGCCTCGATCAGAGCGCGGGCGCCGAGCGGATCGGCGATGCGCGGGCGCTCGTCGAGGACAGGCTTAGCCGGCATTCGCGACCCCGCCCGCGGCCTGTTCCTGAAGATTGATCAGGTCGCGCATGATCTGATCGGAGAGGCCGATGCCGCCGGCTTTCTGGATCTGCCGGGCGTATTGTTGGGTGAGTTGCGAGCGCCAGATGCCGCCGCCGGTGCCGTTCTCGCCGAGCGGGCCTTCGGTGCCCTCGCCGGCGAAGAGCTTCTCGGTCATCTGCTCGAGGAACATGGTCTCGAACTCGTCGGCCTGCTTCTTCGCCTTGGCCTTGGCCGGGTCGAGCGCGTCGGCAAGGCCGCCGACGACCTTGCCGGCGACGCCGAGCGCCAGATTCGCGACGGGAAGCGCAAGCGCAGCAGTCATCACATCACCTCGATTTCGGCCTGCAGCGCGCCCGCCGACTTGATGGCCTGGAGAATGGAGATCAGGTCGCGCGGGCCGATGCCGAGCGCGTTGAGCCCGTCGACGAGCTCGGCCAGCGTCACGCTCTGGCTGATCAGCGCGAGCTTGTTGCCGCCCTCGGTGTCGACCCTGACATTGGTGCGCGGCGTCACCACCGTCCGGCCGCGCGCGAGAGGCTCGGGCTGGGAGACCTGCGGCTGCTCGCTGATGGTGACGGTGAGGTTGCCCTGCGCCACCGCCACCGTGGAGACGCGCACGTCCTTGCCCATCACGATGATGCCGGAGCGCTCGTCGATGACGATGCGGGCGAGCTGGTCGGGCTCGACGCGCAGCTGCTCGATATCGGTGAGCAGCTTGATCATGTTGCCCTTGAAGCGGGCGGGAATTTGCAGGACCACGGTCGAGGGGTCGGTCGGCTCGGCGGAGTCGCCGCCGACGAACTCGTTGATCGCGGCGGCCATGCGGCGCGCCGTGGTCAGGTCCGGATTGCGCAGCGACAGGCGCAAGGTCGAGAGCTTGTTCAGCGCGAAATCGATCTCGCGCTCGACGACGCCGCCATTGGCGATGCGCCCGACGGTCGGCACGCCGCGGGTGATGCGGCTCGCCTCGCCCTCGGCCGAGAAGCCGGAGATCGCCACCGGCCCCTGAGAGACGGCATAGACCTCGCCATCGGCGCCCAGCAGCGGCGTGACGAGCAGCGTGCCGCCCTGGAGCGACTTGGCGTCGCCCATCGCCGAGACGGTGACGTCGACGCGGGTGCCCTGGGTCGCGAAGGGCGGCAGGTTCGCCGTCACCATCACGGCGGCGACGTTGGCGGTGCGCATGTTGGCGCCGCGCGTGTTGACGCCGAGCCGCTCCAGCATCGCCTGAAGCGACTGCTTGGTGAAGGGCGTGTTGTTGAGCGTGTCGCCGGTGCCGTTGAGGCCGACGACGATGCCGTAGCCGAGCAGCTGGTTGGTGCGCACGCCCTCGATCGCGGCGAGATCCTTGATGCGCGAGAGCGCGAACACCGGCTCGGCCGACAGGCCGACGACCACGGCCATCAGCGCGGCCAGCGGCTTCAGCAGCGTCGTCAGGGCAAAGTTGCGAAACATGCGCTGGGCACCAGGGGCGATTGAACTCGCCAAAGCCCTTGCGAGGGCCATGCCAATCCGCACGAAATTGAAATGCCTTGTTTGTCAGTCGTTTGCAGTTCAGCTGCCAATCTGCCGAGCGTCCGCGGAGCCTGCGTTTCCTGCCGGGGCGGCAGTTTCTGCCGGGTGGTTTACCGGCTGTTAACCGTCTTTCGGCAAGGCTTCGTTAACCCTTCACGAGGCTGCCGATGATCAGGATCGATCCGCGCGCGCCCGTCTCGAAGACCGGCCAGGCCGGCTCCGCGAGACGCTCGGGCGGCACCGCCTTCACGCTGCCGGCGCAGGATGGCGCGAGCACGACCCGTTCTGGCGGCGTCGCTGCTGCCGGGCCGCTCGACAGCCTGCTCGCCGTCCAGGCCCAGGAAGACCCGCAGGAGCGCAAGCGCCGGCAGGCAAGGCGCGGGCACGACCTGCTCGACGGACTCGACCGGCTGAAGGCGGCGCTGCTTTCCGGCCGGGTGCTGCCCTCGGAGCTCGAGCGGCTGCGCACCATGCTGGCGCTCCGGCGCGAGGCGACCGACGATCCGCGCCTCGACGAGGTCATCGCCCATATCGAATTGCGGGCGGCGGTGGAGCTGGCGAAGCTCAGGCGGTAGGCGGCGCGGATCCTTGTCGGAATGACAGGGGGGGTGCGCTGCGATCGACTGTTCACATTCCCCGGACCGCCGCCCTCGTCCGAAAAGTTGATTCCCCTTTTCGGGCCGATGCTCTAGGAAGCGAGCCAGCCGTGGAGGTGGCCTTGAAGCCGCCATCCCGGATGGATCCGTCAGGAGAGCACAGGGGTCATCGCATGAGCAAGATCAAGGTCGCCAACCCGGTCGTCGACATGGACGGCGACGAGATGACCCGCATCATCTGGCAGAAGATCAAGGACACGCTGATCTTCCCCTATCTCGACCTCGAGCTCGACTATTACGACCTCTCGGTCGAGAACCGCGACGCCACCAACGACCAGGTTACGGTCGACGCCGCCAACGCCACCAGGAAGCACGGCGTCGCCGTGAAATGCGCCACCATCACGCCGGACGAGGCCCGCGTGAAGGAGTTCAACCTCAAGGAGATGTGGAAGTCGCCCAACGGCACGATCCGCAACATCCTCGGCGGCGTGATCTTCCGCGAGCCGATCATCTGCCGAAATGTGCCGAGACTGGTGCCGGGCTGGACCCAGCCGATCGTCATCGGCCGCCACGCCTATGGCGACCAGTACCGCGCGACCGACTTCAGGTTCCCCGGCAAGGGCACGCTCTCGATCAAGTTCGTCGGCGAGGACGGAAAGGTCATCGAGAAGGAGGTCTTCAAGGCCCCGAACGCCGGCGTCGCCATGGCGATGTACAATCTCGACGACTCCATCCGCGATTTCGCCCGCGCCTCGCTGAACTACGGACTGATGCGCAAGTACCCGGTCTACCTCTCGACCAAGAACACCATCCTCAAGACCTATGACGGCCGCTTCAAGGACATCTTCCAGGAGATCTACGACGCCGAGTTCAAGGCGGAGTTCGAGAAGGCCGGCATCACCTACGAGCACCGCCTGATCGACGATATGGTCGCCTCGGCGATGAAGTGGTCGGGCGGCTATGTCTGGGCCTGCAAGAACTATGACGGCGACGTGCAGTCCGACACCGTGGCGCAGGGCTTCGGGTCGCTGGGCCTGATGACCTCGGTCTTGATGACGCCGGACGGCAAGACCGTCGAGGCCGAGGCCGCGCACGGCACGGTGACGCGCCATTACCGCGAGCACCAGAAGGGCAAGGAAACCTCGACCAACTCGATCGCCTCGATCTTCGCCTGGACGCGGGGCTTGAGCCACCGCGCCAAGCTCGACGGCAATGCCGAGCTCGCCAAGTTCGCCGCGCTCTTGGAGAAGGTCACGGTCGATACCGTCGAGGCCGGCGACATGACCAAGGATCTCGCGCTCCTGGTCGGCGCCGACCAGAAATGGCTCTCGACAACCGGCTTCCTCGAGAAGGTCAGCGAGAACATGAAGAAGGCGATGGCCGCCTGAGGCGGCCTGCGCAGGCTACGCCAACCAGGAGCCCGGCCGATCGGCCGGGCTCCTTTCGTCTGGGGGCCTCACGTCTCGGGCGCCGCTCCGATCACCTGATCCTGCGGCCGAAACTCGGGCGCTGCGGGCCGGGGCTGCGGTTGACCGCAGGGCGCGGCGCCAGGGGCTGCTGCGGCGGCGGGGCCGCCGCTTCCGCGGAGCGCTGCGCCAGATAGCGCGCGATCATGGTGTCGGCCGCGGCGCCGTCGTCATCGGCGAGCGTCTCGCGAGGTCGGCTGCCGCGCCGGTCGGGGGACGGGTCGCGGCGAACGATCAGCCGCAGGATCCGGACGATGAGCGTGATGACGAAGACGAGCCCGATGGCGCCGAGCCCGAGGATGGTCGGGCCAAGGCCGATGGCGTTCGCTCCCGCGATGCCGCCCTCGATGCCGGCGAGCGACTTGAACGCTCCGAGCTCGCCCCAGCCGCCGACGAAATAGAGGATCAGGCTGCCGCAATAGGCGATGCCCATGAGCGCGCTGAGCACTCCGACGATGTTCTTCAGCGTCCGCATGCCGCTCTCCCTCGGGCACGCGTCACAGGATGCGGGAGAGGCGCAAACAAATCCTGAATCCGCGGCGCCCTCGCGGCGCGATCATTCGACGGTGACCGGCCGCCGCGCCAGGATGCGATGCTCCGCCAGGGGCGCGTGCAGCACATAGCGCAATTCGTAGCGGCCGGGCTGGTCCGGCGCCTCCAGCGTCGCTTCGACATTCTCGGCCGGGAAAAAGCGTGGGCCTTCCGCATCGGCCGGCGCATCTGGCCTGACCAGCACGACGCGATCCTGCTCGCCATTGGGGCCGATGCCGCGCACCGGCAGGCCCTGGCCGCGGCCGACGCGCCCGGGCGCGGCGAGCGTCGCCGAGGGCTCGGTGGTGGCGAGCGGCTGGCGCAGCAGGATCGCGGGAGCGCCGTCCTTCTCGACGGTGAGACGCAGTTCATAATGGCCGACGGCGCCCGGTGTCGGCAGGGCCGGCACGGTGGCCTTCGGCTCGACGACGACGATCGCCTTGCTTGCGGGATCGTCCGGGCGCGCGATGGCGAGGCGCGCGCCCGGCGGCGCGTTGCTCAAGAAAACGCTGAGCGGGCTGCCCGCCATGATGCTGCGAGCCGCCGAGAGCGAAGGCTGCGACGGGTGCGCAGCCGGCTTCTGCCGTTTCTGTGCGGCCGCCACGGACGGCCAGACGCCGGCCGCGATCAAGAGGGCGCGGCGGGAGAGGGCGCGCGCGGTGGCGCGACCCGCCCCGGCCGCCATCAGCCCATCGCGGCCGCGACGGCGTCGAGCGCGGCCTGCGCCCTGCTGCCGTCCGGGCCGCCGGCCTGCGCCATGTCGCGGCGGCCGCCGCCGCCCTTGCCGCCGAGCTCGGCGGAAGCCGCGCGCACCAGCATGACCGCGTCGAAACGCTCGGTCAGGTCGGGCGTGACGCCGACGACGACACCGGCCTTGCCATCATCCGCGACGCCGACGATGGCGACGACGCCGGAGCCGACCCGCGCCTTTGCCTCGTCGGCGAGGCTCTTCAGATCCTTCATCTCGACGCCGGTGACGGCGCGCGCCAGGAGCTTCGCGCCGGCGACCTCGCGCACCGGATCCTCGGCCGCGCCGCCGCCCCCCATGGCGAGCTTCTTGCGCGCCTCGGTCAATTCGCGATCGAGCTTGCGACGCTCCTCGATCAGCGCCGCGAGGCGGCTGCCGGCCTCGGCGGCGGGCACCTTGAGCAGGCCGGCGAGCCCGTCGAGCAGGCGCGATTCCGCGTTGAGACGCAGGCGCGCGCCATGGCCGGTCATCGCCTCGAGACGGCGCACGCCGGCGGCGACTGCGCCTTCGCCGACGATGCTGACGAGGCCGATATCGCCGGTGCGCGCCGCATGCGTGCCGCCGCAGAGCTCGACCGAATAGGCGCGGCCGGCCGGATTGGTCCCCATCGAGACGACGCGGACCTCCTCGCCGTATTTCTCGCCGAAAAGCGCGCGCGCGCCCGAAGCGATGGCATCGTCGACACTCATCAGCCGGGTCGTGACCGGCTCGTTCCTGAGCACGATCGCGTTGGCGATCTCCTCGACCTCGCGCAGTTCCTCCTCGCTGATCGGCTTGGGATGCGAGAAATCGAAGCGCAGGCGCTCGGGCGAGACCAGCGAGCCCTTCTGCGCGACATGATCGCCCAGCACGAGGCGCAGCGCCTCGTGCAGCAGATGCGTGGCCGAATGGTTGGCGCGGATCGCGCCGCGGCGGGCATGGTCGACGACGAGCTCGACGGGCTGGCCGAGCCGGAGCTCGCCTTGCTTGACCGTGACGGCATGGGCGAAGACATCGCCGAGCTTCTTCTGCACGTCGCCGACCTCGGCCACCGTGTCGGCGCCGCGGATCAGGCCGGCATCGCCGACCTGGCCGCCGGATTCGCCATAGAACGGCGTCTGGTTGACCAGCACGAAGCCGCTCTCGCCGGTCTTCAGCGCCTGGACCTCGGCATTGTCGCGGATCAGCGCGGTGACGACCCCCTCGGCGGCCTCGGTGTCGTAGCCGAGGAATTCGGTGGCGCCGAGCCTGTCGCGCAGCGGATACCAGAGCGTCTCGGTCGCGGCCTCGCCGGAGCCGGCCCAGGCGGCGCGCGCCTTGGCCTTCTGCTGCTGCATGGCGGCGTCGAAGCCCTCGGTGTCGACGGTGATCTCGCGGGCGCGCAGCGCGTCCTGCGTCAGGTCGAGCGGGAAGCCATAGGTGTCGTAGAGGGTGAAGGCGACGTCGCCCTTCAGGCTCTGGCCGGCGGTCAGGTCCTTCGCGGCGTCGTCGAGCAAAGTGAGGCCGCGCGCCAGCGTGGTGCGGAAGCGGGTTTCCTCCAGCTTCAGCGTCTCGGTGATCAGCGCCTCGGCGCGCAGGAGCTCGGGATAGGCGCGGCCCATCTCGCGGGTCAGCGCCGGCACGAGCTTGTAGAGCAGCGGCTCCTTGGCGCCCAGGAGCTGCGCATGGCGCATGCCGCGGCGCATGATCCGGCGCAGCACATAGCCGCGGCCCTCGTTCGAGGGCAGCACGCCATCGGCGATCAGGAAGGCGGAGCAGCGCAGATGATCGGCGATGACGCGGTGGCTCGCCTTCATCGGCCCGTCGGGATCGACCGAGGTCAGATCGGCGATGGCGCCGATCAGGGCGCGGAACAGGTCGATATCGTAGTTGTCATGCGTGCCCTGGAGCACGGCGGCGATGCGCTCCAGCCCCATGCCGGTGTCGATCGAGGGGCGGGGCAGGTCGGTGCGGATGCCGCCCGCGGCCTCCTCGTATTGCATGAACACGAGGTTCCAGATCTCGATGAAGCGGTCGCCGTCCTCGTCGGGCGAGCCTGGCGGGCCGCCCCAGATATGGTCGCCATGGTCGTAGAAGATCTCGGAGCAGGGGCCGCAGGGGCCCGTGTCGCCCATGCGCCAGAAATTGGCCGAGGTCGGGATGCGGATGATCTTGTCGTCGGAGAGGCCCGCGATCTTCCTCCAGAGGCCGTGCGCCTCGTCGTCCTGCGAATAGACGGTGACGAGGAGCTTGTCCCTGGGCAGGCCGAATTCGCGGGTGACCAGCGTCCAGGCGTGGTTGATCGCCTCATCCTTGAAATAGTCGCCGAAGGAGAAATTCCCCAGCATCTCGAAGAAGGTGTGGTGACGGGCGGTGTAGCCGACATTGTCGAGGTCGTTGTGCTTGCCGCCGGCGCGCACGCATTTCTGGGCGGTGGTGGCGCGCGAATAGGGGCGCTTCTCCTGGCCGGTGAAGACGTTCTTGAACTGCACCATGCCGGAATTGGCGAACATCAGCGTCGGATCGTTGCGCGGCACGAGCGGGCTCGACGGCACGACCTCGTGGCCGTTTGACTTGAAGTAGTCGAGGAAGGTCGACCGGATATCGTTGACGCCGCTCATCGCTGTCTTGCGCTCTGATCTTGGGCAGGGACCGGGCGCGCCCGGCGGGACGGACCGGTTCTAGTCAGGCGGCTCGCCGCTGTCCAGAAAGCTCGTTGCAACGCAAGGCCGGCAAGGTCTTATCGGCAAACGAAAAGGGGCAGCTCGTGGCTGCCCCCCCTGCGTGTCTTTCCCAAATGAAATGCCCGCCGTCATCGCGAGGAGCGAGGCGACGAAGCGATCCAGGCGACGTAGCGCCCCGCCGCCCTGGGATTGCTTCGTTTAACCCTCGCAATGACGGCTTGGGCGGGCCGGCTCAGGCCTCGCCTTCGTCGAGGTCGTCCGCGGTCGGGTGCGCCTGGTCGAGGATGCGCTCGGCGACGAGGCCGGAATTCTGCCGGATCGTGGCCTCGATCTTCGCCGCCAGATCCGGATTGTTCCTGAGAAAGCTCTTGGCGTTCTCGCGGCCCTGGCCGAGACGCTGACTGTCGAAGGAGAACCAGGCGCCCGACTTCTCGACCATGCCGGCCTTGACGCCGAGATCGATCAGTTCGCCGACCTTCGAGATGCCCTCGCCGAACATGATGTCGAACTCGACCTGCTTGAAGGGCGGCGCGACCTTGTTCTTGACGACCTTGACGCGAACCTGGTTGCCGGTCGCCTCGTCGCGCTCCTTCAGCGTCGAGATGCGGCGGATGTCGAGGCGTACGGAAGCGTAGAACTTGAGCGCGTTGCCGCCGGTGGTGGTCTCCGGGCTACCGTACATCACGCCGATCTTCATGCGGATCTGGTTGATGAAGATCACCATGCAGTTCGAGCGCGAGATCGAGGCGGTGAGCTTGCGCAGCGCCTGGCTCATCAGCCTCGCCTGTAGGCCGGGCTGGACGTCGCCCATCTCGCCCTCGATCTCGGCGCGAGGGGTCAGCGCCGCGACGGAATCGACCACGAGCACGTCGATGGCGCCGGAGCGAACGAGGGTGTCGGTGATCTCGAGCGCCTGCTCGCCGGTGTCGGGCTGCGAGATCAGGAGATCGTCGAGATTGACGCCGAGCTTGCGGGCATAAACGGGATCGAGCGCGTGCTCGGCATCGACGAAGGCGCAGACGCCGCCCTTTTTCTGCGCCTCGGCGATGGTGTGCAGCGCGAGCGTGGTCTTGCCCGAGGATTCGGGCCCGTAGATCTCGATGACGCGGCCCTTGGGCAGGCCGCCGACGCCGAGCGCGATGTCGAGGCCGAGCGACCCCGTCGAGACCGTCTCGATCTCGATCGATTGCGGGTTCTTGCCGAGCCGCATGATCGAGCCCTTGCCGAAGGCGCGTTCGATCTGGGAGAGCGCCGCGTCGAGCGCCTTGGCCTTGTCCATCGAGGAGCCTTCCACGAGTCTGAGGTTTGCCTGATTCACGGGTCTCGGCTCCTTATGGCAGGGCGGCGGGGACATCTCAATCACGCCTTGCCATGAGGATGATCATGTTTTGTTCCGGCCAGCAAGTTCTTTTTTTGTTCCCGGTGTCAGGTTCTGTCAGGAGGGCGGAGAATGTCGCTTCCGGATACGCCGAAGCGATGAAGTTCTCCGGCGGCGCGCGCCACGGAGCGCTTGGCCTCTAACCCGCTGATAAACAAGGTTCGGGCTGTGGCTTGTCGCCCTGCGCAGACGCCTTGGCGAGGCTCCCTCAAATAGGGGGGCTGGCGCAGCCGCGGCGGCACCCGCCCCCCTTCCATTCGTTACAGCTCCCACTTCTCCTTCAACTCCTGGAGGCGGCCAGCGAGGCGCTGGCTTTCGATCCAGGTGTTCAGGAAATTCAGAAGATGATATTCGCCCGGGCGCACCGAATATGCCCGGAAACGCGAGTTCAGCTGGCGATCCGGCTCCAGGATGCGCACGGGCGCCTGCGGATTGGCGCGTACGAATCCACGAATGCTGTTGGCGTCGCCGACATTCGCATCGGCACGCTTGTTCGCGACCTCGAGCACCGGCGCCACCTGATTTTCCGTCGTCAGCACGCGTATCGTCGCCTTGGGGAAGAGCGTGCGTGCCGTCTGTTCGTTGCTGGTGCCGCCAAGTTCAGATAAGGTAATGCCTGCCTTGTTCAGATCCTCGTGCTTCTGGAAGGGAGCATCCTTATGAACCAGGATCAGTTCACCGGCGATGATATAGCCATCGGTGAAGACAACCGACATGGCTCGATCGGGCGTCGCGAAAGTCGAGGCCATGAGAACATCATATTGCCCTGCCATCATGCCGCTGATGATGGTCGGCCAAGTCGAATCGACGATTTGCAGCTTTACGCCCATAGCCTTGGCGAGGTCATTCGCCATATCGACGTTGAAGCCCTCCCAGGTATTGTTGGCAGGATTCTTGATGGCGAATGGAGGCGATTCCGCGATACCGACCCTCAAGACCCCGGAGGACTTTATACGCTGAATGGCCTGATCCTGTTGCGCGAAGGCATTCTGGGCCATGAGCGACATGGCTAGCGCGAACAATAAAGCAAAAAACTTTGATAGTTTCGGCATGTTCATGTCTCCTCGTTGGATGGTGTGTTCTACGTTGATCCGGCTTCCCTCGTTGCTAAATTTCGAGAAATAACACTGATAGGGAATATTATTATAAAAAACGCAACGCCTATAACCGTAAAAAATTCCAGATATCTATAAGTCTGACCACCAAGGCTAAAAGCAACCTGCGCAACTTCTACAATTCCGATTGTGGATAATAACGTTGAGTGCTTCAGGATTTCGGTTGAGTAATTGACGATCGGCGCGACCATGCGCTTGATCGCCTGGGGCAGGATCACGCGTCCCCAGCGCGGCAGGGGCGATAGCCCCAGGGCGAGCGCAGCTTCATACTGGCCGCGCGGCACGGACTGTATGCCGGCGCGGAAAATCTCGCCGAGATTTGCGCCAGCTCCCAGCGACAAGGCCAATATTCCTGTGAACAGGGCGGAGAGACCGAGATTCGTAATCTGTGGAAGGCAATAATAAGACCAGAATATCAAAACCATTTCTGGTATATTTCTAAATACGTTGACGTATAAACGGCCAATTATAAGCCCGCTGCGGCTTCCGGATACATTGATGGCGGCGACGAGCAAGCCGATGATCGATCCAAGCACGAAAACCAGGAGCGTTATCCACGCAGTCGCGAATAAGCCTTGCAGCAGATTTGGCCAGTAGCGGAAGATAACGCTCCAGTCGAAGAACATCAGCCTACCTCCCGGATTGACGCAGGTGGCTTTCGAGATGCCTGGCGAGCATGTCGAACGATAGTCCAATCAGAAGATAGATCAGTGCAGCAAACGTGAAGATCTCTACAGATCGGAATGTGTAGTTGCTGATGCGGCTGACGTTCTGCAGGAGTTCGCCGACCGACAGGATCGACATGATGGTCGTGCCCTTGAAGACGCTCAGGATCATGTTGACGAGCGGAGGCATCATGATCCTGAGGGCCTGCGGCAAGATCACCAGGCGAAACGTCAGCCAGCGCGGCAGCCCCAGGGCATTGCTCGCTTCCCACTGGCCGCGCGGGATGGCGACGATGCCGCCTCGAACGATCTCGGTGAAATAGGCTCCTGCGCTCAATGTCAGCGTAAAAAAGCCGCTTTGCGAAGGTGTCAGCGGCACGCCTGTAATCATCGGCAATGCAAAATGCATCCACATCAGTTGCACGAGCAACGGCGTGTTGCGGAACAACTCGACATAGCATGTCACCAGCCAGGACAGGCTGCGCCCGATCAGGCGCTCGGCGACAGCCAGCACGACACCGACGGATATTCCCGCGATCGACGAGGCTACCGTCAGCCAAAGAGTGATGAGCAGGGCCTCAAACAGCGTTTGCCGATACGTCCAGATCAGCCCCGGCTGCAGGTCGAGGAGGGTGTTCATCGAGACAGGCCGCTTGCGGGAGCGACCGCGCATCCGGGCGCGGCGCGGCGGCCGGGATTTGGATCATGGATAGGCGCCCGCCATCTCGTCATGATGATCCCGCTCCGATATCGCCGGCGGCGCGGGCAGGGCGCGGCCCCGCCTCGTCCTGCGGCACGACCTTGCTTTCCACCGGGCGCATGCCCTTGAGCGCCGCGACGATCGTCTCGCCGTTGTGCATGACGTGATCGCGCATCACGGTTTCCGCCCTGGCGGGGTCGCGTGCCCGCAGACAGTCGAGGATCAGGCGGTGCTCATGGCCCACCAGCTCCGGCTCGACATGATTTCCGACGTAAAGCCGAATATAGGGGCGGACCTGCTGCCGGCTGTTGCTGATCAGATTGCACAGCCGCTGCCGGCCCGACAGGAGGCAGATCCGGTCATGAAAGCGGTCGTGCTCCACGACCCACTGCATATGATCCGGCTTGATCCGGGCCATGTGCACCAGATCGGAATCGAGAGCGGCCAGATCGTCCGCATTCGCCTTCCGCGCGGCAAGGCCGGCCGCCAGGGCCTCCAGCGCGGCCCTCATCTCGAACAGTTCAAGGATGTCCTCGGGCGTGAGATTGGTGACCACGGCCCCGCGATTGGGGCGCAAGGTGACGAGGCCTTCGGCATCGAGCTGGCGCAGCGCCTCGCGCACCGGCATGCGGCTCAGGCCCAGCACCTCGGCGATACTCTCCGACTTCAGGCGCATATCGCCGGGGAATTGTCCGGAGACGATCTGGTTGCGCAAATACTCGTAGGCGAGTTGCTGAGGGGTCTGCCGGATGCGGCGCATGAAGATCTCTCCAGAATCCTGTTGTGGCCGCTCAGTTAAGGAGCGGCCCGCCGAAATCTGGCAGATGCGCGCCATGGTCAATAGCTTGCAGGGTGGCTATGCCATGCATGCGGAATCTCCAAGATGATCGAAGGTCATTCCATGAGCAGATCCGACCTTATGCAGCAGATCCTCGCAGAGGATCAGGTCCTGCACGGCGGTGCCCAGAGATTTGAACATCGTTATCTCGTCTCTGGACTGGCGGCCGGGAATTCTGCCTGCAAGGCACGCGCCGATCTCGCCGCGCAGGCGGCGCCGGTCCAGAACGCCTGAATCCAGCGGGATACGGATATCGCCGGCGCGTTCCAGACAACTGGCCATGGAGTCGACGTAACAGCAGGCGCGCCCGGCAACGTGGTCGTCGACCTCGCGGGTCGTCGGCTGGAAGGCGCCGCCGGCGTTGATGTGCGTGCCGGGCCTGATGCGCCTGCCGTCGAAGACCGGCGCGACGGCGCTGGTCACGGCCGTGACGATGTCGGCCTTTTCGGCCGCGTCGTCAGGGCCGATGTCGATGTCGATGCGGGGGTTGCCCGGAAGCGGATCGCGCCTCAGCCGTTCGGCGAGCGCCGCCACGCGGCTCGGCGTGCGACCGACCAGGATGACACGCTCGAGGGAACGGACGCGGGCGATCAGGCGGACGCTCGGCTCCGAGAGCTTGCCCGAGCCGTAGACGGCGAGCACGCGGGCATCCGGGCGCGCCAGCTCGTCGGTCGCCGCGGCCAGCCCCGCCGCCGTCCGGAAATCGGTGAAATAATCGGATGAGACCAGCCCGAGAGGGGCCAGGCTGTCGGCTTCGAAGAGCAGGATCATGGATGTCGTCGCAAGACCTTCGGCCCCTTCGCGGCGCCGATTGGCGATGATCTTCAGGCCGAAGACCCGATCGCGGATCAAGCCGGGCATCACCAGTATGACGCCGCCGACATCGGGCCGGTGGATCTCCGCCCGTATCGGCATGTCGGCCTGGCCGCTGGACAGCGCCTCGAAGGCAACGCGAGAGGCCCGGATGGCCTCGTCGGGATTGGCCAGCGCGTAGACATCCGCTTCCGACAGCAACTTCATCAGATCACACTCCGCAGATGCGCGGCGACCGCATCCGCCAGCACCTGACAGCCCAATACGATGTCCTCTTCGTTCGTGTTTTCCGTGGTATCGTGGCTTCGACCGCCGATGCTGGGCACGAACAGCATGGCGCTCGGCAAGGCACGGGCCATGACCATCGCATCGTGGCCGGCTCCGGAAGGCATGGGCGAGAAGGCGATCCCGCGCTGCTGCGCCGCACGGGCAATCAGGCTCTGGAGGCCGGCATCCATGGCGACCGGATGGACTCTGCCGGCGGGTGTCGCCGTCATCGCAACTCCGGACAGGCCGTCCTCGGCGCGTATGGCCGCAAGCAGTGCCTGTTCAAGTCGATCCAGTGTCGCGGCGTCGAGATCGCGCATCTCGACGATCATCGAGGCTTCCGCGGGGACGACATTGGCGGCGCCCGGCGAGAAGCCCATCACGCCGATATTCCAGACCGTATCCGGACTGCCGTTGCCGGCGATCAGGCCCGGCAAGGCGGCGGCGAAGCGGATCAGAGCCCGGCCGGCGTCGCGCCGCATCTCCATGGGCGTCGTGCCGGCATGGTTGGCCTCGCCCTGCGTGGTGACCCGGAAGCGCCTGATGCCGACAATTCCGGTGACGACCCCGATCGGCACCTTCGCGGCTTCGAGCCGCGGCCCCTGCTCGATATGGGCCTCGAAGAAGGCGGTCACGCGGCCGCCGTCCATGCGGAAGGCGTCCGGGGCGAGCGCCAGCCTGGCGACGGCACGGTCGAGGGGCAACCCTTCCGGCCCCTCGATCGCCGCCAGCTCCGCCTCGTCGAGCTCACCGAGGAAGGCTTTGCTGCCAAGACAGGGAATGTAGCTTCCTTCCTCGTCCTGAAACGAGACGACATCGACATTCCCGAGGCCTTCGGCCCTCAGCGCGCGCGCAATCTCCAATCCGAAGACGACGCCGAGCGCCCCGTCGAGCCAGCCGCCGCGCGGGACGCTGTCGCTATGCGAGCCGATAAGGACCGCCCGCGAGACACCGGGAGCCTGGCCGAGCACGGTGCCGAAACGGTCGATCCCTGCATCGAGCCCGGCCACTTCCATCCGGTCGCGCAGCCAGCGCCGGGCCGCAAGATCGGGCTCGGAAAAGGCGATCCGGTCGACACCGGCACCATATTTTCCAAATTCCGCGAGCTTGCGCAGATCACTCATCAAGCGGTCTGGCTCGATCGTCGCCATCTTACCCTCGTGTCGCCCTTGCTGTTCGGTGCACCCTGTCGAAGGAGGTGCGGCATGGATCTCGAAACCGCCCGCCTCCGGCGGCGGGCCGGGGCGGGTCACCCGTCGCTCGCCAGAAGACGGTCGCGGAGACGTTCGAGGCCCGTGCGCAGCTTGCGGTCCTCGGTGGTGAACGCGACGCGCACGAAGTTTTCGCAGGAAGGGCCGAATGTGATGCCAGGAACCGTGGCCACATTGTCCCGGATCAGGAGATCCTTGGCAAAGCTTAGTGAATCGCGCCCGGACCGGCCGATGTCGATCAGGGCGTAGAAAGCTCCGCGCGGGACGAATGGCAGAAGCCCGGTACCGCGGAACACCTCTTCGACAATGTCGCGCCGGCGCTTGAAGATATCCCGGAAACGGAAAACCTCGTCCTGCGGCCCTGCCAGCGCGGCCATCGCCGCTGCCTGGCTCGGCGCCGCAGGGCAGGAGGTGACGGGCTCCTGCAGCCCCGCGCCGAGTGCCGCAAGTTGCGCCGGAGCGACCATCCAGCCGAGCCGCCAGCCGGTCATGGCATAGCTTTTCGAGACGCCGGAGATCAGCAGGACACGGTCGGCCGGCGCGACGCTCAAGGCCGAGACGGGCTCGCCCTCGAAAACGATGTCCTCGTAGATTTCATCGCTGATGAGATAGACACCGTGGCGGCGGGCGATCGTGCCGAACCGCTCCATGACGGCCTGCGGAAACACGGCGCCGCTCGGATTGCCGGGCGAGTTGAGAAGGATCGCCTTGGTGCGCGGCCCGATCAGGCGCTCGACCTCGTCGAGATCGGGCAGGAAGGCATTGTCCGGCCTCATCGTGTAGCGCAGCGGCGTGGCGCCCGCGAGGTGCAGGATGCTCTCGTAATTCGGCCAGCCGGGATCCGGAACGAGGACTTCGTCGCCGGCGTCGACCACCACGTTGAGCGCGGTGAACAAGGCGCCGATGGCGCCGGTGGTGATGACGATCTCGGCGGCTGTGACCGCCGCGCCGGTTCGGGCGGCGACGCGCCCGGCGACCAGCTCGCGCAGGCGCGGCATCCCGGCATTGGGCGTGTAGCGCGTGGCCCCGGCGCGCACCGCCTCGAAGGCGCGTTCGGTAATGTCCCCGGGCGTACCGAAATCGGGCTCGCCGACCTCGAGATGGATGACGTCGGGCCGGCCGGCGGCCATCGCCATGATCTCGCGTATGGCGGAACGCGGCATGCTCGACGCGCGCCGGGCGGCAGGGCGCAGCGGCGCTGGGCTCGCGGGATGGTCATTGCGTCGGTTCATGGCCACCATCTTTTGGATACTTGTATCCATTTGTCGACGGCTGTCAAAGATTGTCAACAGCGGGCCGGAGATCGGCGATCGCGGAAGCGCCCTGGCGCGCCGCCCCCCGGCTCGGGCCGACGACCTCACCCCTGGGCGAGCCCGCGATGCGTCCGTCGCGCATCAAGACCCGCCCTCGCAGCAGGCTCAGCACCGGCGTGCCGCGCACCGCGCGGCCGGCAAAAGGCGTGATGCCCGCTTTGCTGAGCTGGTCCTCATTGCGGATCGTCATGGCGCGCGCCGGATCGACGATCACCAGATCGGCGTCCGCCCCGGGCGCGAGATGGCCCTTGCGTGGATAAAGCCCGAACAGCCGGGCCGGCATCTCGCAGGCGATGCGCACCAGATCGGCCCAGGAGATGTGATGCGCGGCGACCGCGTCGAGCAGGAGCGGCAACAGGGTCTGCACCCCCGGGAAGCCGCCCGGCGCCTGCCAGATGTCGTCGAGCCCGGCCTTTTTCTCCTCGGGCGCATGCGGCGCATGGTCGGTCGCCACGATGTCGATCACGCCGCGCTTCAAGGCTCGCCAAAGTGCGGCGAGGTCGTCCGGCTGCCGCAGAGGAGGCAGGACCTTTGCGAAGGGCCCCTGGCGAACGATCTCATCCTGGGTGAGCAGCAGGTTATGGGGCGTCACCTCCGCCGAGAGGCCCGGCACGCAGGCCCGGGCCTGCTCGAGCAGGAGCGTCGACTCCGCACAGCTCATCTGCCGGAAATGCATGCGCCCGCCGACTTGCCGGGCGACCGCGCAGGCCTTTGCCACCCCCACCGTCTCGCTGAGCGGCGGGCGGGACCGGAAGAAGCCGAGCCCCCCGGCCTGCGGGTCCTTGCGGACGCCGGCGAGGGCAAGGGCGATGACGCCGTCGTCGGCAGCGCTGACGCCGAGCACCGAGCCGGCCGTGGCCACGGCTTCGAGCGCGGCCTGGAAACGACCCATGTCGGGCATCAGCAAGGACGACGGTATATCGCCGAGAAAGGCTTCGAAGGATACCGCGCCCAGATCGGCCAGCGCCGCCACATGGTCCGTGTCGGCGACAAGCGCGGCCTGCAGCGCGACGTCGACATGGATTCGTCCCTCGGCCAACCGCCGCTTCGCCTCGAAATCATCGGGCGTCAGCGTCAGCGGATCATCGGTCGGCATCACCATCACCGTCGTGACGCCGCCTGCCGCGGCCGCCGCCGAGCCTGTCTGGAAATCCTCCTTGTGGACGAGGCCGGGGTCGCGGAAATGCACATGCGCATCGACCACGCCCGGCAATATGAAGCGCCCCGTCGCATCGATCCGCTCACGCGCGTCGACCTCCAGGCCGGGCGAAAGCCACGCGGCGATCCGGCCCTCGTGGATGCCGATCCCGGCCTCAACGGCGCCCCCGGCCGTCATCAAGGTTCCGCCGGCCACCACGAGATCGAACAGCGCCATAGCCTCTTCCCCTGCGCCCGGCGGGCGATGCCCCTTGCGCATAATTGGATTTTCGTATCCAATTATCACGAGCCGGAGGAAAGCTGTCAACGCTGCCGGCAGTGAGGGAAGGCACATGCGGTTCCGAGGAAAGGTCGCGATCGTCACGGGAGCGGGGTCCGGCATCGGGCGTCTCGCCGCGCAACGTTTCGCCGCCGAGGGAGCTCAGGTCGTCGCGGCGGATATCGACGAAGCGCGTGCGAAGGAAACGGCCGCCATGATCGTGGGAGAGGGGGGACGTGCCGCTCCGTCCCGCACGGATGTGACGAAATCCGCCGATGTAAAGGCCATGATCGACTTAGGTATCGAGCGCTTCGGGCAGGTCGATATTCTGTACAATCACGCCGGCATCACCCGCCAGGCGTCGGTCTGCGATCTCTCGGAGGAGGACTGGGACCTGGTGCTCGCCACCAATCTCAAAAGCGTTTTCCTCGGCTGCAAGCATGTCCTGCCGCATATGGTCGCGCGTGGGCAGGGCGTTATCGTCAATACGGGCGGCACCTTCGGTTTTTATGCCAGGCCCGAATACCCGGCCTATTGCGCCGCCAAGGCCGGTGTTCACAACCTGACCAAGCAGATCGCGCTCGACTACTCCCGCCATGGGATTCGCATCAATGCGGTATGCCCCGGCTTCATAGACACGCCGATCAACGCCTCGATCCCGCCCGAAGCGATCGCGCGGATCGTCGCGACCCAACCGCTCGGCCGCCCCGGAAAGGCGGAGGAGGTCGTCGCCGCGGCGCTTTTCCTGGCTTCCGACGAAGCCTCTTTCATCACAGGCACGACCCTGCTCGTCGATGGCGGGCAGTTGTCGGGCCGGCATGGCTGCTGAACGGCGGCGGAGTTTCGCGATGACGACCGAACCGCTGGTTTATTTCGTGCCGCTGGTCGACGTGACCTGGGCCAATTTCGCCCCGCTCAGCCCCGAGCGCGACTATATCGCCGAGCCGCCGCCCCTCGATGTCTGCGCCCGCGAGGTCGAGGCCTGTGTCGACGAGATGATCTCGCTGACGGGCGGCAAGGCCGTCTATGCGGTCCATAGCGGCTATTACAATCGCCGTGGCTTCTATGAAGAGCCGTTCCTCGGCTTCTTTCGCAAGGCGGTGGCCCATGGCGCCGAGATCTGCCTGCACACCCATGAGGAGATCGCCCGCCAGGGCACGATGAACGCCGACGAAGCGCATATGCTCAAGGTCATCCGAGACCGCCGAGCCGAGCTGGAAGCGGCGGGGCTGCAAGCGAAATCCTACCGGGGCGGGCATTTCGCCTATCTCGATTACCTGACGCCGGCGCTCGAAGGCGAGGGAGTCTGCGTCGACTTCTCCAGCGCGCCCGGGCTCGATCGCCCGTCCTGGGATGCGCGCTGGGGCGGCGCGCCGCTATCGGCGCATTACTTGCGCTATGGCGGCCATGCGGGCCTCGACGGCCCGGTATCGAGCATCCTGGAAATCCCGCTCGGTGCCGATGGCCTGGGCGGCGAGATCGAGAACATGCTCTACACCGAGGCCGGCGAGGACGGCAGGCTCGAGCGCGTCTGGGAGCACATACTGGAGCGCGGGCGGTGGCAGGGGCCGCAATTCGTCCACATCCTGTTCCATACCTCCTCGCTCGGCATGCCCCATTACCTGGACCGCTTCCGCCGCTTCATGGACCACACGGTGCGAACCGGCGCCAGCCTCGTCACGCCGATGCAGGCCAAGGCCGCTTATGACCGGCTGAACAGCTAGGGCACCGGACCGAGAAGCGGCATCCGCTTTTCGGAAAAGTCCGATGCTGAACGAGGAGATAGATCGCCGCTTTGCGCCCCGCGGGAGGCATGGCGATCCAAATGCGAAAAGGAAAAGCCATGTTCGGGACTGGAGGGCGCATCGGCATCGTGGTGCCGGCCAACAACGCCACGCTGGAGCCGGAAATCTGGGCCCACCTGCCGCGGGACGCGGCCGTCTACTGCACCCGGATCCTGGCCAAGGGCGACCTTACTCCCGATGCGGTCCATGACATGGAACAGCATTTCGAGCGTGCGGTCGAAGAGCTTCACGCCACCGGCGTCGACGTCCTCGTCTACGCCGACATGGTGACGACATTCATCATGGAACCGAACTGGAACGCCGAGCGCACGGCTGCCATGGCGTCACGGACCGGCATCGTCTGCACGAGCGCCTGGACGGCCCTCGAAGCGGCGCTGCAGGCCCTCGGCGCGCGTCGCATCGCGCTCGGTACGCCCTATCCACGCGGTGTTCATGCGCTCGTGCCGCCCTTCTTCGCCAGGCCCGGCTACGATCTCGCCTCCAACGACACGCTCGACATACTGGCCATGACCGACGTGCCGAAGGTGCCGGGCAAGACGGTGAGGGACTTTGCGACCGGGCTCCGGCGCGAGGGGGCGCAGGCCATCGTTCTCCTGGCCACCGATCTGCCCACCTTCTCGGAGATCGAGGCGATCGAGGCCGAAACGGGGTTGCCGGTGCTCACCTCCAATCAGGTCATTCTGTGGAATGCGCTGAGGCTGTGCGGCAACAAAACCCGGATCGGCGGGCTCGGTCGTCTCCTGCGGGAACATTGAGCGCAGCCATCGCCGCGCCTTCAGGCCATCGCCGCCTTCACCGTCTCGACGAGCTGCTTCATGGTGAAGGGCTTGGGCAGGAAGTGGAAATCCTCGCCCTCGGGCAGGTTCTTGCGGAAGGCTTCCTCGGCATAGCCCGAGACGAAGACGACCTTGGTGTTCGGGTTGCGCTTGCGCAATTCGCCGAGCAGTGTCGGGCCGTCCATCTCCGGCATCACCACGTCGGAGACGACGAGGTCGATCTTGCCGTCGTTCTGGAGGAAGAGGTCGAGCGCCTCGACGCCGGACGCCGCCTCGTGGACGGTATAGCCGCGCGAGACCAGCATGCGGGCGTTCAGCGCACGCACCGCGTCCTCGTCCTCGACCAGCAGGATGACGCCGGCGCCGGTGTGGTCGGCGGCGAGCTTCTTCGGCGCTTCCTTGGCCGCGGCCTCGGCGGCGATCTCCTCCTGGCTCGGGACATGGCGCGGCAGGAAGATGCGGAAGGCGGTGCCCTTGCCGATGGTCGAATCGACGAAGACGTAGCCGCCGGTCTGCTTGACGATGCCGTAGACCATCGAGAGGCCAAGCCCCGTGCCCTTGCCGACCTCCTTGGTGGTGAAGAAGGGCTCGAAGATCTTGTCGAGATGCTCCTGCGGGATGCCGGTGCCGCTGTCCTCGACCTCGAGCAGCACGTAGTCGTCGGCCGGCAGGGCGTCCTGGCCGAAGGAGGCGCAGTCCTCGTGGGCGACGTTGCGGGTGCGCACGGTGAGCTTGCCGCCGTCTGACATGGCGTCGCGGGCGTTGACGGCGAGATTGACGATGACCTGCTCGAGTTGGCCGAGATCGGCCTTGACCGGCCAGAGATCGCGGCCCTGGCGCACGTCGAGCGTGACCTTGTCGGCGACGACGCGCTTCAGCATCAGCGACAGGTCGGAGAGCACCTCGCCGAGCTCCAGCACCTGCGGGCGCAGCGTCTGGCGGCGCGAGAAGGCGAGCAGCTGCCTGACCAGCGCCGCGGCGCGGTAGGCGTTCTGCTTGATCTGCATGATGTCCGGGAAGGACGGATCGGTCGGCCGGTGGCTCGCCAGCAGGAATTCCGAGGCGTTGATGATGACCTGCAGCACGTTGTTGAAGTCGTGCGCGATGCCGCCGGCGAGCTGGCCGACCGCCTGCATCTTGCCGGCCTGGTCCATGTTGTCGCGCAGCTTGCGCTCGGCGGTGGTTTCCAGCGCATAGACGATGGCGCGCTCGCCGTCATTGCCCTCGGTGCCGGTGACGGGGGCGAGATAGAGCTTGGCCGAGCGGCCGTCCTCGCCGGCGAGCGCGAGGTCGAGCGCAGGGCCGCCGGAGCGGCCCGCCACCACCTCGGCCAGCGCCTGTTCGAGCCCGGCGCTGGCGGCGACGAGGTCGTGGATGCTGCGCGGCCTGAGGCCCGCCGGGGTCAGCCGGGCGAAGGCGGCGTTGGCGTGCAGGATCGCGCCGGTCTCGTCGACGGTGGCGATCGCCATCGGCGTCGAATGGAAGAAGCGGGCGAAGCGGACCTCGGCGTCGCTGCCGCCATCGGCCCCGGCCTCGCCGGCGGCGCGGTTGAGGACGAGCGTGCGCGAGGGGCCGGCGCGGCCGTCCTGGCCGAAGGCGACCTGATGGTGCAGCCGCACGGGCAGGGGCGTGCCGTTGCGGCGCTTCAGATCGACGTCGAGCACCTCGATGCGGACGTCGCCGGGCTGGCCGCTGATCGCCTGGATCAGCGCCGCGGCCGAGGGCGTGCAGACATCGTCGAGATGCAGGCCGCCGGAGCCGAAGCGGGCGAGGTCGAAATCGAGCCAGCCCGAGAGGGTGGCGTTGAGATAGGAGACCTCGCCGTCGGCATCGATCGAGATGAAGCCGGCCGGCGCGTGGTCGAGATAGTCGATGGCGTGCTGGAGCTCCTGGAAGGCGTTCTCCTGGCGCTCGCGCTCGGGCGTGATGTCGGAGACCGACCAGAGCGTGGCGGTCGAGGCCTGGCGTCGCACGGGGGCGACCCGGACGCGATACCAGCCGACCTCGCCGCGCCCGTTGAGCGCCGGCTCCAGCCGGACCTCCTCGACGAGGCGGCGATGGTCGCGCGCGGCGGTGGCGAGGCGGTAGATCGCCTCCGAGACGTCGGCGCGCCCGGTCAGAAGCCGGCCGACCGGCTTGACGTCGTTCGCGCCCGTCGCGCCGGCGAGCGTGAGATAGGCCTCGTTGGCATAGACGATCTCGGTCTCGCTCTCGGTTACCACGATGCCGTCGTCGGCATGGTCGACGATGGTCTTGGTCAGGTCGTTGCGGGCGGCGCGGCCGGAGAACTGCACGAGCCCGATGGCGAAGGCGAAGAGGCCGAAGACGCCGACGACGGAGAGCAGCGCGAGCAGGCCCAGGATCAGCGGCTGCGCCCATTCGTTGGCGAGGAAGCCGAGCGCGATCGCCGCGCCCACGAGCAGCGCCGCCACGAACAGGATGATCCCGATATGGCCGGGCTTGTCGGAGCGATCGATCGTGGTGGTCGCCGTGGTGCCGCTCATTGCGGTGGAGTCCGTTCCCTTGCGGCCGCGCCTTGAGGGCGGGCGGCCAAACTTCCTTCGCATCCGATTTGAGTTAGGCGCGCCGGCCCTTCAGGCGCAAGACGTATCCGATGACTTCGGCGACCGCCTGGTAGTGTTCGACAGGAATTTCTGCGTCGATCTCGACCCGGGCGTAGAGCGCGCGCGCGAGCGGCGGGTTCTCGACGATCGGCACGCGGTGCTCGCCGGCGACCTCGCGGATCTTCAGGGCGAGCGCGTCGACGCCCTTGGCGAGGCAGACCGGCGCCGCCATGCCGGGCTCGTAGCGCAGCGCGACCGCGAAATGGGTCGGGTTGGTGATGATCACGGTCGCATCGGGCACCGCCGCCATCATCCGCCGCCGGACGCGCTGGGCGCGGATCTGGCGCAGCTTCGCCTTGACCTCGGGGTTGCCTTCCGAGTTCTTGTATTCGTCCTTGAGCTCCTGCTTGGTCATCTTCTGGCGCTGGTACCAGGAGAAGCGCTGCCAGACGAAGTCGCCGATGGCGATGACGGCGAAGAGGGCCAGAACCGTGCCCATCAGCTTGACGGCGAGCGTCAGCGCCGCCGGCATCAGCGCTTCGACGTTCATCTGCGCGAAGGCTTCGAGCCGGTCATGCTCGCCCCAGAGGGTGTACCAGACGACGATGCCGATCAGCGAGGTCTTGGCGAGGCCCTTGGCGAAATTGATCCAGGCGTCCTTGCCGAACATCCGCTTGGCGCCGGCCATCGGCGAGATGCGGTTGAACTTCGGCATCAGCGGATCGAGCGTCCAGAGCGGCTTGTGCTGGATCAGCGCGCCGACGAGCGCCGCGCAGAGGATGAAGGCGAAGGGCAGGCCGAGCGCCATGAAGCCGGTGAGCACGCCCTGCCGCGTGACCTGCATGAAGGCGGCGCCGTCGGAGGGGATCTGATGCGCGTTCATCAGGAAGGCGCGCAGCGACAGCATCGACTCGCGCGCCGACCAGCCGGCGGCGACGAGCAGCGCGAGCGTGAAGCCGCTAAGCACGAAGAAGGTGCCGATCTCCTGCGATCGGGGAACGTCGCCCTTCTCGGCGGCCTCGTCCAGCTTTCGCTGGGTCGGGTCCTCTGTCCTGTCTTCCTTGTCGGCTTCCTCCGCCATGCCAGCCTCAGCCGGTGAACTGGCGCAGGAAGGCGCCGAGATCGTCGAGGAAGACGCTCATCATCACGCCGAGCACGACGAGGAGGACGAGCATGCCGCCCATGATCGAGGCCGGCATGGCGAGGAAGAACACCTGCAACTGCGGCATCATCCGCGCCAGCACGCCCAGGCCCAGGTTGAACAGCATGCCGAAGATGAGGAAGGGCGCCGAAATCTGGACGGCGAGGGCGAAGCCGCGCGCCGTCGAGCGCACGGCCAGCGCCATCGCGTCGGTGAGGTTAAGCGCGCCGCCGGGCGGCAGCAGGCGATAGCTCTCATGGATCGCGGCGATGGCGATGTGGTGCAGGTCGGTGGTCAGGATCAGCGTGATGCCGAGCATCGTCAGGAAATTGCCGATCGCGGGGTTCTGCATGCCGCCGGTCGGATCGACCGTCATCGCGAAGCCGAGCCCCATCGACTGGGCGACGAGCGTCCCGGCGGTCTGCAGGCAGGCCATGATCAGCCGGGCGGAAAGCCCGATCAGCAGGCCGATCAGAACCTCGCCGACGAGGAGCGCGACGACGCCGGACGCGTCGGCCGGGACGCTGAGCGTGGGCCGCAGCATGGGCACGATCATCAGCGCGACGAAGAAGGCGAGCGACAGCCGCGCGCGCGAGAAGATGAAGCGCTCGCCGATGCCGGGCATCAGCATGACGAGCGTGCCGACCCGCGCGAAGACGAGCACGAAAAGGGCGCTGATCTCGGGCAGGATCGCGATCTTCATCGTGCCGCGGGCACCTTCGCGCCAACAGGGTCGCGCCGGCCGCAGGGCGGGCGCGATCATCCGCCCGTGGCGATTCGGGCGGCGACTCGTCCCATATAACCCGCCAGCGCATCGCCCATGAACGGCAGAAACAGCAGCAGCGCGGCGAAGACGGCGAGGATCTTCGGCACGAAGACCAGCGTCTGCTCCTGGATCTGCGTCAGCGCCTGGACGAGCGAGACCGAAAGGCCGACCGCGAGCGCGATCGCCATCAGCGGCCCGCCGACCTTGAGGAAGACGATGATGCCGTCGCGGGCGATGTCGAGGATGGCGCCGGACGTCATCAGACCGGCATCCGCATGATTTCCTCGTAAGCGGCGATCACCCGGTCGCGCACCGCGACCAGGGTCTCGATCGCCGCCTCGCTTTCGGCGACCGCCGTCACGACGTTGACGAGATCGGCCTGGCCGCCGGCGACGCTCGCGGCCTGGACATCGGCCTTGCGCCCGGCTTCCGCCGTGGCATCGAGCGCCTTGCCGAGCAGGGCGGAGAAATCCGTCCCGCCCGCTTCCGCGCCGCCCGTGAGCGGCTTGCGCATCAGATTGCCGGCCCCCATCCCCTTGATGGAGGCATAGGCGCCCGCGGCGAAACCGGGAGTGGCCATGGCGGTTCAAATCCTCGTTCAGGCGCGCAGGATGTCGATGGTGCGCTGGATCATCCGCCGGGTGGAGGAGATCAGGTTGAGATTGGCCTCGTAGCTGCGCTGGGCCTCGCGCATGTCGACCATCTCGACGAGCGCGTTGACGTTCGGCATCTTGACGTCGCCATTGGCGTCGGCGGCCGGGTTGCCCGGCTCGTGCTTGACCCTGAAGGCGCTCTGGTCGCGCCTGACCGTGCCGAGCGCGACGAGCTGGGCGTCGAGCGTGCGGTCGAAATGGCGCTGGAAGGTCGGGACCTTGCGGCGATAGGGCTCGGCGCCGGGGCGCTCGGGGCCGGAATCGGCGTTGGCGATGTTCTCCGAGATGACGCGTATGCGCCCGGACTGGCTGCGCAGGCCCGAAGCCGCGACGGCGATGCTCTTGATCAGGTCCATGGCTTAACGCCCTTTCCCGATCGCGATCTTCATCAGGCCGAGCCCCTTGCTGTAGAGCGAGGCGGCGAGCTGGTAGTCCGACTGGTTCTGCGCGACCTTGAGCATCTCGTCCTCGAGGTTCACCGCATTGCCGTTGGGTGTGGTCTCGAAGCGCGGCGCGCCCGTGCCGTCGAAGCCGCCATTGGCGGTCGTGAGGCTCATATGGCCGGCATTGGTCTGGGTGAGCGTAACCCCGGCCCGGGCCGGATCGAGGCCGGGGGGCTTGAGATCGAGCGGGCGGAAGCCGGGGCTGTCGGCGTTGGCGACGTTCTCGGCAAGCACCTTCTGGCGCGACTGCTGGTAGTGCATGCGCAGCTTCAGGGCCTGCATCAGGCCGCCGCTGAGGCTCAAGCCGTCGTTCGCCATGGCTCGTGCTCCCCGTTTCCGCAGCCGGCAGGGCCGGTCAACTCGGCAAATCCTGCCGGGTGCATGGTTAACATCCGGTTAAAGGAACCGCGTTTCGCAGGTGTGGTTAACCACGCGTTCACCATGTTTCCCGATCCCGAAAGCGTTATGCTATAGCCCGATGTTGAAGCAGGGGCGGGACTTCGAGGCCGTCCGGGCCGCCGTCGCGTGAAGAGGCAGACAGACCTTGCAGAGCTTGTTCGGATTGGAACTCTCGACCGCGCAGAAGGTGATTGTCGCCTCTGTCGTCATTCTGGTGCTTCTCGCGCTGCTCGGGCTGTTCGTGCGGCAGATCCAGGGCGGGCGCCTCAGGCTGCGCGGCCAGGCCGGCGGGCGCCAGCGCCAGCCCAGGCTCGGCGTCGTCGACACCTACGATCTCGACCGCCAGCGCCAGCTCGTCCTGATCCGGCGCGACAATATCGAGCACCTGCTGATGATCGGCGGCGCGTCGGACGTGGTGGTCGAGACCAATATCCTGCGCAGCGGCGGGCGTTCCGCCCAGCCGGCCTATGCCGAGGCCGCCCCGGCGGACCGGCCGCTGCCGCCCTTCGAGACCTTGGTGCCGCCGAGCGAGCCGGCGATGCGGGCCGGCGACGAGGCGCGCCGGGCCGGGCTCGAGGCGCCCGATGTGCTGCCGCCCCTGCCGAGCCGCCCCGTCCCGGTTCCGGCGGAGGCCGTGGCGCCCATCGCCGCCGCGGCTGCCGGCGTCACGGCCGCGCTCGGCGCCATCGCCGCGGAGCGGGCCGAGCCCGCCGCTCCGGTCGCACCCGTCACCACCGGCCCGGCGCCGAGCTTCGCGCGCGAGCATGCGCCGGCGCCCGCCGTCAGCCCCGGCGAGCTCGACGACATGACCCGCCAGCTCGAGGAGGCGCTGAAGCGGCCCTTCTCCGCCGTGCGCCCGGCCAAGCCCGCCGGCGAGGCGCCCGCCATGGAGCCGCCCGCCCCGGAGCAGAAGCCCGCCGCGATGCCGTTCCCCGAGATTCAGGCCCCGCCGGTGGAGGCGGTGGTGCCCGTCGCCATGCCGCCCGAACCCGAGCCCGAGCCCGTGGCGCCGCCGGCTCCGGCCGCTCCGCCGCGCCAGAAGCCGGTCCCGAGCGAGGTCGAGGCGGAGCTTGCCGCGGCGCTCGGGCTGACGCTGGAGCGCATCGCTCCCTCGCCGCCCGAGCCCGTGCTACCCGAACCTCTGCCGCCCGAGCCCGTGCTGGCCGAGCCCGGCCCGGTCGAGGTGCCCGCGCCGGAGCCCGAGCCCCCGGCGCCCGAGCCGGTCGTCGAGGACGAGCCCGCTCCGGATGAACCGGCTGCGGTTGACGCTGTTGCGGAGGAGCCGGGCCCGGTGGAGAGCCCGACGGTGGAGCCCGAGCCCGAAAAGCCGGCCGAGGAGCCGGCCGCGAAGGAGATCGACCCGTTCTCGGTCGACGCGATCGAGGCCGAATTCGCCCGGCTGCTCGGTCGCGATCCCAAATCCAGGTCCTGAGCCGAAGGCCGGCCCGGCGGCCATCAACAGGATTGTCGGTCATCCGGCCGTGTCGGCGCTGCGCATCGGTTGCGCGGCGTTTTCGCGTGGCTAGCCTCGGGGCGCCCGATCGATTGAGTCGGGCGGTGGCGGCGCGCGTGGATTCCATCGGCAGGCGAGCGAGGCGGTATCGAGGCGGGCGCGCTCTGGCGGCGGCCGTGGCCCTGCTCGTGCTTCAGGCGGGGCCGGCGCTGGCGCAGACGCTGTCGCTCGATCTCGGGCAGGGCGGGGGCGTGGCGGAGCGGGCGCTGCAGCTCATCGCCGTCATCACGGTCCTGTCGCTGGCGCCGTCGATCCTGATCATGGTGACCTCGTTCACCCGGATCGTCGTGGTTCTGTCGCTGCTGCGCTCGGCGCTCGGCACGCAGACGGCGCCGCCCAATGCCGTGATCATCGGGCTGTCGCTGTTCCTGACCGGTTTCGTCATGGCGCCGACGCTGCGGGAAGCCTACACCAACGCCGTCCAGCCGCTGGTCGCCGGCCAGATCCAGCCGCAGCAGGCCTATGAGCGCGGCGTCGTGCCGTTCAGGACCTTCATGCTCGGCCATGTCCGCGAGAAGGACCTGGCGCTGTTCCTCGACATGTCGCCGGGGCCGCGCCCCGCGCAGCCGCAGGATGTCGGCATCGAGGTCCTGATCCCCGCCTTCATGATCTCGGAGCTGCGCCGGGCCTTCGAGATCGGCTTCCTGCTGTTCGTGCCCTTCCTGATCATCGACCTCGTCGTCGCCTCGATCCTGATGTCGGTGGGCATGATGATGCTGCCGCCGGTGACGGTGGCGCTGCCGTTCAAGCTGATCTTCTTCGTGCTGGTCGACGGCTGGGGGCTGGTCGCGGGCTCGCTGGTGAAGAGTTACGGCAGCGGGTGAGCGCGGCGAGCCGTCAGTTCACCACCACGCGGCCGCGCCTGATGCACAGGCTGAGCGAGCCCTCCTTCAGCGCCAGCGCCTTGTCGCCGAAGACGCCGCGGCGCCAGCCCTGCAGGGCCGGCACCTCGGCGAGGTCGTCGGAGGCGATCGCCTCGAGATCGTCGCTGGAGGCGATGATCTTGGGCGCGACGCGCTCGGCCTCCGCCACCGCCTTGAGCAGCACCTTGAGCAGGTCGAGCACCGCGCCGTTGGCCGGCCGGCCGCGCTCGCGCTCCAGCCGGGGCAGGGTCTTGGGATCGATCGCGGCGGCACGCTCGATCGCGGCGAGGACCTCGGTCCCGTTGCGCGAGCGCTCGAAGCCGTTGGGCACGGAGCGCAGCTCGGCCAGCGCCGCGGCCGAGTGCGGGCAGCGCTGGACGATGTCCATCAGCGCGTCGTCCTTTAGCACGCGCTGGCGCGGCACGTCGCGCGTCTGCGCCTCGCGCTCGCGCCAGGCGGCGACCTCCATCAGCACCGGCAGCTCGCGCGATTTGCGGATGCGGCCCTTCAGGCGCTGCCAGGCGTTCTCGGGCTTCACCTCATAGGTTGAGGGCGATGCCAGCACGGCCATCTCCTCCGCGACCCAGCCCTCGCGGCCGCTGGCGTCGAGATCGGCCTTCAGCGCGAGGTAGATGTCGCGCAGATGGGTGACGTCCGATTCGGCATAGGCGAGCTGCGCCTCGCTGAGCGGACGGCGCGACCAGTCGGTGAAGCGCGAGGATTTGTCGATGCGCGCCTTGGCGAGGTCGTTGGCGAGCTGCTCGTAGCCGACCGAGTCGCCATAGCCGCAGACCATGGCCGCGACCTGCGTGTCGAACAGCGGGACGGGCAGCACGCGCCCGAGCAGCCAGACGATCTCGAGGTCCTGCCTCGCCGCATGGAAGACCTTGACGACGTTCTCGTCGACCATCAGCCCGAAGAAGGGGGCGAGGTCGAGCTCGGGCGCGAGCGGGTCGATCAGCACGGCCTCGTCCGGCGAGGCGAGCTGGATCAGGCACAGCTTCGGATAATAGGTCGTCTCGCGCAGGAACTCGGTGTCGACCGTGACGAAGGGGTGGCTCGCAAGGCGTTCGCAGGCGGCCGAGAGCGTGGCGGTATCGCTGATCAGATGCATGGTTTGCCCGTCTTAGCAGACAGAGCCGCAGGATGTCGCGGGCGTTCTTGACATTTCGGACGCGCGCGTGTGCTTAGCCCGCAAGCTTACGGCCGGCCTTTCGGGTCGGCCTCGACCGCATTTCCGAAAGACAAAAGAGCCGTGACCCTGCATCGTTACCGTTCCCATACCTGCGGCGCGCTCCGTGACGGCGATATCGGCCAGAGCGTGCGCCTCTCCGGCTGGTGCCACCGCATCCGCGACCATGGCGGCGTGCTCTTCATCGATTTGCGCGACCATTACGGCATGACGCAGGTGGTGGTGGACCCCGATTCGCCGGCCTTCGCCGATGCCGAGGCCGTGCGCTCGGAATGGGTCATCCGCATCGACGGCAAGGTCAAGGCCCGCCTCGAAGGCACCGAGAACCCCAACCTCGCCACCGGCAAGGTCGAGGTCTTCGCCACGGCGCTCGAGGTGCTGGGGCCGGCGGCCGAGCTGCCGCTGCCGGTCTTCGGCGATCTCGAATATCCCGAGGACACGCGGCTGAAATACCGCTTCCTGGATCTGCGCCGCGAGAAGCTGCACGCCAACATCATGCTGCGCACCAAGGTCGTCGATTCGATGCGCCGGCGCATGAAGGAGCAGGGCTTCTCCGAGTTCCAGACGCCGATCCTGACCGCCTCCTCGCCGGAAGGCGCGCGCGACTTCCTGGTGCCGAGCCGCCTGCATCCGGGCAAGTTCTACGCGCTGCCGCAGGCGCCGCAGCAATACAAGCAGCTCCTGATGATGGCGGGCTTCGACCGCTATTTCCAGATCGCGCCCTGCTTCCGCGACGAGGACCCGCGCGCCGACCGGCTGCCGGGCGAGTTCTACCAGCTCGACGTCGAGATGAGCTTCGTCGAGCAGGAGGACGTCTTCCGCACGATGGAGCCGGTCATCGCCGGCGTCTTCGAGGAATTCGCCGAGGGCCGCACGGTCAACCGCGACTGGCCGCGCATCCCCTATGCCGAAGCGATCGCGAAATACGGCTCCGACAAGCCGGATCTGCGCAACCCGCTCGTCATGCAGGACGTCTCCGAGCCCTTCCGCGGCTCCGGCTTCAAGGTCTTCGCCCGCATCCTCGAGGGCGAGAGGAACCGCGTCTGGGCGATCCCCGCGCCCGGCGGCGGCTCTCGCGCCTTCTGCGACCGGATGAACTCCTGGGCGCAGGGCGAGGGCCAGCCTGGGCTGGGCTATCTCATGGTCAAGGAGGATGGCGAGGGCCAGGGGCCGATCGCCAACAATATCGGGCCGGAGCGCGTGGCTGCCATCATCGCGCAGATGGGGCTGAAGCCCGGCGACGCCTGCTTCTTCGTCGCGGGCGACCCGGACAAGTTCCACAAATTCGCCGGCAGCGCCCGCAACAAGGTCGGCGCCGAGCTGAAGCTGATCGACGAGAACGCCTTCGCCTTCGCCTGGATCGTCGACTTCCCGATGTTCGAGTACAACGAGGACGAGAAGAAGATCGATTTCTCGCACAACCCCTTCTCGATGCCGCAGGGGGGGCTGAAGGCGCTCACCGAGGAAGACCCGCTCTCGCTCAAGGCCTTCCAGTACGACATCGCCTGCAACGGCTTCGAGCTGGCCTCGGGCGGCATCCGCAACCACCGCCCCGAGGCGATGGTGAAGGCCTTCGAGATCGCCGGCTATGGCGAGGAGACGGTGATCGAGCGCTTCGGCGGCATGTATCGCGCCTTCCAGTACGGCGCTCCGCCGCATGGCGGCATGGCGGCCGGCGTCGACCGCATCATCATGCTGCTGGCCGGTGCGACCAACCTGCGCGAGGTCGCGCTGTTCCCGATGAACCAGCAGGCGGTCGACCTCCTGATGGGCGCGCCGGCCGAGGCGACGCCGAAGCAGCTGCGCGAGGCCAATCTCAGGGTCATCACGCCCGAGAAGAACGGCTGATGCCGATGGCCGCGCTGTCCATCGGGCGGATCCTGCCGCTCGTCCTCCTCGCGCCGCTGCTTGGCGCCTGTGTCTCCGGCGAGAGCAGCGCCGGCCGCGCCTCGGCGCTGGCGACGACGGTGTCGCGCGCCAGCGCCTGCAAGGCCGGCGCCCCGCAGCGCACGACGCTCGACCGCTTCCTCGCCGCCGAGAAGGCGCGCGGCGCCGACGCGCAGCAGATATCGGCGGCGCGCGCCGCCTATATCGGCGTGTCGGAGGCCGAGACGATCAATCACGGCGTGAAGCCGCGCCCCTGCACGGCCGAGGAGCGGGCGGAGCTGAAGCAGCGCATGAGCCGCATCCGCGCCGGGGATTTCACGACGCTCTGAGCCGCCCGTGCCGCCTGCATCGATCCGGAAAGCCATCGCCGCCGCGGCCCTGCTCGCGATGCTTGCCGCCTGCACGGCCGCCGGGCCGGAGCCGGGCACGGTGGACTATGCCGCCGCGACCGTCTCGCGCGCCTATGATTGCGGCTTGCGCGTCGATCGCGGGCGCATCATCGCTGGGCTCGACCGGCAGGATCGGCCGCGCTTCGTCGCGGCCAATGCGGGCTATGCCGTGAAGTCCTACAAGGCGCCGCATCGCTGCGAGGCGACCGAGCGCGAGCGCGTCAGGAGCGCGATCGGCACGCTCGCCCGCCGCTGAAATCGCTTGCCTGCGGCCCGGCGATCGGGCCAGAAGGCCGCGATGTCCGCCGCCGCCGTCACCGCCATCGTCGTCAGCTACGACAGCGCGCAAGTGCTGCCGGCCTGCCTGTCCGCGCTGGCTGCCGAAGGAATCGGGGCGATCGTCGTCGACAATGCCAGCGGCGACGCCTCGGCCGAGATCGCGGCGCGCTATGGTGCCCGTGTCCTGCGCAGCGCGCGCAACGAGGGTTATGGCCGCGCCAACAACCTCGGCGCACGGGCTGCCGCGACGCCCTTCATCCTGATCGTCAATCCCGATCTCGAAATCCAGCCCGGCGCGGTTGCGGCCCTGCTGGCGGCGGCGGAAGCCTATCCCGACGCTGCCGCCTTCGCGCCGCGCCTGATCGAGCCATCGGGCCGCGTCTTCCTGCAGCCGCGCTCGCTCCTGTCGCCCGATCATCTCAACCGGGCGCGCCGCATCGTCCTGCCGGAGGGGGATGCCTGCCTGCCTTTCCTGTCGGGCGCCTGCCTCCTGTTGCGGCGCGAGGTTTTCCTGGCGCTCGGCGGCTTCGACCCGGCGATCTTCCTGTTCTACGAGGACGACGATCTGTGCCGGCGCCTGCGCGAGGCGGGGCACGCGCTCGTCCATGTCCATGGCGCCGAGGCCCGGCATGGCCGCGGCCAATCGAGCGCGCCGTCGCCTCAGCGCCGTTTCACCGCGCGCTGGCATCTGGCCTGGTCGCAATGCCATGTCGCGCGCAAATGGGGGCTGCCGCCGCCCGGCCTCGGAAAGGTCGTCGAAAACCTGGCGAAGGCGATCGGTTACGGCCTGCTTCTCAATCGCGACAAGATGCATGCCCATGCCGGCTCGGCGCTGGGCGCGCTCGCCGGCCGTGCCGGCCGCAGCGCGCTGGCGCGGCAGGGCTTAAGCGAGAAGCCGCTGCTCTAAAGATGCAGGTCCTTCATCGGCGTCGCGATGATCCGGCGGATCTCGCGCAGCTGGCGCAGGACGAGCCGGCCCTTGCGCATGAAATTGCTCGACCCGGCCAGCAATTCCGCCTCGCGCGCGGCGAAGGCCGCCTTGCCGGTCTTCGCCGGGATCGGGCTCAGCGCTGCCGGCGCGTCGGCGAGGCCGGCGGCGTTGATCTCGGCCAGTGCCGGCTGCGGCCCGCGCAGGCTCTTGCCGATCGCGATCCGCGCCGCGTCGAGCCGGCTCGAGGCTGCGTCGAGCGCAGGCTTCTGCATCACGGCGCTCGAATCGCGCCACTGGATGCCCTTGCGATAGGCGGGAACCCACTGCACCTGCGCCTCGAGCAGGTTCAGCCCGGCATAGCGGGCAAGCGCCGGGAAGGCATCGTCGTAGAAGCGCCAGCAGTCGACCGGGAAGCGATGGCGCGGCCCGCCGCCGGGCGAGGTGATGAAGGCCAGGCCGTTGCCCTTCAGCACGCGGGAGATCTCCAGGATGGTGATCCAGAAATACTCGGCGTGCTCGAAGACCTCGGAGCAGGTGACGACATCGACGGAGCCGGTGGCGATCTCCTTCCAGTCATAGGGATCGGCGACGACGACCTCGACGTTCAGCCCCGGCTCGATGTCCATGCCGACCAGGGTCCAGGCCGGGTTGCCCATCACGTCGCGATTGGACAGCGACTGGCCGTCGACGATGGCCGAGCCGACATCGAGCACGGTGAGGGGCGTCGTCTCGACATCGGCGAGATAGGCCTTGCGGAAGACCCGCGCCTTGTCGTTCGCGGAAGCGTGCATAAAACCGTCCAGATCGCTTGCGGTAGGGCTGAGGAGGCTCTAGCCGAGGCGGCCGGCCTTCTCCACTGATTTATGGCGCGGCGCCCGGCAGTTTCTCGATCCGTTCCGACAACAGCGTCGGAATGAGCCGCCGGACCTCGGCCTCGGGCAGCAGCCACCATTCACTGCGCAGCAGCGCGGCGATGCGCTCCTCGCTCATCCGGTAGCGCACCACGCGGGCCGGGTTGCCGGCGACGATCGCATAGGGCGGCACGTCCTTGGTCACGACCGCGCGGGCCGCGACCACCGCGCCATGGCCGATGCTGACGCCGGACAGGATCAGGGCCTGCGAGCCCAGCCAGACGTCATGCCCGATGAGGGTGTCGCCGCGCGAGACATGGCTGCCGTCGAGGCCCACGGATTCGGGCCAGAGGCCGGGCAGGGCAGGGAAGGGGTAGGTGGTCGCCCATTCGAGGCGGTGATTGCCGCCGAGCATGATCTCGACCCCGTCGGCGATGGAGCAGTAGCGCCCGATCGAGAGCTTCGCGCCGCTTTCCGGAAAGCGCACCTTGGGGCGGCCATAGGTATAGGCGCCGATCGCGACCTGCCCCGGCCGGCGCGCCAGCAGATTGGCCAGATGGAGGCGGGTCTGGTTGTGCGGGTTGAACCAGCGGCGCAGGAAGCCGCGCGGGCCGGTCGGCAGACCGGCCCACCAGACGGCGAGCGCGCCCGGGCGCCAATCGGCGTCCGGGGCGGGCAGAGGCAATGAACTCACCGCGGCAGGCTCACTGCGCGTCGGCCTTGAGATCGATCTTCTCGAAGATCTCCGTCGGCTCCGTCATGGTGATGACGTCGGCGAGGCCGATTCCCGAAGCCGACCTCGCGCTCGCCTGGACGGTGAGCGTGCCGGGCTTGGCGATGAAGCGGGAGATGGCGCCGGACACCGTCTTGGCCGCGTCGGAGGAGCCGAGAATCGCGGCGAGCCCAAGGCTCGCGATCATGGCGAATTGCTGGCGCACCTCCTCGACCTTGCGCTTGCCCTTGCGCGCCTCGTTCTCCACCAGCTTCTCGGCCAGGCCGAAATTCTGCAGCCTGACCTCGACGCTGCGCGCCGTGGCGCCGAGCGCGGCGACCTGGGCAAGGGCGAGGTCGCTCGAGAACAGATCCTTGGTGACGTTGCCGAGCCTGCCGGAGGCATCGAGCCGGGCAAGCCCCTCGCCGCCGAGCGAGAGCGTGCGGATCGCGATCTCGTTCTTCGCCGCCTCCCAGGCGAGATCGAGCTTCGCCGAGAGGTCGAGCGAGCGGATGCCCATCGCGATCAGGTCCTTCACCGCGGGGTTGCCGGGGACTTCCGAGACCGGGGCGACGAGCCGGTCGATCGTCAGCGCGAGGCTGGTGGGGATGCCGTTGAGCTGCTCGCCCGCCTTGAGCTCGAAGGCTCCGAGCGCGAGCTTGAGCGGCTCCTTGCCGGTGACGCTCGCCGGCGCGTCGATCGAGATGCCGGAGAGGCGGATGGTGCCGATCGTCGGGATGAAGCGGCGGGCATCGATCTGGTCGATCGGCTTGTCCGGCTGGGCCAGCGCCTCCCGCAGGGCGCTGACGACCGGGGCGAAGGAGAAGCCGGAAGAGCTGATCGACTCGATGCCGCCCTTGCCGGGGCCGCTGGCGAAGGACATGCCTTCGATCGCGAAGCCCGATTTGCTCGGCGTGCTCTCGCCGAAGGCGATGCGCTTGATCGTCCAGTCGACGGGGTCCATCGCCTTGGCGCCCTCGACCGCCGGCGGGCGGATGGTGGCGTTGAAATCGCGCGTCTCGCCGCTGCCGTACTCGAACATGTCGAAGACGCCGAGCATCGAGAGGGCGAGCTGCCGCTCCGCCGCGCTCGTGCCGGTCTTCTTCTCGACCCGCTTGCGCTCGATCTCCTCGCTCGCCTTGCCCAGGCGCGCGGCAAGCTCGAGGAGCGGCTCTTCTCCGACCCTGGCGGAAAAGCCGCGCGCGATCGTGCGGCCGAGCGACATCCGGCCGGCCTTGCCCATATCCAGGCTGTAGCCGTCCTGCTCGAAATTGCCGATGATCGGGACCATCGGTTCTTTCGCGCCGGGGGCGGCCTTCTCGGTCAGCACGCGCGCGGTCTGGCGCAGGTCGAGCGCGTCGAAGGCGGTGCGCTTCAGCTCGCCCTTCATCGGGCCGAAGGCCGGGTTTTCGGCGCTGACGCTGCCGCTCGCCGATTCGCCATGCCCGATCCGGCCCTCGCGGATGTCGGTGAGACGGATGTCGCGATAGATCGTGGTCTGCTTCTGGTCGGCCACCGTCTGCACCAGCCTCACTTCGGGGGCGCTGATCTCGGCGGCGTTGAGCCGCGCGGCCCGGGCCGCGGCCGATTCACCCGCTGCAGCACCGGTGAACAGGGCGAGAAAGGCGTCCTTCTCCAGCGTCGAGCCCTTGACCGCGATCTTCGGCGCCTGGATCACCAGGAGGCCGAGGTCGATCCTGACATCGTCGATCTGGAAATCGGCAGCGCGGGCCGAGGTGGCGGCGATGACGAGAACGGCCGCCAGGGCGCTGGCGGCGAGCTGCGTCGTCCGACGAGGGCGCGCGACGATCATGAACATCTCCTGCTTGATGGGCCCGGTGAAACTGCCGCAACCGGATGGCGAAAGAAAGCCGCTCGTCACCGGCAAGGCGCATCCCGCGTTCATAGGATGACGAAAGGCTTGACCGGAAGGCGGCGGGCGCGGCTTTCTGCCGAAGGCGCGCCGCCGGCCGCCACGGAGTATGACGCGATGCATGCCCTCAGAACCGCAATCGCCGCGCTGGCGCTGGCACTGATCGCGCTCGTGCCGTCCGGCCCGTGGGCGCAGGGCCAGCCGGCCGGCGCCGAGGGGGCGGGGCTGGAGGCGCTCGTCATCGTCAGCGGCGGCGTGCGCCATGCCTTCCATGTCGAGGTCATGCGCACGCCCGAGCAGCGGGCGAGGGGGCTGATGTACCGCAACTACATGCCGGCCGACCGCGGCATGCTGTTCGATTTCGCCGTCAGCGAGCCGGTGGCGATGTGGATGCAGAACACCTACATCTCCCTCGACATGCTGTTCATCCGGGCGGACGGCACGATCGCGCGCATCGCCGAGCGCACCGAGCCGCTCTCGACGCGCACGATTCCCTCCGGCGAGCCGGTGCTGTCGGTGCTCGAGATCAATGGCGGCGTCAGCCGGCAGCTCGGCATCAAGCCGGGCGACAAGGTGGAGCACGCCCTGTTCAAGCGCTGAGGACGGACGGCTTTCGCTTGCCGGCGCCGCCTGTGGCATGATAGCCAACCGCAACGTTTGGAATGGCCCGTCGGGGTATAGCGCAGCCCGGTAGCGCATCTGCTTTGGGAGCAGAGGGTCCCAGGTTCGAATCCTGGTGCCCCGACCATCATTCCAGACTTGCATGAGGCGGTTCGCGTCGCGGGCCGCATGAGGTTTGGTGACGGCAGAGCGCTTTCATGATCGCACGCATCTATCGCCCGGCCCGCACGGCCATGCAGTCCGGCACGGCCAACACCGAGCGCTGGCTGCTCGAATACGAGCCGGAGATCCCGCGCCAGATCGAGCCGCTGATGGGCTGGACCTCGTCGTCGGACATGAGGAGCCAGCTCAAGCTCTGGTTCGACAGCGAGGCCGAGGCCGTCGCCTACGCCACGCGCAACGGCATCGCCTACCGCGTCGAACAGCCGCACGAGCCGAAGCGCCGTTCGATCTCCTATTCCGACAATTTCAAGCATTCACGCGTCGGCCAGTGGACGCATTGACGCCGACGGGCGAGGGTTTCTCCCCGCTTTCGGGCCCGTAGCTCAGATGGATAGAGCAGCAGCCTTCTAAGCTGCTGGTCGCAGGTTCGAATCCTGCCGGGCTCGCCATCACATCAAGCGCTTGGTCGCCGTTCCGTCCTATCGGACGTAGAGGGCGATCCAGGTTTTTGTTCCAGCATCCAATGCTCCAGCCGCCTGTGGCGGCGCTTCGTCAGTTGGAAAAAGCCTGCTGCTTTCCACCTGATTTTCCGTTTTCATTCACCCCGCGGGTTCATCGCGGCCCATGCCGCACCGCAAGAAATGTCCGGGCTTTCGGGCGGGCTGCGCAAGGCCGTCAGTGGCTGCCCGGCATGGCGCCCTGCAACGCCCGGGTGGAGATGAAAGTCGGACAATCCAAACACTGCCGTGTCGCGAGGCGCGCAAGAATGGCGCTTGCGGGGAACGTTTTATCGTTCTACTATTATCGAACTTAGGGGGGTGCGGCTGCGCGAAGGGTGGGGCGATCGTCAAACATGATCCCGGCGGCCGATAGGGGCAGACAAGATCGGAGCCATCGCGCACGGCGAAAAACTTGGTGGAATCTCCAGCAGGCGCTGGCGGATAAGGTTTCCCTGAGCCGCTTGTCCCGATGAAGGCCGAGATTACGCAAATCCGTATCGGATACGATTGACGTGGTTCGCAGGGCGGGTCGCAATTGAGCTTGGGGGACGCTCGACCGACCAGACTTGACTTTCAGGATGCGCGGCGGGACCGGATTTGCATTTTTCAAGAGGAGCAAGAGTGTCGACCATGACTGATATTGTACCGATTGGGTCTTTGCCGCCGGTGGGGGAGGTCCCCAGCCGAATGTATGCGCAAACGGTGCGCTCGAACCGGCTCGGAGATCCAGCCGATGCCTTCAGGATCGAGGAAATCGAGGTTCCGACGCCTGGCGACCACGAGGTACTGATCGGCGTCATGGCGGCCGGCCTCAACTTCAACAACGTTTGGGCGGCGAAGGGCGTGCCGATCGACGTCATCGCGGCTCGTCGGGCCCAGGGCTCTCCTCATGATTTTCATGTCGGCGGAAGCGACGCCTCAGGCATCGTCTATGCGGTCGGCTCGAAGGTCTCCGGCATCAAGGTGGGCGACGAGGTCGTCGTGGCGCCGGGAAGCTGGGATCCCAACGATCCCTATGTGCTGGCGGGCAAGGACCCGATGCTGGCCCCCAGCGCCCAGATCTGGGGCTACAACACGAATTTCGGATCGTTCGGCCAGTTCTGCCTCGCCTATGACCATCAGATCATGCCGAAGGCGAAACACCTGACATGGGAGCAGGCCGCGGCGCCCACGCTGGTCGGCGCGACCGCCTACCGGATGCTGCACGGATGGAAGGAGCATGCCGTCGAGAAGGGCGACGTGGTTCTCGTCTGGGGCGGCTCGGGCGGTGTCGGGTCGCAGGCCATCCAGATCGCGCGCGAGGCGGGCGGAATTCCGATCGCGGTCGTCTCGAGTGAAGACAAGGGCGAGTATTGCAAGTCGCTCGGCGCGGTCGGATACATCGATCGTCGCGAGTTCACGCATTGGGGACAGCCGCCGCATTGGACGGACAATGCCGGCCAGAAGGCATGGACCGCCCAGGCGCGCGCTTTCGGCAAGAAGATCTGGGATATACTCGGTGAGCGGCGCAGCCCGCGGATCATCATCGAGCATCCCGGCGAGGACACGGTCCCCACGTCGATCTTCTGCTGCGACACCGCCGGGATGGTGGTGATCTGCGCGGGAACCACGGGTTACTCGGCGGTCGTCGACCTGCGGTACCACTGGGTGCGGCAGAAGCGCCTGCAGGGCTCGCATGGTTCGAATGCCGAGCAGTCCAACGCCTACAACGCGCTCGTGCTCGCCGGACGCATCGACCCGTGCCTGGGCGAGGTTCGCAGCTTCGACCAGGTCGGCCAAGCCCATCAAGACATGATGAACGGAAAGCTTCCCGCCGGAAACACCACCATACTGGTCGGTGCTCCCACCGCCGGTCTCGGTGCGTCCTCCTGAGAAGAATAGCCGCCCCGCAGACCGCTGTCGGGCGGCCAGCTCTCAGGCTTCGGCAGCGTCGCCGGACTTAACCGGCCGGCTGCTCGCTGCCGGCGGAGACGGGGCCGGCGAGCTTGGCCCGAAGACCCGGCATCGCCTCGTCGAGAACGTCCCTGCGCGTCGTGTAAAAATAGTTTCGACCATGCTTCCGCACGGAAATCAGCCTCGCATGAGCAAGAATTTTGACGTGGTAGGAAACTGTCGATTTCGCAACGCCCAGCTTTTCGACGAGCGCCGTGCAAGGCATCTCGCCGGCCTCATCGATCATCTGCACCATTTGGAGGCGGGTCGCTTCACCCATCGCCGTGAAGATTGCGGTGTAGCGTTCAAGTTCGATGGTCATCTGATTCCCAACTTGATTGTTCCGTCGTTCGAAACCTATCTAATGAGATTGCGCACGGGAATCCAGCCGCTTGTGCCGCTCAGCCTCGCGACGGCGCAAGCCGGCCCCGGATGGGGCGGCCGGAGACGGAAGCGCTGCGGGCAGGCAAGGCATTGCGCGCGCTCTTATGCACGTCGGCGACAATGCCGCGCCTGCCTGCCGGGTCCCGCAAGTGTCGCTTGACAGTTCGATAGTTGTAGGATTGTTATGGTGTAGTTGACTTATCCGAATAGGACCGCAGCAGTCTTTTCCGAGGCTGGTTCGCTAGTTTCGTGCAAAGACCCAAGCTCGACCGGAAGCCCTAGCGGAACCAGGGAGGAAAGTTTGAGACAGCGAAACGCCTGTATTGGCGCATCTATAGTGCTATCTTTCCTGATTGCGGGCTTCGGCGGCGGCGGGCCGACGACGGCGAAGGCGCAGGATCTGAAAGGCCGCCAGCTGAACGTCATTTCATGGGGCGGCGCCTGGACGGAAGCCAGCCGCAAGAATTTCTTCGAGCCCTTCGAAAAAGAGACCGGCGCAAAGGTCAACGTCATCCTGGCGACCGGCGATTTCGATGCCGTCGTGCGCTTGCAGATCAATCAGGGCGCGCTTCAGATCGACCTGCTCGATGCCGGCCAGGCGCCGCTCCTGCGCAAGGACGGCTATCTCGAGACCTTCCCGCCCGCGCTCGTGGCCTCCTTGAAGGAGCAGAGCCGGGACGGCATGGTCTCCGCGGATGTGTTGCAGTACGGCAATACGGCGACCGTCATCGCCTGCAACCACGACTTGATCAAGAAATGTCCGACCAACGCGGCGGAGTTCTGGGATGTCAAGGGTTTCCCGGGCACGCGCTCCATCCTCGGCAACTGGACCGCTCCGCTGCATTTCGCGGCGCTCGCCGCCGGCGGTGACCGCAAGCACCTGATGCCGATCGATATCAAGGCAGCGGTCGCCAAGCTGGAAGAGATCCGTCCGCACATCAAGGTCTGGCCGGAGTCCGGAGCCCAGCAGGAACAGGTGCTGGTCGATCGCGAGGTCGGGATTTCCTTCATCTGGAACGGGCGCGCGCATGTCGTGAGGCGCGATGTGCTGCCGAACCTCGAGCTTTTCTGGGAGAGCGCGGTTCTCCCGAGCGACACCGGCTGGCTGGTGCCGAAGGGCGCGCCGAACAAGGAGGTCGCTTTCGCCTTCCTGGACTGGTTCGGCCGCCAGCACGCAGCCCAGGCGGCATGGACCACCGCGCTCACCTATCCGACGCCGAGCAAGGAACTGGCCAGCCGCCTTCCGCCCCAGATCGCCAGCTCTCTGCCTGTCGGCAAGGATATCGTGATGATCGATGGCGCCATTCAGGCCGACCAGGCCAAGGATATGAGGGCCGCCTGGCAGAAATTCGTCACGTCCCGATGATCGCCGACGATGCCCGGCGCGCCGGGCCGGCGCCGGCTGCAGCAGTTTCAATAATCGGCCTAACGGTTGGCTTGACCTGAACAACGCACAACAAAATCAAGAATTGACGATCAAGTTCAATCGTAAATGTTACCGAGTTGGGGAGGGAAACGTGATGCAAATAAACGCCCGCCTGGGCGCGTATATGGTGCTGTCCCTTGTGGCCGGCTTTGGCGCTGCGGCGCCGATGGCGGCACATGCGCAGGATCTGAAGGGCCGCCAGCTGAATGTCGTCTCATGGGGCGGCGCCTGGACGGAAGCGAGCCGCAAGAATTTCTTCGAGCCGTTCGAAAAGCAGACCGGCGTCAAGATCAACATCATCCCGGCGACCGGCGATTTCGACGCCATGGTACGCCTGCAGACGAATCAGGGTGCGCTTCAGATCGACCTGCTCGATGGCGGTACGGCATCGCTTCTGCGCAAGGACGGTCTTCTCGAAGCCTTTCCGCCCGAGCTCATGGCCTCCTTGAAGAAGGAGAGCCGCGAAGGCACGGTCTTCGAGGATCTGGTGTCCTATGGCGGGACGGCGGGCGCGATCGCCTGCAACCGCGATATGGTCGCCAAATGCCCGACCAACGCGGCAGAGTTCTGGAACGTCAAGGATTTCCCGGGCTCGCGCTCCATATTGGGTTCCTGGAGCTACCCGTTGCAGTTCGCGGCGCTCGCCGCCGGTGCCGACCGCAAGAACCTGTTTCCGATCGATATCAAGAAGGCCGTCGCCAAGCTCGAGGAAATCCGCCCGCACATCAAGGTCTGGCCGGAGTCCGGAGCCCAGCAGGAACAGGTCCTGGTCGACCGTGAGGTCGCGATTTCCTACATCTGGAACGGGCGCGCGCATGTCGTGAGACGCGATGTCCTGCCAAATCTCCAGATCTTCTGGGAAAGCGCGGTGCTCGGCGTCGACGGTGGCTGGCTGGTGCCGAAGGGCGCGCCGAACAAGGATGTCGCGTTCATCTTCCTGGACTGGTTCGGCCGCCAGCACGCAGGTCAGGCGGCATGGACCACCGCGCTCACCTATCCGACGCCGAGCAAGGAACTGGCCAGCCGCATCGCGCCGGAGATTGCGAATTCGCTTCCCGTCGGCAAGGACGTCGTGATCATTTCCGGTCCGCTCCAGGCGCAGCAGTCCAAGGATATGAGGGCGGCCTGGCAGAAGTTCATCACCAACCGGTAAGGGCGTGACCAGCGCCGGGTGCCGCGGCTCACCGCCGTGGCTCCCGGTTACCCAAAAGCCTGACGAAATGTTTCGTTCCTGAGATTGCGGATCAGCTCCGGCTTCCGCGCGCTTCGGTGAATGATGTTGTGCCGTCCGCCTGCCATTCCAGGATGAACGCGGCGCTGTTGCTCCACGCCGACAACCGAGGCCTTTATTCCTCGCACCGGCTTGCCGGCGCCTCGCCGGCTTCGTCGCGGCACGCAACCCCGCCCGCCGGGTCGAGACCCTCGCGTGTCCGACACCCGGTAGACCATCTGCAAGCAGTGGACATCCGCAAATCAGGTTGAGCCCAATCCACCAAATGCCGGGACCGAACACCCAGGCAGCCATCTTGTTCAGGAACACCCAATGTCCGAAAACCCAGATCCCGTCCTCATCATCGAAAGGGACGGACCTGTTGCCCTCCTGAGGTTCAACCGTCCCAACAGCCTGAACGCATTCAATCTCGAATTGCGCACGGAGATCGTCCGGGTGCTGGCGGAACTGGCCGTCGACGACGGGGTTCGGGCGGTGGTGCTCGCGGGTTCGGGGCGCGCTTTCTCGGCGGGCTATGACATTTCGGGCGGCGGCAGCGGCGACAGGAAGCCGACGGTCGCCGAATACCAGAAGATGTACGACGGCGAGGTCGGGCATTTCCCGCTGGCGATCTGGGATTTTCCGAAGCCGATCGTCGCGGCCGTCCATGGTTACGCGGTCGGCGGCGGCTGCGAGATCGCCATGCTGTGCGACCTGACGGTCTCGACGGAAACGGCCAAGTTCGGCGAGCCGGAGATCCGGTTCGCCTCCAGTTCCACCCTGGTGCTGCCTTGGCTGGTGCCGATGAAGGCGGCGCGGGAGATCCTCTATTCGGGCAAGCTGATAGCCGCCGGGCGCGCTTATGAGCTCGGCATGATCAACGAGGTCGTGCCCGACGGCGACCATGAGCGCGCCGCCATGTATCACGCGCAGCTGATGTCGAAGGTCGCGCCGCTTGCGCTGCGCCTCCTGAAGGCCGGCCTGAACCGGACCTATGAGATGGCGGGCTTCCGCAATGCGATCGCTTTCCATGACAATCTGACCGCGATCATTCACGGTTCGGAGACGGCCGAGGGGCTGGCGTTCCGCGAGGTCCAGAAGAAGGACGGCTTGCGCGCGGCCCTCAAATGGCGTGACGCGCAGTTCAGCCAGGTCGATGAATTGTATGGAAAGAGCGGAGGAGTGCAGTGACGATGGCCTTGGACAGCAGTGCCGTCGCGAAACGCAACAAATCTCGCAGCCGCGCCTGGCGCCCGGAAATCGGCGCTCTGCCAAGCCTGCTGCTGGTCCTGCCGTTTGCCGCCATGCTGGCGTTCTTCGTCGTCTACCCGTTCATCCGGCTGACGCAGATAGCCGTGTTCTCCGAAGGAGCGCTGCAGAATCTCGTCGATTTCTTCAGCGACAGCTCCAACCTGGTGGTGCTGCGCACGACCTATGTGATTTCCGCCATCGTGACGGTGCTGGCGATCCTGTTCGGCGGGGTCCTGGCCTGGACGCTGAAGACCACGCGCAGCGCCACGGTCCGGTTCATCATCCTCGCATCGGTGCTCGTCCCGTTCTGGATGGGCACGATGATCAAGCTCTACGCCTGGACCGTGATCCTGCAGACGAATGGCCTCGTCAATAATTTCCTCGTGGCGACCGGCATCCTCAGCGACAAGACGCGGCTCGCCTTGCTCTACAACGAGCTGGCGGTCGTCATCGGCATGGTCAGCCAGATGTTGCCTTTCGCGGTACTGCCGCTCGTGGTGGCCTTCTCGAGCATCGATCTCGACATCGTACGCGCGGCCGAGGGCCTCGGCGCGGCGCGCCTGCGGGCGATCGTCTCGATCGTGATCCCGTTGGCGATCCCGGGAATATTGGCGACGACGATGCTGGTCTTCGTTCTGTCGACCGGGTTCTTCCTCACGCCGGTGATCCTCGGCGGCATCACCTCGCCGTTCACGGCCTCGCTGATCTACCAGAATGTATTCACATTCTTCGATCTCAACGCGGCTGCGATAACAGCGTTGGTGCTCGTGGTCTCGGCTTCCATCGTCATACTCCTCGCGTTCAAGATCGTCGGCGCCGATCGTATCAGGAAGGCATTGGGATGAGCACTGCAGCCATGCATGGCGGCTCTACTCTCAGCCGCTCGAACCAAATCCTTGCGCATTGGAGTGTCAGGGCGATCTTTACCGGACTTCTGGTCCTGGTGCTGACGATCGCGGTATTGTTCACGCTCGTTCCCGCGGCTCTGGTGGTCGTGCTCTCGTTCTCGAACGAGAAGCTGATGATCTTCCCGCCGCGGGAATGGGGCTTCCGGCAATATGAGATACTCGCCGATGCCAAGTTCTGGCTGACGGCCGTGCGCACCTCGTTCGGGCTGGCGCTGTCGTCGGCGATGCTGGCGCTCGCCGTCGCCGTGCCCGCCGCCATCGCGCTGAACCGCGGCCAGGTCTGGGGCAGGCAGGTTCTGGCGGGCGTGGGCCTGGCGCCGTTGATCCTGCCGGGCGTCGCCTACGCGGTCTCGGTCTACATGGTCTTCCTGCAGGCCCGCGTGATGGGGTCGCCGTTCTGGGTGGTGCTGGTCTATGCGACGCATGCGTTCCCCTATGTGCTGCTCATCGTCGGAACGGCCATCAACCGCATCCCCAAGGAGCTCGAGCTGGTCGCCATGACCCTGGGCGCGAGCAAGACGCGGGCGACGGTGAACATCACCGCGCGGCTGCTCGTGCAGGCGATGGCCGCGGCGTTCGTCTTCGCGTTCATCGGGTCGTTCGATGAATCGACGCTGATCGTGTTCATCGGCGGGCCGGGGCTCGTGACGCTGCCCAAGGGAATCTTCGACTCGCTCAGGACCGGCATGGAGCCTGTGGTCCTGGCGATCTCGACGATCCTGATGGTGTTTACGGGAATATTGGCTGCGGTTGCGAGCTACTGGCGCTCCAACAGCACGAGATAGACGCATTACTTTAATTCTGGAGGAGCGCTTCGCAATGGCGGGCACGTCTATCGTATCGGGGCTGGAGCTGCAGTCGCTGACGAAGAACTTCGGTCCGGCGAGAGCCGTTCGCGGGATCAATCTGTCGGTCGCGCAGGGGGAATTTCTGACGGTGCTCGGGCCGTCGGGGTCGGGCAAGACGACCGTGTTGAGGATGATCGCCGGCTTCACCGATATAACCGGCGGCCTGATCCTGCTCAGCGGCCGGGACGTTTCGAGAATGACCCCCGCCGAGCGCAATATCGGCATGGTGTTTCAGAACTACGCGCTGTTCCCCCACATGTCGGCGGGCGACAACATCGCCTACGGGCTGAAGATGAGGGGATGGGGCAAGGCGGAGCGCGTTCGCCGCGTCGACGAAATGCTGGAGCTGGTCGGTCTGGCCGGAATGGGCGCGCGCTTGCCGCGTGAGCTTTCCGGCGGACAGCAGCAGCGGGTCGCACTGGCCAGAGCGCTGGCGTTCCGCCCCGAACTGCTTCTGATGGACGAGCCGCTGGGCGCGCTCGATCGCGAGCTGCGCATCCGCATGGCCGGCGAACTGCGGCGTATCCATGCCGAGACCAAGACCACGGTCGTCTACGTCACCCACGACCGGGAGGAAGCCCTCACGCTGTCGGACCGCATCGCGGTGATGCTCGACGGGCGGGTGGAAGCCATCGACACGCCGGAGCGGCTCTACCGGCAGCCCAGCTCCAGCTTCGTCGCCACCTTCTTCGGCGGCCACAACCTGGTTGCCGGCAAGGCCGTGCGCCCGCTCGGGGACGGCATGATCCGGGTGCACATTCCCGTCTTCGACAAGGAAGTCGACATTCTCGCCGGCACGCATGTCTCCGGGGAGATCGCCGTCGCCGTGCCGGCCCAGGCGTTCCGCTTCGCGCAGGATGTGAAGCCGAACGAGATGCGCGTCACGTTGCAGGCTCACGAGTCGGTCTACATGGGCGATGTCACCCGGATCGTCGGCATCGCGCATGGACCGGGCACCAACTCCGATTTCCAGATCGAAGTGCCCGGCCATCATCTCGATGCCGCGTCGGCGGGCCGCAATCTCGATATGGCGCTGGATCTCACCCGCTGCGTCGCCGTGCCGATAACGGAGCGGGTCAAGGGTTCCCACACGGCCGAGGCGGCCTGAGGAAGGGACGCGCGCCGACTCGCCAGGGGGGCGAGCTGCCGCAGGTCCGAGCGAATTTTCGATGTTCTCTATCTGGAGAGGTGGATAGTCGTGCCTAAAAAGAAGTATATAGACAGTAAGTCAATGAAGCGGCTTTTCCGCCCGAAGTCGATTGCCGTTGTGGGGGCCAGCCCGTCCCATCAGTGGCTGAAGAAATCGATACTCAGCTTCCCCGACATGGGCTACGAAGGAAAGGTGTACGCGGTCAATCCCCGCTATAGCGAAGTGGCCGGGGCGCCCTGCTTTCCTTCCCTGTCCGATATCCCTGAGGTTCCGGATGCGATCCTGATCGGCCTGAACCGGGACCGGGTGCTTCCCGTCGTCGAGGAAGCCATCAGCCTGGGCATCGGCGGCGCCGTCGTGCTGGCCATCGGCTTCGCCGAGGCCGGCGAGATCGGCCGTGAACGCCAGCAGCGGATGCGGCAGATCTCGCTCGATGCGGATTTCGCGCTGGTCGGCCCCAACTGCCAGGGGCTGGTCGACTTCACCTCGCGCACGGCGCTCTATATGGGCAAGGTGGCCGCCTACGAGCCCGGCGTCGTGGCGCTGATCTCGCAAAGCGGCTCCGTGACGACCGCCCTGACCGACAATAATCGCGGCGTGCGCTGGAGCCAGATCGTTTCCGCCGGAAACGAAGCCGTCGTCGACAGCGCCGACCTGCTTCGCTACTTCGTCGACGATCCGGGCGTGAAGGTCATCGGCGCGTTCCTGGAGACCATCCGCGATCCCGAGCGCTTCTTCGCGGAGTGCGACCGGGCCAAGGCGGCCGGCAAGCCGGTGGTCGTCCTGAAGTCGGGAACGAGCGAGGCGGGCGCCCAGGCCGCTGCGGCGCATTCCGGCGCGCTGGCCGCGCCCGATCGCCTCTACGACGCCCTGTTCGCGCGCCATGGCGTGCATCGCGCCAGATCGATGGAAGCGCTGCTCGAGACATTGCTGGCGATGCAGCTCGACAGGCGCCCCCGGTCGAACCGCATGGCGAGCATCACCGCCTCCGGCGGCCAGATCGAGCTGATCCTCGATCAGACCGACAAGACCGACCTGACGCATGTGCCGTTCACGCCCGATACCGCCGCTCTGCTGCGGAAGCGGCTGCCGGACTTCCTGGCGACCACCAACCCCCTGGACTACTGGGGCATGGACGACCTGGAAAACAATCACCCGGCGCTGCTGCACGAAATCGCGTCCGACCCGAACATCGACATCGTCCTGAGCGCCGCCGGGTTTTCCTCGTACCCGACCAACACCGACCGGGGCGAGCTGGAAGAGCGTCTCATCCCGCACAAGGCCCTGGCGGCCAAGCACGACAAGGTCGTGGTGATGCTGGATACGGTCGACGGCACGGTGCCCGGCGAGATCGCCGAAAGCGGCCTCAAGGGCAATATCCTGGTCCTGTCCGGTCTCTCGGAAGGATTGGAGGCGTTGAGCCACCTGGTCGCCGACGGGAAAGCGGCGCACAAGATGGCTCCCGCCCCCGCATTCGACGTGGCCAAGACGCGCGCGCTGTTCAATGCGATCAAGGCGCCGTCCTCCGGCATGCCGACATCCGATCTGCTCACGGCGGCCGGATTGCCGGTGGTGGAGTCCCGTCACGCGCTTTCGGCGGATGCCGCGGTGCGGGCGGCGTCCGAGCTCGGCTATCCGGTCGTCATGAAGGTCGCCGATCCGAGCCTGCTTCACAAGACCGAGGTCGGCGGCGTTCTGGTCGGCGTCAAGGACGCGCTGGCCGTCACCGATGGCTTCGACAAGCTGAGCGCGATCGCGCCCGGCGGCGTGGTCGTCCAGCCGATGATGGCAGGCGATGTCGAGCTCTTTGCCGGCTTCACCAACCATGAGGAGCTCGGGCCGTTCCTGATCGTGGGAACCGGGGGAATCTGGGCCGAGCTGTTCGACGACGTCAGCGTCAGGCCGGTGGGGCTGGCCGCGGGCGAGGCGAGGGCGATGCTGGAAAGCCTGAAGGGCTATCCGCTGCTGCGCGGCGTTCGCGGCAAGCCGGCTTGCGACATCGACGCCGTCGTGGCGCTGATCGAGAAACTCGATGCCTTTGCCCGCGAGTTCGGCGACAAGATCGCGGCGATCGACCTCAACCCGATCATGGTCACGCCCAAGGCCGCGGTGATCGTCGACACGCTGGTGATCCCGAAGGGATAGCCCGAACCCCTGCCGGACTCAGGGAAAGAGAGGCGCGCCTCACGCGGCGTGCCTCTTTCGCGCGCGTTGCCGGCGTCATGCCGCACGAAGCTGGATTGAGACATGCCGGCGCCGGGTCGAGCGAACGGGAAGAGCGATTTCGAATGATGCAGCACGATTCACCGCCCGCCGCCGTTGCGATGGCGATCGACATGGACGGTTGGTATTCCTGGCGGCGGGCCTTCTATTCGGTGCTCATCGGCATGATCACCAATGCGAGCATGTGGACGTCGGTGACGCTGATGCCCGTGCTTCAAAGCGAGTTCGGCCTGACGCGCACGGAAGCCTCCTATCCCTACATCGCCATCATGTTCGGCTATCTGGTGGGCGGGCCCGTGCTCGGCCGCTGGAGCGATCGATACGGCGTGGCCAATATCCTGGTGGTCAGCTCCATCCTCGCCAGCCTCGGCTATCTGGTCGGCGCGATGATGCACAGTTTCTGGCCGTTCCTGCTGACCCAGCTTTTCGTCGGTCTGGGTGCCGCCGTCGGCCTCGCGCCGCTCACCGCCGATATTTCGCACTGGTTCCGAAAACGGCGCGGCATGGCGATCACGGTCGTGTCCTCCGCCGGGTATCTGTCCGGCGCGCTCTGGGCGATAATCATCGGCAATATGGTGCGCGACGGCAGCTGGCGCGATGTGCACCTGCTGATCGGCGGTGTCCTGCTGATGGTGGTGCCGCTGTCGTTCCTGCTGCGCCGCCGCGTTCCGTCGGATGTCCTCGACGAGGCGGATCGCAGCTCGTCCCAAAAGGCGAAACATGTCGGCCTGTCGCCGCTGACGATCAAATCGATACTCGTCCTGGCCGCCGTGAGCTGCTGCATCGCCATGGCGATCCCGCAGATTCACATCGTGGCGCTGTGCGGCGACCTCGGTTTCACCGTCAGTCAGGGAAGCGAACTCATTTCCATGATGCTTCTCGGTGGCATCGCTTCACGTTTCGTCTGCGGCGCGATCATCGACATCGTCGGGCCCGTCACCATCCTTTTCGTCGGCTCCCTGCTGCAGATGCTGGCGCTCACCTTCTATATCCACGCCGATGGGCTGGCCTCGCTGCAGCTGGTGAGCGTCGTGTTCGGCCTCGCGCAGGGGGGGATCCTGCCGTCCTATCCATTGATCGTGCGGGAATATCTTCCCGCGCGTTCCGCCGGAGCGATCATCGGGGTCGTCGCCGCGGGAAACATATTCGGCATGGCGTTCGGAGGATGGATTTCGGGCTGGATCTATGACCAGACCGGGTCCTATTTCGTCGCCTTCCTGAACGGCATCGGCTGGAACGGGCTCAACGTGATCCTGATCGGCTCTCTGGTTCTGCGGATGAGGACGCCGCCGGCGGGGCAAACGCGCCGGGTCGAAGCCGTGTAAATCCCGCATCGACGCGAGGTTCGCGCCGGACCTCAACGCTTCAGGACGAAGCCGGCGAGCACCCCGGCCAGAAGGGCGCCGGCGCAGATCGCGCCGAAATAGAGCGGCTCGCCCGTCGGAAACAGGCCGAGCAGCGAAATCGCCATGATCCCGAACAGGATCTGCGTGCAGCCGAGCAGCCCCGACGCCGAGCCGATATTCTTGGGATCGACGTTGATCGCGCTCGAGACGATGTTGGGCTGCACCACGCCGGAGCCGATGAAGATCACGCCGATGGGCGCGAACAGGGAGAGCGGATGGTGCGGCCCGATCGCCAGCAGCCCCATCAACATGGCGCCCCCCAGCAGAAGGATCGGCGAACCGAGGCGCAGCATGTTCTCGGTGCCGAGGCGTTCGGAATAGCGGCCCGCTATGTAGCTGCCGATGAAGTAGGAGAGCGAGCCGACGATCCACCAGGCGCCGAAATGGGTCGGGCTGTAGCCCCATAGCTCGATCACCACGACGGGCGAGCCGGCGATGAAGACGAAGTAGGATGCGGTGAGCAGCGACGAATAAAGCAGAAAACGCCAGAACGCCCAGTACTTCAGAACCCGCGCATAGCCCATCCAGACCTTGCCGGACGGCACGGCCGACGGGTTTCTGGTCTCCTTCGCCCACACGATGCAGGCAAGCACCACGACAGCGCCGAGCCCGGCCAGAAACAGGAAGGGCGCGCGCCAGTTGAACGCTTCGTCGAGGGTGCCTCCGATGATCGGCGCGACCGCCGTGGCGATCGTGGTGACCATGACCGTGTAGCCCAGCACCGAAGCGACGCGCGCCTCGTCGTAGACATCGCGGACCATGGCGCGGCCGAGCACCATGCCGGCACCGCCGCCGATCGCCTGCAGCACACGGCCCACCAGGAAGATTTCGATTCCCTGCGCCAGCGAGCAGAGGAGCGAGCCGGTGCTGTAGATCGCCATGCCCGCCAACAGCACGGGGCGGCGTCCGAGCCTGTCGGACAGCGGCCCATAGGCGAGCTGCCCGACGGCCAGGCCGAGCAGGTAGAGCGACAACGCATATTGGATGGTCGGAATATCGGTTTGGAAATACGTGACGATTCCCGGCATGGACGGGAGGTATATGTTGATGGTCACTGCCGGCAGGGCGGTGATGACGACGAGCAGCGGCAGGGAAATGGTCCGCGCGGGCGAAGTCCGCGCGCGGCGGGGGGCCTGTTCATCGCTCGGCAGGTTCAGGTCCATGGATACCCCGATACAGTGTCGGAAAACCATTCTTGCCGGGACGGAACCGCGCCCCGCCGCCTCCATGCCGATGCCGGTCCTCGGCCAAGGGGGCGGTGGAAGCCATCAATCAGGTCGATATCGGCGGGAGCCGGCGTGGAACGGCGCGAGCGCGCCGTCGTCGAGGGAGAACCGGTCCCCGGCGCTGCCTGCGCCGCGGACCGGTGTCTTGCATCACCGCACGCTCGTGCCTGGTGAAGACAATCAGGTCTTGAACTGGTCGCCGCGCCATTTCAGGGCCGCGCCGAGCCCCTTCTCGGCCGTGATCTCCTTGAACTGGTCGCCTTCCGGCGTCCGGGCCGCATAGAGCATCGACACCACGTCGACCCCGACATTGACCGCGTTGCGGAAGCCCATGGCCTCGGCGCCGCGGTTGATCGACAGCTTGGTGTTGTAAAGCGCGTCGGCCGAGATCATCGACATGCGCTTGGCGAATTTGAGCGCCGCGGCTCCGAGCTCCGCATCCGGCACGATCTTGTTGATCATGCCGAGATCGAGCGCGGCCTTGGCGTCGATCATGTCGCCGAGATAGAGCAGCTCGCGCGCTTTCTTCAGGCCGATGAACCACGGCATCACGATCGCCGGGCCGGCATTGGAAAAGCGGATTTCCGGCTCCCCGAACAGCGCGCTCTCGCCCGCGATGGTCACGTCGCAGAGCATCGCCAGCTCGCAGCCGCCGCCCAGCGCATGGCCCTGCACCTGTGCCACGACCGGCTTCTTCATGTCCCAGGGCGCGAGCTCGAAGATGATCGAGGCACGCAGCGATTCATGCCAGCGCAGCGCGTCGTAGCGCCATTTTTCCTTTTCCGGATCCTTGGGGTTGCCGATATCGTAGCCCACGCAGAACGAACGCCCGGCGGCGCGGAGCAGCACGACCCGTGTGTCGGGATCGCGGTCGGCCCGGTGCAGCGTCTCGAGCAGCGTTTGCTTGAGATCCGGACTGATGGCGTTCAGCTTGTCGGGACGGTTTATGGTCACGATGCTGACGCGGTCGTCGACTTCGTAGAGCACGAGCGGTTCGGCCATGATGTTTAGCTCCTCCTTGGCATTTGTGATGGGGTTGCCTTTTATGATCGTGGCACCGACGCATCCGCAGCCCGGATCGGGCTGACAGCACCTTGATGGAAATGAGGTCGATCTCGGTGATGCGAGGCTCACCACATGGTCGGGACCACGCAGGCTTATCTTATCGGTTCGATAATAGTAAAATGATAGAACGTTTATAGCAAGCGCCCTTCTGGGGCGCGCGCGGCATTTCCGGTCGTGGGCGATAAACGTCAGGACAATCGCTGAAACGGGCGCTTGCGCCCAGGGCGGCGATGCGGGGCCGGCTGCGCGACAGCCCGCCCCGCTGGCTGTCCGTGAAGTCGGCATCGAGTCGTAAAGAGGGATAAAATCGTGCGTGCAGCTCTTTCCATCGTCGCCGGTCCGGTCGACAGCCTCGAAATCCGCGATATCGAGGCGCCGATGGCCGGGCCCGGCGAGGTCGTCATCCAGGTGGAGGCGACCGCGCTCAATTTCATGGATACGCTGATCATCAACGACCGCTACCAGGTGAAGCCGCCGCGGCCGTTTTCGCCCGGCGGCGAGTGTGCGGGGCATATCGTCGGCGTCGGCGCGGCCGTCACCGATTTTCGGGTCGGCGACCGGGTTTGCGCCTATGTCGGCTACGGCGCCGCGCGCGAGCGGGTCGTCGTCGGGCAGGCCGGTCTCATACGGGTTCCGGACCAGGTCTCGCTGGACCAGGCGGCCGCGCTCATCGTCACCTATGGAACCGTGCTCTATGCGCTCAGGGACCGCGCCGGCCTGCGCGCGGGAGAAACGCTCGTGGTCACTGGCACGAGCGGCGGCGTGGGAAGTGCCGCCATCGAGCTCGGGCATCTGCTGGGCGCGCGTATCATCGCCTGCACCCGTGGCGAGCCTTCGGATCTGCGCGAGCAAGGCGTCGGCATGTTCGTGGACCCCGATTCCGGCAATGTGAAACTGGCGGTGCGCGCGCTGACCGGCGAAAACGGCGCCGATGTCGTGCTCGACGTCACCGGCGGAAAGCTGACCGAGGAGCTGGTGCGCGCGACAGGGTGGGGCGGCCGGTATCTGGTCGTCGGCTTCGCGGCGGGCGAGATACCGCGTCTGCCGCTGAATCTGGTGATGCTGAAATCGATCGACGTCATGGGGATTCACTGGAGTGCCTGGGCGCAGCGGGAACAGGACGCCCACAGGCGCAACACCGAATGGCTCCTGAAGCAGGTGGCCGACGGCCTGCTCTCGCCGCAGATCGGCGCGCGTTTTCCGCTCGACCGGATCTCGGACGCCCTCGCGCTGATCGTCGAACGGAAGGTCCGGGGAAAGATCGTCATCACCATGTGACCGGAGCGGGCCGGCTTTCCCCGCCTCTGCGTCGGCTTCGTTCCGGCCTGCGCGGAACAGGCGGCCTCCTGCCCGGTTGTCGAGAGCGGGGGAAGATGCGGAGAACATCCATGCCACGGCTCCTCGCCGCCGCTCTCGCTGCCACCCTCGCGCTTCCGGCCGTGGCGGAGCCCGGCTCCATCCCTATGGCGAGCCTGCCTTTGGGCGACCTCTCCGCCGCGCTCGCCCCAAGAGCGGTGTGCGCGCTTCCCGCGCATCCGGCGGCCGGCGCGGGCCCGGACGCGCCGCCAACTGGCCCGGCCGTGACGCTGTCGCCGCGCATGCTCCAGGCGATCCGCGTCGAGGCCGACAGGCCCGCCGACTGACCGCCATGCTTGCCGACCCACGCCCGGCAGCGTAAACCCCCCGCGGCCCGTGCCTCGATCGTGCCGGAAAGGTCCGGCAGGACAGGCCGGTGGCCCGCAGGGATGGATGATGGTTTCGCTCACGCCAGCGATCACGCGCTTCAAGGATGCGGCGAGCGCCAGCCATCTGCGGGCCTGCATCGTCCTCATCGTGCTCTCGCTCGCCGCATTCCTGCCGGGCTTCTCGACGCTCCAGCCGCTCGACCGCGACGAGCCGCGCTTCGCCCAGGCGAGCAAGCAGATGCTGGAGAGCGGCGATCTCGTCGATATCCGCTTCCAGGACGAGGCGCGCCACAAGAAGCCGGTCGGCATCTACTGGCTGCAGAGCGCGACGGTCAGGGCCGGCGAGGCGCTCGGCGTGCCCGAGGCGCGCACGCAGATCTGGCTCTACCGCATCCCCTCGCTCGTCGGCGCGACCGCGACCGTTCTGCTGACCTATTGGGCGCTGCTCGCCTTCCTGTCGCCGCCCTTCGCCCTGCTCGGCGGGGCGCTGATGGCGGCGGCCGTGCTGCTCGGCGTCGAGGCGCGCATCGCCAAGACCGATGCGCTGCTGGCGGCCTGCGCGGTGGCGAGCATGGGCGCGCTGGCGCGGGCCTGGCTCGACTGGACGCGCTCGCTTGCCTTCGTGCCGAGCCGCTACAACTGGCTGGTGTTCTGGGGCGCGACGGCGCTCGGCCTCTTGATCAAGGGGCCGATCGTGCCGATGGTCTGGGGCCTCGCCATCCTGGTGCTGAGCGCAAGCCAACGTTCCTTCCGCTGGCTGAAGCCGCTGCGCTTCGGCTGGGGTCTCCTGCTGTGCCTCGTCGTCGCGCTGCCCTGGTTTGCCGCGATCATGCTCAAGACCGGCGGCAGCTTCTTTGCCGACAGCGTCGGGCAGGACATGCTCGGCAAGGTCGCCGAGGGGCAGGAGAAGCATTGGGGGCCGCCGGGTCTCTACCTCCTGTTCTTCTTCGCGACCTACTGGCCGGCGGCCGCCTTCGCGGCGATGGCGGTGCCCTTCGCGTGGGGGCGGCGCAAGGAGCCGCAGATCCTGTTCCTGATCGCCTGGATCGTGCCGTCCTGGCTCGTCTTCGAGGCGGTGCCGACCAAGCTGCCGCATTACGTGCTGCCGCTCTATCCGGCGATCACCGCGCTCCTGCTGCTCGCCGTGGTGAATGGCGGCATCGACCGTAACCGGCGCGGCGCCGTGCTCACCGCCAGCCTCGTGGTGATCGTGCCGCTCATGCTGATGGGCGTGATCCTCTACGGCAACTGGACGCTCGACCGGGCGGTGCCGTTCCTGGCCGTGCCGTTCTTCGTGCTCGCCCTCATCTGCGGGGCCGCCGTCGTGGCGGCGTTCCGGCGGGGCGATGTCGAGGGCGCGCTCTGGCGCTGTGTCCCGGCGAGCCTCCTCCTGACCGTCGCCGTCTATCCCTTAGCGGTGGAGAGCCTGCGCTCGCTCAAGCTGTCGCCGCGGCTCGAGGAGGCGGTCAGGGCCGTCGGTTGCGCCGATCCCGCCGTGGTGACGCTCGGCTATCGCGAGCCGAGCCTGGTCTTCCTGACCGGAACCGACCTCGCCATGGCCGCGAGCGGAGCGGGCGCCGCCGCCTTCCTGAATGGGCCGGGCTGCCGCATCGCCCTCGTCGAGAGCCGCTTCGCCGCCGATTTCGAGGCGGCGCTGGCGGGGCAGGCGCCAAGGCCGCGCCTCGTCACCACGATCAACGGCTTCAACCTCAATGGCGGGAAGAGGCTCGCGATCGCCGTCTTCGCCCGTACGCCTGATTAAGACCCCGCTTTCGAAACCCTTGCCCTCTCGGCTGAGCTGACGCAGTTTGCGGGCCGTTTTCCCGGATGATGCCCCTTTGACCCAAACCGCTTCCCATCCCCTCATCAGCGTCGTTGTGCCGGTGCGCAACGAGGTCGGCAACATCGCCCCGCTCGTCGCCGATATCGAGAAGGCCTGCGCGGGCCTCGGCCCGTTCGAGGTCGTCTATGTCGACGACGGCTCGACCGACGGCACGGCCGCCGCGCTGGCGGAGCTTGCGACGACGCGGCCCTGGCTGCGCGTCGTCACCCATGCCGGGTCCTGCGGGCAGAGCGCTGCGGTGCGCAGCGGCGTGCGCCATGCCCGCTCGGCGATCGTGGCGACGCTCGACGGCGACGGCCAGAACGATCCCGCCTTCCTGCCGCAGATGGTCGAGGTTCTGCAGAAGGCCGGGCTCCAGGCCGGGCTGGTGCAGGGGCAGCGCGTCGGGCGCAAGGATACCGGCTTCAAGCGCTGGCAGTCCAAGATCGCCAACGGCGTGCGCGTGCGCGTGCTGAAGGACGATACGCGCGACACCGGCTGCGGGCTGAAATGCTTCCGCCGCGAAGCCTATCTCGCTCTGCCCTATTTCGACGCGCTGCACCGGTTCATGCCGGCGCTGATGGCGCGCGAGGGCTATGAGGTGCTGCATGTCGACGTGCGCGACCGGCCGCGGCTCTCCGGCGTCTCGAATTACGGCTTCTTCGACCGGCTCTGGGTCGGCATCCTCGATCTCGCCGGGGTGTGGTGGCTGATCCGCCGGCGCAAGCGCGTGCCCCGGATCACCTCGGAGACGCCGTGATGCTGATCGACCTCCAGCAGACCATCGGCCGCTATTTCCACGACGTCTTCGTCAACAACGTCGACTGGTGGGTGCTGCTCGGCGTCGTCGCGCAGGGGCTCTTCACCATGCGCTTCGTGGTGCAATGGTGGGCGAGCGAGAAGGCCGGGCGCTCGGTCGTGCCGATGACCTTCTGGTGGTTCTCGATCGGTGGCGGGGCGCTGCTCCTGATGTATGCGCTCTACCGGCGCGATCCGGTCTTCATCCTCGGCCAGGGTTTCGGCGTCTTCGTCTATGTCCGCAACCTGCAATTCGTGCTGCGCGCCAGGGCGCGCGGCGAGGACACGAATTCCGGGCCGGGATAGGTGGAGCCTCAGCTCCGCGACGGCGCCGCGGATCCTGCCGCCGCGCCGTCGGCGGGCGAGGGCAGCTTGCCGGCCGCCGGCGCCGGGCTTGCGCGCATCGCGGCGGAATAGGCCGGGTAGCGCTCGCGATAGGCTTTCAGGAATTCGGAGAGGGTGTCGGCGTTGGCGGTGGCGCGCGCCATCTCGCGGATGTCGGAGGCGCGGCCGCGATCAGCCCCGGTGACGAAGGCGAAGGTGCGCGCATCGGGGCCGCGCGCCATCTTGGTGGCGAATTTGCTGCGCAGCCGGTCGAGCGACAGGCTCTCGCCGGCCATCACATAGGAGACGCCGGCGCGCATCACGTCGGCGCGCTCGCCGTCGCTGAGCGCGTCCTCCCCGCGCCAGCTTTCGCCGAGCAGGCGCTCATAGGCTTCGCCCGCCTCGCGCCAGCGGCGTCCGGTCCAGTGGATGTCGGCGCGCAGCCGGTCGATCTCGGGCCCGCGCTCGCCTTCCAGCATCTCCAGCGCCTGGTCGGTACGGGAGAGATCGGACAGCCCCTTGGCCTCGAGCAGGAGGCGCGCGCGCTTGACGTCGGCCGGCAGCTCGACGAGCCGCGTGGTGTTGAGCGCGCGCACCGCATCGGCCGGCTTGCCGTTCATCAGCTCGATCATGGCGAGCCGCGCCGCAACCGTCGAGCGCGCGGCGCCGGTGAGCCTCCGGTCCATCTGGTATTTCAGGATCTCGGCGGCCTGGTCGAGCAGGTCGAGCTCGACCAGCCGGTCGGCGAGCAGGCGGGTGATCTCGTCGCCGCGCCGGCCGATCGGCAGGAACTCCTTGAAATCATAGAACAGCGCCAGCGCCTCGATGCGCGGCAGATCGGCGAGCCCCGCGCCGCTGAACAGTTCGGCGAAGCGCTGGGCCGTCTCGTCGTGCATGCGCCGGGTCAGCGGATCGTCGGGGAAGTTCTCGTTGGCGCGGCGCGCGACCATGAAGGCGTCGCGCCAGCGCTGCCGGTCGACATAGAGCCGGCCGAGCTCGGCCAGCGCCTCGATCTCCAGCCGGCCGCCGCGCCAGATCACCGCGACCGTCTCCAGTCGGGCGACGGCCTCGTCGGGCTTGAGGTCGTCGCGCTTTTCGGCGTCCGCGAGCTTGACGGCGCGCAGCTGCGCCTCCGCCGCGACGGGGCGGCTCCTCGCCTCGAAGAGCGGCCTGTAGCCGTTCATCGCGGCGTCGGGGTGGCCGCCGACGTCGTCGAGCATCGCCTGCAGCAGGGCCAGACGCTCCCGCTCGAAGCTGCCGGGCGGCATCTCGGCCAGCGCCTGGATCTGCCGCTCGGCCACGGCCATGTCCTGCTGGGCAAGCGCCGCGCGCGCCATCGCCTCGCGGAACTCACCCCGAAGATCGGCCGGATAGCGCTCGAGCACGGTCTCGCTGCGGCGGAAGTCGACGAGCGCCTGGGCGTTGCGGTTCAGGCGCTGCTGCATCAGCGCGCGCCAGAGCCCGGTCTCGGCCTCGTCCTTGATCGGGGCGGCCTCGAAGGCGGCGAGCGCCTGCTGGTCGCGATGCAGGCCGGCCGCGACGACACCCTTGAGGAAGAGCGCCTCGCGGTTGCCGCGCATCGCGGCGTCGTCGGCCAAGAGCGCGTTCAGCACGCCCGCGGCCTCCGGCATCAGGCCGTTGGCGGCATAGAAGCGCGCCAGCGCCAGCCGGGCCTGCGACCGGCGGCCCTGCGAGGTGTCGCTGGCGTCGAGCATCAGGGCATGGCCACGCTCGCGCAGGTTGCCGGCGCGCAGCCTCGCCCAGTCGTCGGCGTCGAGCAGGGGTGGGGCCTCAGGCCTCGCCTCGGCCGACGCCTCGGCCTTGGCGGCGGGCGTGCCGACATCGAGCGAGACGGTGAGCCCGCCGCCGCGGCCGATGCGGATTTCGCCGGTTCCGGCCCGCACCGCGATATCGTCGGCCTGGGGCTGGACGGCGAGCCCCTGCGCGGTGCGCAGCAGGCCGAACTCGACGAAGCGGTAGGGCTTTGGCGTGAGCCGGGTCGGGCCGGTGGCGGTCGCGACCGCGACGGGCAGGCCGCCCGGCCCCGATTCGAGCCAGTGGACGCCGGTCAGGCCGGCGAGTGGCACGGTGACGATGGTCTGGCCGCGCTCGTCCATGCCGCGCTCAGGCGCGACCGGGCTGGCTGGCCGGCCGGCATCCTCGCCGAGGTCGAGCGACCAGGCCGTGCCGTCGTCGAAGAGGCGGGCGAGCGGCTGGCCCGCGAGCCTGAGCCTGACGAGGGTGACCTTGCCCTCGCGCGTGACCGTGCTGTCCGCGATCAGCCCGGGCAGCAGCCCGGAAAGCCTGGCCGGATCGATGGTGTCGCGCGTGTCGAAGACGAGCGTCATGACGCCGGCGTCGAGGAAGGCGGCGGCGCCCGTCGGGCGGGGAAAGCGGAAGTCGAGGCGCTTGCCCTCGGCCGCGATGGTGACCGGACCGGGCGGCGGCTCCGGCTTCGCCGGCGGGGCGGCAACAACGGGGGCGGGCGCCGCGGCGGGCTGAAGCGCGGGCGCGGGCTCGGCCGTCGGGGCAGGAGCCATCGGGGCAAGAGCCGTCGGGGCCGGGGCCGGCGCAGCGGCGGGCTTGCCGAGATCGGCGAGCGAGAGCGCCTGTTCCTTGATCGGGCGCAGCAGGTCCACGACCAGCCCGGTCTCGTCGCTGAAGCTGCGGGCCTGCCAGTCCGCCGGCAGCGACAGGGTCAGGCTCAGCGCGTTCTTGCCGGCGTCGAGCGCGGCAAGTTCGATGCCGGCCGGCAGGGCGGCGCGGATCGCATGCGTCTCGATCGCCAGCGGCCGGTCGAAGACGAGCTTCAGCGCGCCGTCGGCGAGCTTGCTTGCGAGCTTGGTGTCAGTCGGGGCCGTGAAGATCAGGCGCTCCAGCGTCGGCAGGCTCGCCGCGCGCATCGTCATGACCGCGGGGGGCGCGGCCGGCTGGCGCGCCGCGTCCCTCGCCTTGGCCTCGGCGAGGCGCAGCCGCTCGGTCAATGCGGCGATCGCCTCCGGCGGCGGGCCGGGCAGGACGCCGGACCAGTTCTGCGGCAGGAGGTCGATGAAGGCCTTGTCGCCGGCCTCGATCAGGTTCGCCTTGTAGGCTTGGGTCAGCGCGAGCCGCAGGCCGCGCCCGTCGGGATCGAGGCGGGCGATCGAGACGTAAGCCGGCAATTCGCGGGCGATCCGCGCAGCATCGAGCGCAACCTCGCCGTCGAAGGCGACGATCAGCACGCCGTTGGCGATGCGGATACGGGTCTGGGTCGGGGCGTCGAAGCTGAGCGAGAGGCGGCCGAAGCCGGCCGGCATCGCCTCGCCGCTGAGCTTGGCGCCCGCGGCGAAGGCGGGCGTCTTCAGGCCGGCGGCGAGCGTGAGAGCGGCCAGCCCGATACCGAAGGCGAGGGAACGCGACAGACGCAAACCGTGACACCCGACCAAACGCGACAGCGGGCCGCCTGACGCCTTCAGAACGCGGCGGCCCTCCGACACGCTAGCGCGTCAACCATAATGGGGTCTTAACGCCGCTGTTTCCCCGACCGCGATGTTTACGGCCGTTCGGCCGGCCGCTTGCGGATTTTTGCAGGAGCATGGTCCGCGCCCGTTTCGCGGATGCCCGCTGCGGGTTTCCAGGGCCGCAAGCCGCTGACGGCTCCATCGTGCGATACAGAAAGCGACCCCGCTTTCCGCTGGGGAAGCGGGAGGTTAATTATTGCCAGTTTGGCAAATTACGGTTAAAGGCTGAATTACCTGTTTGGCAATTTATGGTGATGACCTACAGTTCCTGCACGTCCAGGCGCGGTCCGAAAGGCGACAACTTTCCCGCTATTGACGATCTGTCAACCTCTGTGTGAACGTGAACATAATGGGAACATAAGTTGCGTGGGGGATCATGGATACCGATACGGAGCTTATTTCGGTCCTTTCCGAACTACAGTCCCTCGGACCGGAGCGCCGGGCGCAGGCGCGTCGGTTCCTTCAATTTCTGATAAGCGAAAGCGAACGTACATTCGCACTTCCCCAATCACCCCGCGATCGCGAGCCTGGCGGAGGAGGGCCAGATCTTCCTGGTCCTCCTCGGTCAGCGGAACGTCCTCCTTCGTGAGAAGACGCTCCCGCGGAACTCCGAGCGCGGCGGCGAAGCGATCGATATGCTTGACCGACAGGTTCCTGCGGCCCTTCTCCAACCGGCTCACATAGGAAATCGAAAGCCCGACGCGTTCTGCCAATTGCTCCTGTGTCAGTCCGCGCGCTTCGCGGAGAGCCTGAATCGCGTTCTCATTCGTCATTCCGAGACTTTGCCTTTTTGGCAAAAATGATCCAGAGCCAAATAGGCAAATTTGTTCTTGACTTACATTTGCCAAATCGGCAAATGTTGCGACTATGAACGCACTGGATGCCTATTTTGCCGAGACGGGCGAGAATGCCTATCGTCTGGCTGCCAGGATCGGATGCTCGGCGAGCACGATCACGCGCCCGCTGCGTGGAGATCGAAACCCCAGCGTGAGGCTGGCGAGACTCGTCGAGCGGCATACGGGCGGCAAGGTGAGCGCCCAGCAGTTCATCGCAATCTGCATGGACGCGACGTCCTCCGCCGAACCCTTGATCGCCGAGGCGCGTCGATAGATGCCCGTCGGCTCCGCCATCATCGTGCCGGCCTTGCCCGCGGCTGTACCGGTCGGCGCGGGCCGGTTGCTCCTTCTCGTCGTTCCGGGAGGCGACTGACCATGGCGGTCGTCACGCATCTCATTGCCGCCTCCGTGGGCGCCTGCATCGGTCTCTTCGTTGCCGTGCTCTGCTCGACGGCAAGGGGCGACTGACACATGCAGGCCGTCCTTCCCGGCTCGGCACGGGGGCGGCCGCTGGCAGTTCGCTGCCGGCGGTTCGGACGCTACTGCGGATATTTCCTGGAAGCCGTGCCGACAGCCGTCGGGGCGCCATTGGCGTCACGCGCCGTCACGGTCCAGTCGTAATCGTGAACCTCTCTTCCCGGCGGATTCGGGCCGTTATACACGCCCGAAATGGTGCCGCACGGGATTGCCATGGACGCTCCCTTGACCGGAACGTCCCCGCCGCCGTGGTTCCATTGCGGCACTTGCCGATCCTTCATCCGAAGTTCCAGAACCTTGCTGCCGGCCGGAATCCCGCTGACCTGGAACGATGGCGAGGTTCCCTGGCACCAGGCGAATGAAACCGCCAGTTTTGGAAGGGCCGCGCTCGTCGCCGGTGATGTGCGGCTTTCGTTGCAGCCCGCGACAAGGGTTGCTGCGACAGCAGCAAGGGCAAGCGATCTCATCAGCCTTGTTACCTTCGTATCGATCAAAACCGGCGTGTCGCAGCGTATTGCGGTTCTCCATGCTGCCATAGGGCATTTTCTTTGTGAAGAGTGCCGTTGCGCTGGTGGGTTGATTCCCATACGTTTCATCAGGCCCATACGGGTTGACTGAATCTGGAGATCGCTGTGATTCGAATTTTGGCTGTATCGCTCCTCGTTGGCGGCATTTCATCTTCGGCATTTGCCCAGCCTGCAGGGATGAGCCAAACCTGCAACGACGTTTATCAGAAGTATTCGGCTGCGCCGGGGCCGAAGGCTTTCGCCAAAGGCAGGACCAAGGGTTGCGGCTACAAATACGGTGTTGAGAGCGTGGCTGCGGCAAGAAAAGCCGCCTTGGGCTTTTGCAACGGATACGGCGGAGATAGCTGTCGGGTCGTCGCCTCGTCGAAATAGAGACGTTTCCGCGCTTGCGTCGCTCTTCAAAGCAGCCGAGGCCCGGTCCAGCGGAAGCGTGACCGGGCCTTTTCGTTCACTTCTGCCCTTCTCGCGCCGGCGTTCGGCGTCACAGCCTATGCTTGCTGACGATATCGGAAGGCTTCATCCAGCCGAGCTGGACCGATCGCGTCATCTCTTCCAGCAAGGTGGCGAGGCGCGGGTCGGCTTCATCGAAGAAATCGATCATCCGGACCCGCTTCGGGCCCGGCTGTGTCATCTGGCGGATCGAAGCGAGATAGACCGTTCCAGTCGAGCCATCGAGGACGAAGGGGCGGTCGTTCACGCGAGCCTCCACGAGGCCATGCGCTCCCAGCGCCGTATTGAACAGGGCGATCTCCGTCACCTTGATGGACGGGAACAGCGCTTTGGTCGTCTGGGAGATGAAGAACATGGATTGTGAGCAGTTGAGCGTATCGTCCTTGGCGATCTGCCGGGCGTCGGTCGAATCGCTCGCGCCATAGGCCCCGAGCTGGCTCGTCAGCCCCGTCAGGAAGAACAGGAAGGTCACCTCGTCCGAAGGCGAGGGAATGACGGCCGCGATCTTGGCCGCGATCAGCTCCTTGCACTTCGCAAACTCGGACCCGAGCGCATCATAGTCCGCCTTCACCGCCGGCACCGCGTGACTGATGCAGGCCTCGACCGGAGCCAGGCTGGGGTGGTGATCCTGCTTCAGCAGGTTCACCGCCTGCTGTTCGAGAAGAGCGATGCGTCTCGCATCGGCGAGGCTGGCATACCGCAGAATCTTGATGGCCTGACGCTGCGGATGCAGAACGAGCTTGTCGAATGCAACAGCGCCTCCGGCGAAGGCAATGATTGCAGATACCGCTATAGCGGTCCGTTTCATGAGTGAAGCCCGTATTCTTTTTAGACGAACTAAAATATAGAGCTCATCAAAGCAGTCGTCCATGGCTCAATCAGCCGTAAATCCCGTTCTTTCCATGCCTCTGTTGCATGGCAGCCAAGCCCTGACCGCCTCTATAATCCATGTGCTCTTGGGTAATACGGCTCAGCGCTGCGGCGCGGGAGCGATCGCCGGCAGTTCGTTGCCGGGCAGGGGGGCGTCGTTCGCCACGCGCTCGATGCCGGCGCCGCGCCCGCTCGTCGCCAGCGCGACCGTCAGCTTCTCGGCGCGCTCGGGCGACATCGCCGCCAGCACCTCGGACATCTTGCGCGGATTCATCTGCTCGACCACCGGCACGAGCACGTCGAGGCCGAGCCGGTCGAAGACGCGCGCGGCGTCTTTCGGCTTCATGTTCTCGTACATGATCACGAGGTTGCGGATGGCCTTGCTCTCTTCGGCGGAGGGCTTGCCGGCCGTGCCGCCGCTCTTCTCCTCGAGCGCCTTGAGATCGCCGACGCGCCCGTCGAGCTTCTTCTCGGCGGTGTCGAGCAGGCGTTCGCGCATCTCGAGTTCGCGCATCCGGCTCTCCAGCTCCTCGCGTCGCTCGCCGAGGCGCTCCAGAAGAGCCTTCTCGGCCGGCGAGGCCGGCTGGGCCGAACCATTCATCAGGCCGGCCTTGTTGGCGGGATTGGCGGCGCGGGCGGCCTGCGCCTTCGCCTCGGCCTCCTCTTTCTCCTTGGCCTTCTTTGGATCGGGCGAAGGCACGGAGCCGGTCGTCTCGGGATCGAAGACGTCGGGCGCATGGGCGCGCGCGATGACCTTGGCGAGGCCCCAGACCTCCGGCTCGACCGGAATCCGGCCGGGGCCGGGCTCGGTCGTCCAGGCGATGAGCTTCAGCGCGAGCAGGCTCATGGCGCCGAGGATCACGGCCGGCAGGAGGCGGGGCCGTTCGATCACGCCGCCTGTTCCTCCAGGCGGCGGGCGGCGCGGGCGCGGATGGCGGCGGCGGACTGGGCCGCGCTTTCGAGGCGGGAGACCGGCGCGGGTGCGGCAGGCTCCTCGGCCGGGGCGGGCTTGGCGCCGACGAGGCCCGCCGCGCCGACGATCTTGCCGATGCGCTCCATCACGGCCTGGCCGGCCTCGACCTGGGCGGCGAGATCGGCGGCGTAGCGCTCGGCCGTGCGCAGGCGTTCCTCGAGCGTGCGGTCGCAATCGCCCAGCGTCGATTTGAGCCCGGCGATGGCGCGCTCGGCATTGTCCGTCGCGGTGATCAGCGCGCCGACGGTCTGGCGCATGCCGGCCTCGTCGGCCTTCAGGCGTTCGATGCGCCGGGCCAGGATGAAGCAGGTGACGATGGTGGCGACGAGGAGGCTGGCGACGAGCCCGTCGGCGATGAGGTTGATCGTCATGGCATCCCTGGTTCAGGTCGTGGCGCCGAGATGGCTGGCGAGGCTGTCGAAGGCGGCGATGGTGGTCTTGGAGCGGCGCAGGGGGCTCACGACCTGCACGGCGATCTTGTCGTCGACCCGGCCGATGCGGCCTTCCGTGACGATGAATTCGCCGCAGCGCAGCGAGACGACCGAATCGGGGCGGGCGTCGAACATCAGCGTGTCGCCGATCTCGAGCTTCATCATGCGCTTCAGCGGAAGCTGCGTCTCGTGCAGCACGCAGGTGACGGCGACGCCCGCCTGCCAGACCTCGGTCGCGAGATGGTTCTCCCAGGTCGGATCGCGGCCGAGCTTCTCGCCCATGAAGCTTTCGAGCAGCAATTCGCGGATCGGCTCGATCGTGGCGTAGGGCAAGAGCAGATGCAGCGCGCCGCCGCGACCCTCCATGTCGAATTTCAGCTCGACGCGGATCGCGGCGTTGGCGGGCCGGGAGATCGAGACGAAGCGCGGGTTGGATTCGACCCGGTCGACGGTGAAGTTGACCGGCGAGAGCGGCTTGAAGGCGGCTTCCGCATCGCTCAGCACGAGCTCGATGACCCGGCGGATCATGCGGATCTCGATCGAGGTGAAGGGGCGCCCGTCGATGCGCGGCGCCGGCTGGCCGCGCTTGCCGCCGAACATCGCGTCGAGGACGGAATAGATCAGCGCCGATTCGATGGTGATGAGGCCGAAATTGTCCCATTCCTCGGCCTTGAACACCGAAAGCAGCGCCGGCTGCGAGATCGAGTTGACATAGTCGCCGAAGCGCACCGAGCGGATGCTCTCCAGCGTGACCTCGACATTGTCGGTGAAGAAGTTGCGCAGGCTGGTCGAGAGCAGGCGCACCAGACGCTCGAAGATGATCTCGAGCATCGGCAGGCGCTCATAGGCGACCGAGCCGGAATCGACGATCGCCTGGATGCCGTTGCGGCCGTCCTTCTCGTCGCCGCCGGAGAAACCGAGCATCGTGTCGATTTCTTCCTGCGACATCAGGCGGTCGGTACCGCCTTCCTGTTCGCCGTCGTCCTCGATGATGTCGGGCATCGCCGACCAGCCGGCCGCCATCCCGTCCGGGGTCGGCAGCTCGTCGCTCGGGGCCAGGGTGTCGCGCTCGGTGCTCATCGTCTTGCCGTCGTCTCGGGTGCGGTCGGGCCTTGCAGCCTCACTGCACCAGCAGTTCCTTGAACAGCACGGCGTCGACCTTGGCCGGATAGACGGTCAGGTTGACGCGGCGCAAGAGCTCTTCCTTGAGCCGGTACATGCCGGCCGAGCCTTCGAGGTCGGACGGGCGCAACTCGCGCATGAAGACCTGGAAGGCGTCCTCGATGCGCGGCAAGAGCGGCTTGACCTCCTCGGAAGCCTTCGCGTCGGCGATCTCCAGCACGACCTTGATCTTCATCACCGGCTGGCGGTCCTGCTGGCCGCCATTGGACATGCCGATCATCATGTCCTTCATCTCGAGAAAGGCGACCGGCTTCTTGGCCTTGGCCGCGGCCTCGGCGGCCGCGATCTGCTCGGGCGAGGGCTTCTTCAGTACAAACCAGCCGCCGCCGCCGGCCGCCGCCAGCAGCACGACGCCGCCGATGATCATGAAGAGCTTCTTCTTGCTCTTCCTCTTCGGCGCTTCTTCGCCGGAGCTTTCCTGCTCTTCCGCCTTGGCTTTCTTCGCCATCTCTGCCGCGCTCCGGGCCGCCCGCGCGCCGTCCCGGCGCCCCTTTCTCCACCTTCGTCGGTTACGGTTAACGCGTCGTTAAGGGCGGCAGGATTTGCCGGGCCGTTCTTGCCGCTCGAACAGCCCGTGCCGGGTCGCTCCGGTGGCTTGGTCGATGGTCATACTCAACGATATCAGTATGTTAGGGAAACTTACCATGCTGGCACGGGGCTTGCCGGGGATGGGCCGTGGCGACTGCGCTGGGGAGCGTCGAGGTCGCCGCGGGACATGATCGGGAGTTAAGCCGTGGAGAACGCGCTTCTCATCGGCCTGTCGCGCCAGGTGGCTCTGGCGCGCGAGCTGGACGTCATCGCCAACAACATGGCGAATGTCGGCACCAACGGGTTCAAGGCGCGTAGCGCCCGCTTCAACGAATATCTGATGCCGGTCGCCCGGGCCGATGCCTTCCGGCCGGCCGACCGGTCGCTCTCCTACGTCGTCGACAAGGGCACGCCGCTCGACCTGTCGCAGGGCATGATCGAGCTCACGGGCAACCCGCTCGACGTCGCGCTGAAGGGCGACAACTACCTCGTGGTGCAGACGCCGGCCGGCGAGCGCTATACCCGCGCCGGCTCGCTCACCCTCGACAAGCAGGGCAAGCTCGTCACCCAGACCGGCCTGCCGGTGATGGGCGAGGCGGGGCCGATCGCCTTCGGCTCGAGCGAGCATTCCATGCGCATCGCCGCCGACGGCACCGTCAGCAGCGACCAGGGCACGCGCGGCAAGCTGCGCCAGGTCAGCTTCGCCGATCCGAAGGCGCTGGCGAGCGAGGGTTCGAACCTGTTCTCCGCGACGGTCGCCGCCAAGCCGGCAGGGCCGGAAGCGCGGCTGGAGCCCGGCGCCATCGAGCGCTCCAACGTCAAGGCCGTGGTCGAATTGACCCGCCTGATGGAGGTGCAGCGCAACTACCAGAGCGTCGCCAACATGATCACCAAATCCGACGAGCTGCGCAGCCGGGCGATCTCGCGCCTGGCGGACCAGCAGGCCTGATAGGGAGCGAGCACCATGCGCGCCATGCAGACAGCCGCGACCGGCATGATGGCCCAGGAGATGAACGTCCAGGTCATCTCCAACAACATCGCCAACGTCCGGACCACCGGCTACAAGCGCCAGCAGATCCATTTCCAGGACCTGCTCTACGAGCATTTCCGCCGCGCGGGCTCCGCGACCTCCGACCAGAACACCCAGGCGCCGGCCGGAACCTTCATCGGCTCCGGCGTCAAGACGGTCTCGACCGGCCGGGCGATGACCCAGGGCAACCTCACCCCGACGGACAAGCCCTACGATCTCGCCATCCGCGGCGAGGGCTTCTTCCGCGTCCGCATGCCGGATGGGCGCACCACCTATAGCCGCGACGGCTCCTTCGACCTCGATTCGCAGGGCCAGCTCGTCACCCGCGACGGCTACCAGGTCGAGCCCGGCATCACCGTGCCGAACAATGCGACCAGCGTCAGCATCAACGCGCAGGGCATCGTCGAGGCGATGGTGCCCGGCCAGACCGCGCCGCAGCAGCTCGGCCAGATCCAGCTCGTCCGCTTCGTCAACAAGGTCGGCCTCGAGTCGATCGGCGACAACCTCTATCTGGAGACCGCCGCCTCCGGCCAGCCGATCGACGGCTTCGGCGGCGGCGAGGGCTTCGGCACCCTCCAGCAGAACTATCTCGAGGAGGGCAACGTCCAGGCGGTGACGGAGCTTTCCTCGCTGATCGCGGCGCAGCGCGCCTATGAGATGAACTCCAAGGTCATCACCGCCGCCGACCAGATGATGTCGGCGACGACCCAGATGTTCCGCGGCTAGGGGGCGCATCATGATCCGCATCTGCCTGATCGCGCTCATCCTCTCCGGCACGGCCGCGCTCGCCGCGCCGCAGGCCGGGCCGGCGCCGGTTACTGTCGCCCCGGCCGCAGCCGCGCCTGCTGCCGCCACCTTGCCGGCCAAGCTGCAGCTGCGCCCCGAGCTTCATCTGGCGCGCGATCTCGTCACCTTCGGCGACCTCATCCCCGGCCTCACCGGCGAGGCGGCGGCGACCGCCGCCTTCCGGGCGCCGGCGCTGGGCGAGACCGGCACGATCCAGGTCGCGCGCATCGTCGAGGCGGCGCGCGCGGCCGGCATCGTCCGCGAGGCGTCGCAGCTCGACAGCCAGGGCTTCGCCCAGGTCGTGGTGACGCGCACCGCGCGCCGCATCACCGCAGCCGACCTCGAAGCGGCGGTGAAGACCGGCCTGCAGGAGCGCTTCGGCGTCGATGCCCGCATCTTCGCGCTGGCGATCGACGGGGGCGCGCCCGCCGTCTCCGTCGAGCCCGAGCTCACCGGCGAGGTCGCCGTGGTCGATCTTTCGTTCGACGCCCGCTCGCGGCGCCTGCAGGCGCGGCTCGCCGTTCCCGGCAGCATGGCGATGCGGCTGAAGCCGCTGCGCATCTCCGGCCAGCTCGTCGAGACCATGGAGGTCATCGTGCCGAAGCGGCTGATCGCGCGCGGCGAGACGCTCGGCAAGGACGATGTCGTCGTCGAGCGCCGTCCGCGCGAGGGGCAGGGCAGCGAGGTCATCGCCGATGCCCGCGCCGCGATCGACAAGGTCGCGCGCCGCGCGCTGCTCGCCGGCGTGCCGCTGCGCGCGAGCGACGTCCAGCGCGAGGAGATCGTCGCCAAGGGCGATCTCGTCACCATCGTCTACGAAGGGCCGGGGCTCCTGATCACGCTGCGCGGCCGGGCCAACGAGGCCGGCGCGATGGGCGATGTCGTCTCCGTCACCAATCCCCAGTCCAAGCGCGTGCTGCAAGGCAAGGTCAGCGGGCCGGCACGGGTTTCCGTCCAGCCTTCCGCCGCCGGCCACATCGCCAGCGCCCGGTGATTCCCATGGAAAAAGCCATGCACAACCGCCTCGCCAAGCTCTCCGGCCTCCTGCTGATGACCGCCTCGCTCGGCGCCTGCGGCATCGGAGACCGCCTCGCCAATGTCGGCCAGGCGCCGGCCCTGTCGGCGATCGAGGACCCCACCGCCACCAAGGGCTACAAGCCGGTGCAGATGCCGATGCCGGAGATGGCGCACGCCTCCTATGCGCCGAACTCGCTCTGGCGCACCGGCTCGCGCGCCTTCTTCAAGGACCAGCGCGCCCGCAATGTCGGCGATCTCGTCACCGTCAAGGTCAAGGTCACCGACAAGGCCCAGCTCAACAACACGACCAAGCGCAGCCGCAAGAACGGCGAGGATTTCGGCGCCGACAACACCTTCGGCTTCGAGAACAAGCTCGACAAGTTCCTGCCCGACGGCGCCAAGGCGTCCTCGCTGCTGAATCTCGATTCCAATTCCTCGAGCGAGGGCGCGGGCTCGGTCAACCGCTCCGAGACGCTGGCGACCAACGTCGCGGCGGTCGTCACCCAGAACCTGCCCAACGGCAATCTGGTGATCGAGGGCAAGCAGGAGATCCGCGTCAATTTCGAGATACGCGAGCTGATCGTCGCCGGGGTGATCCGGCCGGAGGACATCGAATCCGACAACACCATCGATTCGACCAAGATCGCCCAGGCCCGCATCGCCTATGGCGGGCGCGGCCAGATCACCGATGTCCAGCAGCCGCGCTACGGCCAGCAGGTCATGGATATCCTCCTGCCCTTCTGAGCCTCCGGAACACCGGACGGCGCGGAACGCTCCCCCTTGTCTTCCGTGCCGACCGGCCGGCGGTTCCTCCCGAGCCGCCGCCATCCCCGGCCGTCCGCCACGCTCCCCAAGCTTCAAGGCCGGCGGCCAGAAGCCCCGCGTTCTCCCGACGCGGGGCTTTTCCGTTCCCTCAATCGTCGCGGAAGACCCGCTCGTTGCGCTCGTGGCGCTCCTGCGCTTCGAGCGAGAGCGTCGCGATCGGGCGCGCCTCGAGGCGCTTCAGCGAAATCGGCTCGCCGGTCTCCTCGCAATAGCCGTAGGAGCCGTCGTCGATGCGGGCGATGGCCGCGTCGATCTTGGCGATCAGCTTGCGCTGGCGGTCGCGGGCGCGCAACTCGATCGCGCGGTCGGTTTCGGAGGAGGCCCGGTCGGCGATGTCCGGGTGATTCTCGCTCTCGCTCTGGAGGGTGACCAGGGTCTCCCTGGCCTCGCGCAGGATCTCGTCCTTCCAGACGAGGAGCTTGCCACGGAAATATTCGCGTTGACGGTCGTTCATGAACGGCTCGTCATCGCTCGGCCTGTAATCCGCCTCGAGGATGATCTGCTTCGACATGGGCGCATTCTCTCGCGTTGCCGACTCGCGCGCCCTTCGGCCGTGCCGTGGGAGGGGAGCCGATTTGGCGCCCTTATAGCGATCCGCCGCAAGCGGAACAATCGCTTCCGGCAAGGCGTCAACGGCTTCGTGAAAACGCGGGGGCAGGAGCCGAAATCACGGCGAATCCAGCTGTTTCAGCGCAAATCCAGCCGGCGAAGCGCCTCGGCGATATCGGCCTCGACCAGCCGGGCGATCGGCTGGCGGTAGTGACTATGGTCGAAGAACAGGGTGGAATCGTTGAGCGCGGGCCGGTCGACCCGCCAGTCGACGAGTGCGCTACGCGGGCGCCTGGCCGCCAGATCGGCGAAAGCCTTGCGGCAGGCCGCGTCGGCTGCGGCGTCGGGCGTGCCGGGCTTCGGCAGGGCGGTGACGTAGACCGGCGGGCGCAGCAGGATCAGCGCGGTCTCGGCCGGCGCCGTCCTCATCAGCGCCTCCAGCCCCGCCGCGGCCGGGAAGGGGCCGTCGATGTTGCCGCCGCCGGATTCGAGCGGCTTCTCCAGCTTGGCGCGGATTTCGGGATCGGTGCCGTAGCCCTGCACGTCGTAGCCCGATTCGTAGTCCCAGTAGCCGTCGGGGCGGGCACGCTCGGCCTTGCCCGAGGCGAGATAGGAGACCCGGCGCGGCAGCTCCTCCATAAGGTCGAAGCGCATCAGCCCGCCGAGATAATCGACGAGGCTGCGGCTCAGGAGCCAGAAGGGGAAGGGCTTCTCGCTGGGCAGGGCCGGATCGGCGGTGCACCAGTAATTGTCGATGCCGACCACGATCGCCTTCGGCGGCGTCGCGCGGTGATGGCGCAGGAACCAGTCGATCGTGGCGAAGGTCTCGCGCGGCATGGTGGCCGGCGCGATCAGCGATACGAAGGGGATGCCGGTCTTCGCCCGCAGTTCCTCCGGCGAGATCAGCTGGATGTGCGAATTGCCGAAGATCGCAGCCGTGAAGCGCGGATCGCGGCCGCGGCTCGCCAGCGCCGTGCGCGGCCCTTGCGGGCGCACGCCCTCCTTGAGCGCCAGGGGCGAGCGGCCGGTGTCGTAGGGGTCGAGCAGGAAGGCAGCGGCAAGGAAGGCGGCCGCGATCAGCGCCGCCGCGCTCAGGAAAGCGCCGGTGAAGCCCGCCCACTCAGAACTGGAAGTAGATGAACTCATAATTGGCGTCTTCGCCGATCTTCAACAGGATGATGACGAACAGGAGCCCGGCGAGCACGGCGATCCAGCGCGCCGGCGGCAGCTTGTGGACGAGGTTCCAGGCGGTCGGGCCGATGATGGCGAAGGCGGCGGCCGGCAGCAGAGCGCGCCATTTGAAGCCGGTGCCGAGAGGGCTGAGGCCGAGGAGGCCCTTGTAGAGCGTCAGCGCCGCCTCGAAGGTCGGGGCCCGGAACAGCACCCAGCACAGGGTCACGAACAGGAAGGTCAAAAGCCAGCCGAGCGGGGCCGGCATCGGCCAGCCGGCGCGGCGCCAGAACAGGGCGGCGATCAGCGCCAGCCCATGCGCCACGCCCCAGGCGACGAAGGTGAGGCCGGCGCCGTGCCAGAGCCCGCCCAGCGCCATGGTGGCGAACAGCGCCCACACCTGCGTCGGCAGGCCGCTGCGCGAGCCGCCGAGCGGGATGTAGAGATAATCGCGCAGGAAGCGCGACAGCGTCATGTGCCAGCGGCGCCAGAAATCCTGGATCGAGCGGGCGCGATAGGGCACCTCGAAGTTCTGCGGCAGCACGATGCCGAACAGCAGGGCGAGCCCCAGCGCCATGTCGGTGTAGCCGGAGAAGTCGAAATAGATCTGGAAGGTGAAGGCGAGCGTGCCCTGCCAGGCTTCCATCACGCTGACGACCTTGCCGGCGGCGGCGGCGGCGAAGACCGGGTTGGCGTATTCGGCCAAGGGATCGCCGATCATGACCTTCTTGGCGAGGCCGCAGGTCAGGAGCATCAGGCCGCGCGCGATCCGCTCGGCCGCGTCGGGGCGCTGATAGGGCCGCTCGTCGAGCTGGTGCATGATCTCGCGCCAGCGCACCAGCGGGCCGGCGAGCACCTGCGGGAAGAAGGCGATGTAGAGCGCGTAGCGGATCAGATCATAGCGCGGCGCCTGCCCGCGCCGCAGATCCGTCAGGTACATGATGTGGTGGAAGGTGAAGAAGGAGATGCCGAGCGGCAGTGCGACGTCGAGCTTCGGCGCCGGCAATCCCGGAATCATTCCAGCAAGATCGGCGAAGAAGTTGAAGTACTTGAACACCGCCAGGACGGAAAGGTTCATGACGATGGCGAGGGTGACGAGCGAGCCGGCCCTGGTTTTCTGGAACGCTTCGGCGATCAGCCAGTTGACGCCGATCGAGAGCGCCAGCAGCGGCAGGAAGCGCCAGTCCCAATAGCCGTAGAAGGCGAAGGACAGCGCCACCAGCACCGTCAGCCGCCAGGCCGGCGCGAAGCGCTCCGCCAGCCAGTGGAGCGCAAGCGCCAGCGGCAGGAAGGCGAGCAGGAAGGCGAAGGAGTTGAACAGCATCGGGCGGGGCGAGGGAAAAGCTGGCTGCCGCCTTAGACCATTCCGGGTTGGGAGTCATGTCGTGGCTGGCCGATCCCGGGCGGCGGCTCGATTGAATCGATCGGGCAGGTGCTCTATCTCCGGTCCGCTGCGCGGGAGGGACGGTCATGATCCTCGGGTTCCTCTGTTCCTTCGGTCTGATCGCGGCGAGCTTCTCCTCCTGTGGCGGCGATACGATCCGGATCGCCGGCTATGTCGAGGGCGAATATGTCCGGCTCGGCCCGATCGACACCGCCCGGATCGAGCGTATCGCGGTGCGCCGGGGCGACCGCGTCGCGGCGGGTGAGCTCGTGGCCGAGCTCGAGCGCACGGATGCGGAGAACGCCGTCGCGGAGGCGGGCGCGCGGCTGGTGCAGGCGCAGGCGCAGCTCGACAACCTGAAAAGCGGCAAGCGGCCGGAAGAGATCGCGGTGATCGAGGCGAGCCTGGCTTCCGCCAAGGCTCAGGAGCGCGAGGCGGACCGGGCGCTCGACCGCCGGCAGGACCTGTTCCGGCGCGGCGTCTCGACCCAGGCCGATCTCGACCAGGCCCTGACGGCGCGCGATGTCGCCGGCGCGCGGGTCGCCGAGATCGCCGCCAATCTCGCGGTGGCGCGGCTGCCGGCAAGGCCCGACGAGATCAAGGCGAGCGAGAATGGGGTCGAGCAGGCGAAATCGGCGCTGGCGCAGGCTGAGTGGCGGCTGACGCAGCGCCGGCTCGTCGCGCCTTCGGCCGGGCGGATCAGCGACGTGCTGCGCCGGGTCGGCGAGCTCGCGGGGCCGAGCGCGCCGGTCCTGCTGATGCTGCCGGACGGCGCCGTCAAGCTGATGCTCTACGTGCCGGAGACGTGGATTTCCGGCGTCACGACGGGGTTGCGGCTCGATGTCCGTTGCGACGGCTGCGCGCCCGGGCTGACCGCGACCGTGACCTATGTCTCGCCCGAGCCCGAATTCACCCCGCCGGTGATCTATTCGGCGCAGACGCGCCAGAAGCTGGTCTATCTGGTCGAGGCGCGCCCCGATGGCGGGCCGCAATCGGCGCTCCAGCCCGGCCAGATCGTCGACGTCACGCTGAGAGCCCGGCGGTGAGCGGCCCGCTCGCCATCGACGTGCGCGGCCTGACCAAGCGCTTCGGGAAGCGCACCGTGGTCGACGATGTCGATCTCGCCGTGGCGGAGGGCGAGATCGTCGGCTTCCTCGGCCCCAACGGCTCGGGCAAGACGACGACGATCCGGCTGATCTGCGGGCTGCTCAGGCCCGATGCCGGGGAGGGCACGGTGCTGGGCCTCGACGTCCGCCGGCAGAGCGCCCTGATCAAGCGCCAGGTCGGCTACATGACGCAGCGCTTCTCCTTCTACGAGGATTTGACCATCGCCGAGAACCTGACCTTCGTGGCCAGGCTCTACGGGCTCGATCCGGTCGGGGAGGCGGTGGCGAAAACGCTGGACGGGCTCGGGCTGACCTCGCGCAAGGACCAGCTCGCCGGCACGCTCTCCGGCGGCTGGAAGCAGCGGCTCGCGCTCGCCGCCTGCATCATGCATCAGCCGAGGCTCCTGCTGCTCGACGAGCCGACCGCCGGCGTCGATCCCAAGGCGCGGCGCGAGTTCTGGGACGAGATCCACCGGCTTGCCGGCGCGGGGCTCACCGTCCTGGTCTCGACCCATTACATGGACGAGGCCGAGCGCTGCCACCGCATCGGCTACATCGCCTATGGCCGCATGCTGGCGACCGGCACGGTCGAGGAGGTGGTGGCCGGCTCCGGCCTCGTCACCTTCGTCGTCCATGGCGCGCTGAAGCCGGAGCAGATGCGCGCGCTCTCGGCCGCTCCGGGCGTCGAGCAGGTCGCTCCCTTCGGCGCGAGCCTGCATGTCGTCGGCACCGACCGGGAGAAGCTTGCGGCGGCGCTCGAACCGCTCAGGCACGAGGCCGGCATCAGGGTCGAGCCTGGCGAGACCAGCCTCGAGGACGTGTTCATCAAGTTCATGACCGGGGCGCAGGAGCGGGCGGCGTGAGCGGGCTTTTCTCGCTCAGCCGGCTCGGCGCGATGCTGGCCAAGGAATTCGTGCAGATGCGGCGCGACCGCATCACCTTCGCGATGATGCTGGTGGTGCCGGTCGTCCAGCTCCTGCTCTTCGGCTATGCGATCAACAACGATCCGCGCGGCCTTCCCGCCGCGGTGCTCGCGCTCGGGCAGGACCACTACACCCGCGCCGTGGTCTCGGCGCTGGAGGTCTCGAACTATTACCGCTTCGCCGAGCGGCCGCAGAGCGCGGCCGAGGCCGAGAGCCTGATGGCCAGGGGCGAGATCTCCTTCCTCGTCACCATTCCCAGCGATTTCGGCGCCCGCGTCGAGCGTGGCGATGAGCCGCGCATCCTGGTCGAGGCCGATGCGACCGATCCGGCGGCGGCGAGCGGGGCGGTCTCGGCGCTCGGCACCATCGCGGGGCGCGCCCTGCAGCGGGCGCAGGGGCTTGAGCCCGTGACCGATCCGGCCGGCGGCGGCGAGGGCCTCTCCTTCGTCATCCACCGGCGCTACAACCCGGAGAGCGTCACCCAGTACAACATCGTGCCGGGCCTGCTCGGCGTCATCCTGCAGATGACCATGGTGATGATGACGGCGATGGCGCTGACCCGCGAGATCGAGCGCGGCACCATGGAGAACCTGCTCGCCATGCCGATCACGGCGGGCGAGATCATGCTCGGCAAGGTCTTGCCCTATCTCGTCGTCGGCGCGGTGCAGGTCGCGATCGTGCTGGGGGCGGCAAAGCTCCTGTTCGCGGTGCCCTTCCTCGGCGGGCTCTGGCTGCTGCTCGCCTGCGTGCTCGTCTTCGTGCTGGCGCTGGTGCTGCTCGGCTACACCATCTCGACCATGGCGCGCACGCAGCTCCAGGCGATGCAGCTCACCTTCTTCTTCTTCCTGCCCTCGCTGATGCTGTCGGGCTTCATGTTCCCCTTCGCCGGCATGCCGGGCTGGGCGCAGGCGCTGGGAGAGCTGTTCCCGCTGACGCATTTCCTGCGCATCATCCGGGCGATCATGTTGAAGGGCGCCGGACTTCGCGACATCGGCGACGAGGTCTTTTATCTCAGCCTGTTCGTGCCGGCCTATGCGGGGCTGGCGCTGATGCGGTTCAGGAGCACGCTGGATTGAGGAACCACCCCCTTGTCATTCCGGGGCGTGCCGCAGGCGCGAACCCGGAACCCACGACCGGGCGAGCGGCTTACAACCCGGCATGAGATGTCTCACCCAGTCGTGGGTTCCGGGTTCTTCGCTGACGCGAAGCCCCGGAATGACGAGGGGTTTTACAGCGGGATGTTGTCGTGCTTTCGCCAGGGGCGCTCGACATTCTTGGTGCGCAGCATGGCGAGCGCCCGGGCGATGCGGCGCCGCGTCGAGTGCGGCATGATGACCTCGTCGACATAGCCGCGCTCGGCCGCGACGAAGGGCGACATGAAGCGGTCCTCGTATTCCCTGGTCTTGGCGGCGATGCCCTCCGCGTCCATGCCGCGGAAGATGATCTCGACGGCGCCCTTGGCGCCCATCACCGCGATCTGCGCCGAGGGCCAGGCATAGTTGACGTCGGCGCCGGTATGCTTCGAGGCCATCACGTCATAGGCGCCGCCGAAGGCCTTGCGCGTGATGATCGTCACCAGCGGCACGGTGCATTCCGAATAGGCGAAGAGCAGCTTGGCGCCGTGCTTGATCAGCCCGCCATATTCCTGCGCCGTGCCCGGCAGGAAGCCCGGCACGTCGACGAAGGTGACGATCGGGATCTCGAAGGCGTCGCAATAGCGCACGAAGCGGGCGGCCTTGCGCGAGGCGTCGGAATCGAGCACGCCCGCCAGCACCATCGGCTGGTTGGCGACGACGCCGACGCTGCGGCCCTCGATCCGCCCGAAGCCGGTGACGATGTTCTTCGCGTAAGCCTCCTGGATCTCGAAGAAATCGCCCTCGTCGACCGTCTTCAGGATCAGTTCCTTGATGTCGTAGGGCTTGTTCGGATTGTCGGGGACGAGCGTGTCCAGGCTCATGTCGACGCGGTCGGGCACGTCGAAGGACGGCCATTCCGGCACGCCCGCGGTGTTGTTGGCCGGCAGGAAGTCGATCAGGCGGCGCACCTGCAAGAGCGCCTCGACGTCGTTCTCGAAGGAGCCGTCGGCGACCGAGGACTTGGAGGTGTGGACCCTGGCGCCGCCGAGTTCCTCGGCGGTGACGGTCTCGTTGGTGACGGTCTTCACCACGTCGGGGCCGGTGACGAACATGTAGCTCGTGTCGCGGACCATGAAGATGAAGTCGGTCATCGCCGGGGAATAGACGTCGCCGCCGGCGCAGGGGCCCATGATCACCGAGATCTGCGGGATGACGCCGGAGGCCGCGACGTTGCGCTTGAAGACCTCGCCATAGCCGCCGAGCGCCGCCACGCCCTCCTGGATGCGGGCGCCGCCGGCATCGAACAGGCCGACGATGGGCGCGCGCATCTTCAGCGCCATGTCCTGGATCTTGATGATCTTCTGGGCGTGGGTCTCCGACAGCGAGCCGCCGAAGACGGTGAAGTCCTTGGAGAAGACGAAGACGGTGCGGCCGTTGACCGTGCCCCAGCCGGTGACCACGCCGTCGCCGGGGATCTTCTCGGCTGAGTCCATGCCGAAATCGACGCAGCGCTGCTGCACGAACATGTCGAACTCCTCGAAGGAGCCCCGGTCGAGCAGGAGCTCGATGCGCTCGCGCGCCGTCAGCTTGCCTCTGCCGTGCTGCGCCGCGATCCGCCGCTCCCCGCCACCCTGGCGCGCGGCCTCGCGACGGGTTTCAAGCTGTTCGAGGATGTCCTTCATGGGGGCAGGCTCCGGGCCGGAAATCGCGTCTCCTCAGCCGGCTTAAGCGGAGGGGGCAGATGAGTCCATTGCGACGTTTGCTGAAGCCGGAACGGTTGTCATTCCGGGGCTTCGCGCAGCGAAGAACCCGGAACGACAGAGGTTTTCGAGCGACTGGATCATCGCGCGTCCTATCGGACGCGGTAACGATGATCTATCTCATTGTTGGAGCATCGGATTTTTCCGAAAAGTGGATTCCACTTCTCGCATCCGATGCTCTAGCCTTTGGCTAGGAGCAGCACGGCGGCGTCGAACTCGCGGCGACGCAGCGCGCGGCGCTCGGCCGCCTCCTCGTCGCTGCCCCAGATCCCGGTCTGGTAGTCCTCGTCGAGATGGGCGGCGTCCCAGGCGGCGTCGGCATCGATCTGCCCTTTCGCCAGCGCCAGCGCCAGGATGGCCGAGCCGGTCAGCGTCATGACGGCGTGCACGCCGGCGAGCGCCAGCGGCGCCGGGATCGCCGCGACCTGCCGGGCGATCGCCGCAAGCGTCCCCTCCGGCTGCTGCGCGAAGACGACGCCCTCGGCCAGCAGGAAGCGGGCGCCGACCAGCGCCTCGATGCCGTTCAGGATCGGCTGCCAGATCTGGTTCTGGCGCGCGACCAGGGCTTCCGGTTCGCCCGCCCGGTAGCAGAGCGCGTCGGAGCCGGCATAGCGGACGATCTCGGCGCGCACGGCCTCCTCCTGGTCCGCGACGCCGTCGATCGCCGAGTTGACGAGGCGGGTCAGCGGCATCCGGGCGGGATCGATGCGCTCGCCCTGCGCCTGCCACTCCGCGGCCAGCGCTTCCGCGACGGCACGCGTGGCGACGGCGAGCGGCCTGCGGGCGGGCGTCAGCGCGGTGCGGCCGTCGAGGGCGACATGGAACAGCCCGTCGCGCGTAAGGACGCCGCCCTCCTTGTAGAAGCGGGCGGGCAGGGAGGTGCGCATCGCCTGCTGGGCGGCGGCGACGGGGTCGGGCCGGCTCGTGCCGGACGCGCCGAAACGGGCGAGGAAATCGTCGGTGGACATGGGCCCGCCATAGCGCATCGGATGCGAAAGTGGAATCCGCTTTTCGGAAAGTTCCGATGCTCCAACAATGAGATAGATCATCGTTACCGCGTCCGGCAGGACGCGCGATGATCTAGCGCATTCGCACCCGGCGGGGGAAACGGCTCAGCCGCCGAAGCGGTCCCGCCAGGCGGGGAGGGCGCCAGCGAAAGGCAGCGCGGTTGCGGCATGGACGCCGCGCGCCACGGCACGCGCCAGAACATCGGCGGCGGTGGCGCAGAGTTCGGTCATCGCGAAAGGGTCGGACGGAGCGCCGCTATAGCCCGTCGCCGCAGCGAAGACGACGTCGCCGTCGAGCGGCGCGTGCACGGGGCGCAAGGCCCGCGCGAGGCCGTCATGGGCCGCGAGCGCGAGGCGCCGCGCCTGCGCCTTGGTCAGCACGGCGTCGGTCGCCACCAGCGCGATGGTGGTGTTCTGGCCGGTGCCGCCCTTGAAGCGCAGCGCCGTGTCGGTGGGGCCGATCGCCGCCGGCCAGCCCCGGCCGCCGAACTCGCCCTCGCGCTCGTAGGGAGCCGCCCAGAAATGCGGGCCGTCGCCGATCGTGGCGTTGCCGACGGCATTGACCGCGACGAGCGCGCCGACGATCTGCCCGGTCGCGGCGCGCGCGCTCGCCGAGCCGATGCCGCCCTTCAGCGTGGCGGTGGTGGCGCCGTAGCCGGCGCCGGCGGTTCCGAGCGCGAAGCCGGCCGAGGCGGCCTCGGCGGCCTGCGCCGCCAGCCTCGCATAGGGCGTTTCGCCCTCGCCCGCGGCCCAGGGCTTCTCGCCGCCGTTCATCAGGTCGAACAGGATCGCCTGGGGGACGATCGGCACGCGGAACGGACCGACCGGGAAACCGCGCCCTTCCTTCGCCAGCCACCGCATCGCGCCGTCGGCGGCGCCGAGCCCCCAGGCCGAGCCGCCCGACAAGACCAGTGCATCGATATGCTCGACCGTCATCTCCGGCAGGAGGAGCGCGGTGTCGCGGGTGCCGGGCGCGCCGCCGAGCACGGCCGCCGAGGCGATGGTCGGGCGTTCGAACACCGCGACGGTCACGCCCGTCGCCGCCGCTGCGTCATCGGCATGTCCGATGCGCAGGCCACGGACATCTGTGATGAGATTGCGCATGATGATGCTCGCTGGCGAACCGAATCGTACTGACGGTGTTGCCGTTACATTACGATCTTTTCATCCGGCGGCCATTGCCGGGTCAGGTCGGCGACGCCAGGTTCATGGCTATCGTCGCGTGACGCTTCGACCGGACTGTTCCAAGGGAGATTGCCCGTGAAACCCATCGCTCTCATTGCCGCATCGTCGATCGCGATGCTCGCGGGCAGCTTCGCCCTGGCGCAGCCGCAGCCGGTTCCCTCCGCCGGCGGGGACCAGAAGCAGGAGCGGACGGAAAGCCGGGCCGAGCGCCGCGACGAAGGGCGCGAGCGCCGGGCCGAACGCGCCAAGGCGCGGCTCGAGGAGCGCCTCTCGAAGGTGCGCGCCGATCTCAAGCTCAAGCCGGAGCAGACCGCCCTGTTCGACAAGGTCGAGGGGCTGATCAAGCAGCGCAGCGCCGAACGCGGCGAGCGCGGGAACGCGATGCGCGAGCGGCGCGAGGGGCTGCGCCACGCCGATCTGATGGAGCGGCTCGACGCCGCCGCCAACAGCCAGGGCGAGCGCGCGGCGCGCTCCAAGGAACTGGCCGATGCGGTGCGCCCGCTCTGGGCGACGCTCGGCGACGAGCAGAAGACGGTGCTGCGCCGTTCGGTCCGCGAGGCGATGGCGGAAGGGCGCGAGCGCTTCCGCGAGATGCGCCGCTGGCGTGACGACGACCGCGGCGATCGCGGGGATCGCGACGGGCGCCGCCGCGGGCGCGACCGCGACGACCGGCGCGACTGATCGCCCTCATCGCAATTGCGTGAGACCTCGCCGCGCCGGCGCTTGCCCGGCGCGGCGCGTTTGCGTTTGGGGGGTGAGCGCCCCGCTTTCGCCAAATTTCCTAACACACGGAATTCAAAAGGAATTTCGTGATTTACCATATCCGTTCAGGTTGAATTCATGGCTCTGCGTTTACGCTTTGTCAGTCATTTCGATGCGAGAGGTTAGCCATGAAGCAGACATGGTCAGCTTGGGCGATGCGCGCCTTTATCGGCTCGGTCTTCATCGCGTGCCTGTTTGGGCCTTATGCTCTTTCGATCCTGATCGGCTGCCTGGGCCTCGGCTGCTATTACTTCCGCGACGAGGTCGGCTCGCATCTCTGACGCCCCTCCCACCGCTTAGATCATCGCGCGTTCTGCCGGACGCGGTAACGATGATCTATCCCATTACCGGAGCGTCGGATTTTTCCGAAAAGTGGATTCAACTTTTCGTATCCGGCGCTCCAGCCGCAGGACAATGCCTATCTGATCCGGCGCAGGTGACAGGTCTTCAACCGTCCGTCGCGGCCGTCCGGGCGCCAGGCGCAGCCGGGGCGGGCCGGAGTGCGAGCGTAGAGATGAATCTCGGCACGCCGCTTCCGGTCGAAGCGCTGGTGCGAGAAATCATGCCCGCCGACGCGGACATTGCGTCCGAAGCGGACTTCGGCCGAGGCTGACGAGGCCGCCGCCACGCTCAATCCCATTATGGCGGTGACGAGGATCGCGGCCGTAGCCAGTGTCGCGAGGGCCGTGTTCGGAATCCGCATGTGGTTCTCCGGCTCGTCGCCATGAAAAAAGGGGACGGCCCGCAGGCCATCCCCCGAAAGTCCGTCCCCGCCGGAAGGCGGAGGCTCCGCCGCCGATCAGCGCGAATAGAACTCGATGACCAGGTTCGGCTCCATCTGCACCGCATAGGGCACGTCCGACAGGGTCGGCGTGCGGGTGAAGGTGGCGGTCGACTTGCCGTGGTCGGCGTCGATGTAGTCCGGCACGTCACGCTCGGCGAGCGTGGCCGACTCGATGACGATGGCGAGCTGGCGCGAGCTCTCCTTCACCGCGATCACGTCGCCCGGCTTCACCTGATAGGAGGCGATGTTGACGCGCTTGCCGTTCACGGTGACGTGGCCGTGGTTGACGAACTGGCGGGCGGCGAAGACCGTCGGCACGAACTTGGCGCGGTAGATCACCGCGTCGAGGCGGCGCTCGAGCAGGCCGATCAGGTTCTCGCCGGAATCGCCCTTGAGGCGGATCGCCTCGGCGTAGTAGCGGCGGAACTGCTTCTCGGAGATCGAGCCGTAATAGCCCTTCAGCTTCTGCTTGGCGCGCAGCTGCGTGCCGAAATCGGAGGGCTTGCCCTTGCGGCGCTGGCCGTGCTGGCCGGGGCCGTATTCGCGGCGGTTGACCGGAGACTTCGGACGGCCCCAGATGTTCTGGCCGAGCCGGCGGTCGATCTTGTATTTCGCCTCGTGGCGCTTCGACATGTCGCGTGTCCTCTAGGTTCGCGAGTTGAGGACCGCGCCCTCCTGCTCCCCTGCATTGGCCGGGGCGACAGATCCGGCTTCCGAAGGAAAGCGGATCGCGGGTGCGGAAAAGCCGCGCGGCCCCGAAAGGAGCCGCGCAACGGCGCTCTACAACCACGCGCCGGCCGATTTGTCAAACGTCGCGCGGCTCAGTTCGCCAGCGGCTCAGTTTGTAAGAGGCATCGGCTCGATCGCGATCCGCGCGAGGCCGTAAGCAGCGAGCGCGATGCGCAGAGGTCCGCTCAGGCCGGCGCCGGAGGTGAAGACCGCGACGGCCTCGGGGCAGGGCGCCGGCGCCGGATCGGCCGTGCCGAGAAGCTGCGCGACACGCCGTGCGATCGCGGGCGCGGGATCGAGCCAGGCGACCGGCCAGGGGGCGAGACGCCGCATCCGCTCGAGCAGCAGCGGATAATGCGTGCAGGAGAGGGTGACGACATCGGTGCGCCGGCCGGCGGCCTCGATGAAGCAGGGCGCGATCTCGGCCATCAGCGCGGCGTCGTCGACCGGCTCGCCCCTGAGCGCCTGCTCGGCGAGGCCGGCGAGCCGCGTCGAGCCGACGAGCGCGACCTCGCAATGGCCGGCATAGGCCTCGATCAGCTCGCGGGTGTAGTCACGCGCCACGGTGCCGGGCGTGGCGAGGACGGAGATCATGCCGCTCAGCGTCGCGGCGGCGGCCGGCTTGATCGCGGGCACGGTGCCGACGAAGGGAATGGCGAAGCGTGCCCTGAGCGCCGGCAGCACCAGGGTCGAGGCGGTGTTGCAGGCGATCACCACGAGATCGGGATGGAAGCGCGCGACCAGGCGCTCCATCACGGCGAGCACGCGGGCGACGAGCGCGTCCTCGCTCAGCCGGCCATAGGGAAAGCCGGCATCGTCGGCGGCATAGACGATGTCGGCGCCGGCGCAGGCCGCGGTGGTGCGCGACAGCACGGACAAGCCGCCAAGGCCGGAATCGAAGACGAGGATGGCGGGCCGGGGCCGGGGACAGGCGAAAGGGCGGTGGCCCGTACCGGCGAGGAGATCGACTTGCATGGGGGAGCCGCGGGACGTCAAAGCCCGATTTCGCCAGAGACCGGTTAAGGGAGGGTCAACGATGCGGCGCGCCGTCAGGCTTTCCGCGCCAGCAGTGCCGCCGCCGCGGCCCGGCCGGCGAGGGTGGCGCCGCCGACCGTCATGGCGCCGCCGCCCGCCGTCGCCTCGCCGGCGATGAAGAGCCGCCCGCCGATCGGCCGGGCGAGCGCGTCGCGCGCCGTCTCGTGTCCGGGATCGCAGACCGAATAGGCGCCGCGGGCGTGAGGGTCGGTCCACCAGGCCGGGAAGGAGACCTGCTTCACGGCCTTGCGGATCTCGGAGCCGACCATGCTCGCCAGGAGGTCGACGAGATGGGCGCGTGCCTCGGCCGCCCCCGCCTCGCAGAGTCCGCGGGCGTAATCGCCGCCGCAGAAGCCGATGACGAGGTCCTTGCCGCCGGGAAACATCAGGAGGTTGAGCAGGCGCTCCGGCGCGGCCGCCTCGAGCAGGCTGGTGCCCGGGGCGATGCCGAAGCGGTCGCCCTCGAGCTTCAGCGCGATCTTGGTCAGCGCGCCCATATGCAGGCCGGAGAGCGCATCGCGCGTCGCCGCCGGCAGTTCCGGGACGAAGCGGATCGTGCCGGCCTTCAGCACGCCGACCGGCACCGTGACGATGCAGGCGCCGGCCCGCAGCGTTCCGGAAGGCGTGGTGACGGCGACGCCCGGCCCGTCCCAGCGGATCGCCTCGACCGGTTCGGCCAAGCGGATGTCGAGGCCCGCGGCCGAGCGCGCGACGAGATCGCCGTAGCCCGAGGGGACGACGAGGTCGTCGCCCGACCAGAGGCGCCGATAGTCGCGCGCGGAAATGCGGCCCGCTTCCTCGCCGATCGAAAGCAGCAGGCCGGAGGCCGCGACGGGGGCAAGCTCGGGCCCGAGATCGCCGATGAGTTCGGCGATCGAAAGGTCGCGGGCATCGAGGTCCGCCGCTTCCAGCCGGCGCTCGATCCGGCGGAACGCGTCGCGGCGGCGCCGGCGATCCGGTTCCGCCATAGGCCGGCCATCGGCGAAGAGCTGGAAGCCGCCGCCCCGCGATTCCGCGGTGGTGGCGATGCCGACCTCGCGGGCGATCGCGACCCAGGGGTTGCGCTCGGCCCAGTGGATGAAGCTCGCGCCCGCATCGAAGGCTGGCCCGAGCGAGGTGTCGGTGAAGGCACGGCCGCCGACGCGGCCGCGGGCCTCGAGCACGATCGCCCGCCGCCCGGCCGCGCGCAGGGCATGGGCGGCGGCGATGCCGGCGGCGCCGGCGCCGATCACCACGGCATCGACATCGGCCGCCGCTGCTGGCCGGCCGGCGATGGCGAACGGCGCGGCGGCGCCACCGGCCAGCAGCGCGCGGCGATTCAGTCCTGAACGGCGTGGTCCCATGACAGGAGAATGCGCGCCGCCGCGGGCTTTGCAATGGCGCGGCAGCCGGTTGCGGACCTCAGGGCGATCACGACCTCGGGAGCGAGGATTTCGAGCCGGTTCCCGACGCCCGAGCCTTTCAGGTCCTGCGCCGGATCCTGGCGCGCCGTCATGGCTGCGCGCTGGATTTCACGATCACATTCCGCTCGACCAGGCGCCGGGGCTCGACCTCAAAGGATGTGGTGGCCCATTCAGTCGCGATGACGCTTCCTTCGATGGGCTCCCGCTTTTCAGGGTTGTACTGGATCTGCTGCGAGCCAGAAAATATGTAGCGGGCCCTCACGTAGATTGTCTTTTTCTCCTCAAACAGGTCTTCAGCACTGAATTTCGGAGCTATGTTGAGGGGCCAGGTCATTCCATAGCGATATTCTTCACCGAAAAGCCTTGACATCGTGATGGTTGGCTGCCGCTTCAATTTATCGTAGTAAATTCGATATTTAAACAGCCGGTTCAGCGTTACGCTTGTACCAAAGCCGCGAAAGCGGCTCTCGATCCCGTAGACGAAAAACCTCTCAAACTCCTTGTTTCGAGCAATCTCCTCTGCTGATACGTCCATCAGCAGGACATCGAGATAGGGATCGACATATGACCATTCGGAAGTCTCGGGGTTCATCACCTCGATCGCCGAGTGGCCGCCGCCGGGATAGACGACCCGCGCCGAGGGGCTGAAGCCGGCCACGCCGCGATATCTGATCCCATTCATCTCCAGAAGGGCGCCCATCAGATCGTTGACGTGGCCGCATTCGCCGAGACCGCTGACAAAGGTATCCAGCGGAGATCGCTCGACGGTGTCACTGCTCCACGGATAATTCTGCCGAACGTAACGATAGAATTCCTTGACCAGCCGCTCGGCCGGCAAGTTGAACGCCAATGCGCGCGCGTGCTTCTGCATCTCGTTGAAATCGAGCTTGTCCCAGGCGGGAAGCCGCATAGCGGTCACCCGAAACGGAAATCGATAGCGGTTCTGCTTCCCGTCGACCCCGCGTTGCGTGGTGCTGAAGACGTCGAATTTGAGGCCCGCAATCGAAGTGGGGTCGTCAGGGAACTCGGTCTGCTGCAATGCGGGAAAGCGCCACAAATTCGATGACGAGAACGACGGGTCGGTATCGACTTCGAAGTAATAGTTCGCCTCGCGTCCAAGGGCGTCGAACGCCTTTGGAACAGACAGCACTGGACGAGCCTTTCCCGTGTCTTCGACGGAAATGACCGGTGGCGCGACAGACGGGTCTATTCTCAGATCGACGGGAAGCGAGTTTTTATTCTTGTAATATTGATACGTTGCTTCGTAGTTTCTATTTGAGTATTGAGGTTTATCTTTAGTAGATTTATCCGAAAATTTTATTTCGGACGCTTCCATGCTAATTTCGTCAATGGATAGTTCTTCATTTGTTAGAGATAATGCCTCCGATCTGGTAAATTGTGGGAATTTGATCAGAAAATTATCAACCAGGCCTATTTTCTCGACGATTCCGGCTGCATTCTTGTTTGCTGGTATTGTGGCTTCGATTTTATCGAGCTTATCGTTGATCGACATGATTGCCGCAACATTCTGTCTGTGGCGCTGCTTTTCGGTCCGAGAAAACTGGAAAAGCTGAAAAGTCACGGCAGAAAGGCCAACGGCGAGCAGCGTCAAAACCAGATTGTGCAGCCATTTGTACAAAACGAGTTCTCCGCCAGATTCGAATTATCCGAATACAAAGAATGTGCGGCCAACTCAAGACAACCGGGATGGTCCGCTCGCCATCGGCGAGGCTTTTGTTACGGCAGCGGAGCTCGCCAGAATGATGCTCCGTATGGTGTGCCGGAGCCTGAAAGGGGCTGGCGCATGCGTTCTTGCAGCCGTCTGGCTTCGGACTGTCAGCGATACAGGGATTTCCGGGCGATCATCGATCGCCGGGCCAGTCTCGTGGCCACGGCTCGATCTGTGCAAATTGCCTATCGGCTATGCAACGGCGGTCCCTTTGAAGATGCCGGGCGGGTCATGCCGGTCGGCTTTCATGGCTGAAGGCTGCATAGTCCTTATTTAGAAGAAATCTATTGTTTTCGTCAGGTAATATTTGAAATTGACATGCGTCATTGCGATCAATATCGAGCGAATTGCCTTGCAGAAATGTATAAGGCTTTCTTTTTACTCATTTTAAAAGACCGCACCGGTCCTGATCCGGGCGGCAAGGACGGGACTCGGGCTATGGAGACTTTTTCCGGCCGGCTTCGCGGCGGCGTGGCACTCGGCAGCTTGGCGCTGGCGCTTCTGGCTTCTCCTGCGGATGCGCAGCAACAGAGGCGGCGGACGACGCCGGCTCCGGCCCCCGCCGCCGAGGCGCAGGTCCAGCTCGACCAGATCACTGTGCAGGGTGAGGGCGTGCCCGGCGGCGCGCTGCTCAACGGGCCGACGACGACGCGGATGACGCGCGAGGAGCTCAGCCGCCAGCAGATCCAGAGCGTCGCGGATCTGTCGCGCCGGGTCGAGGCCGGCATCAGCTTCAACCGGGTGAACGGCTCGGTGAACATCCGCGGCCTCGACGGCGCGCGCGTGCTGACCACGGTCGACGGGATCCGCCAGCCCTTCATCCTGGACAACCGGATCGACCGCAGCATCGGCACGGCCTTCGATTTCGACTCGCTCTCGACGCTCGACCTGCTGCGCGGCGGCAGCGGCGGCGCCACGCTCGGCTCGGGCGCGCTCGGCGGCGCGCTGGCGGTGCGCACCCTCGACCCGGAGGACCTGATCCGCGCGGGCAAGAGCTTCGGCGCGCTCGCCAAGACCGGTTACGACTCGACCGACAAGGCCGTGTTCGGCAGCGGCGCCGTGGCCGGCCGCTTCCACGATACCTGGGTGCTGTTGCAGGGCGGCTTCCGGAAAGGCAACGAGACCGACAGCCGTGGCACCGATCCGACGATCGGGGCGGCCCGCACCGTGCCGAACCCTGCCGATTTCACCCAGTACAGCTTCCTCGCCAAGCTGCATCAATATGTGAACGAGGTGCATCGCTTCGGGCTGACCGGCGAGATCTTCAAGCGCGAAGACAAGTTCCAGACGCGCACCAACGCCGTCTCGCTCAACGGCAACTACCGCCCCGGCGCGCACCAGACGGAAGAAGAGGTCGAGCGCAGGCGCATCTCGCTGAACTATGACTACAAGCAGCCCGGCGGCTTCCTCGACGAGGCCCATGCCAGCCTCTACTGGCAGGGCGTGACGCGCAACTCGATCCTCAACGCCTATCGCTTCACCAGCGTGATCGGGCCCTATGCCCGCAACAACGAGGTCGAGGAGAAGGCCTTCGGCTTCAACGGCCACCTGATCAAGAGCTTCATCACCGGTCCTGTCTCGCACAAGCTGACGCTCGGCACGGAGCTGCGCTCGTCGGAACTCGACCAGTACTCGGCCGGGCTCGATAGCTGCCGGCGTCCCTATACGGGCGCTTTCACGGCCTGCAACAACCTGCACACCAACCAGTCCGACACGCCGCACGTCGAGGGCAAGATGGCGGCGTTCTACGCGCATCACCAGTTCGGCTTCTTCAACGACACGCTGCGGCTGACGCCGGGCGCCCGCTTCGACTGGTATGAGGAGAAGCCGAAGGCGACGGCGGCCTATCTGGCGAGCTCGTCCTTCGCGGGGATGCCGGCCTCGTCCAGCGGCGATGCCTGGTCGCCGCGCGTCCGGCTGGAATACGACATCATCAAGAACGCGCCCGTTCTGAAGGACGTCACGCTGTTCGCGCAGTGGTCGAAGGGCTTCCGCGCTCCGACCGCCAGTGAGCTCTATGCGACTTTCGGCGCGGTCGGCACCTATTTGCGCTCCAGCAATCCCGATCTGCGGCCGGAAACCAGCAACGGCATCGATGTCGGCTTCCGCTTCGGCGACAAGGCCTTCGGCGGCTCGGTGACCTATTTCCACACCAATTACCGCAACTTCATCGAGACGGTGCAGATCGCGCCTCCGGGCGGGCTCTATCCGCAGGGCGGTATCCAGGGCCCGCAGAACGTGGCGCGCGCCGAGATTTCCGGCGTCGAGGCCAATATGCAGTACGCCTTCGCGCCGAACTGGCTGGTGCGCGGCTCCTTCGCCTATGTCGACGGCAAGAACAGGATCAACGGAATCGGTCTCAACTCGATCCCGCCGGTGCAGGGCATCTTCGCCATCGCCTATGGCAACGAGAACTGGGGCGGCGAGGTTTCCACCAAGCTCGCCGGCGCACGCAAGGGCGTCGCCACGACCACCTCCGCCGCACTCGGCACGACGCAGGGCTTCCAGGCGCCCGGCTACGCGATCTTCAACGCCATGGCCTGGTGGCGGCCGATGCCGCAGATCGCGGACCTCGAATTGCAGATCGGCGTCTACAATATCTTCGACCGGAAATACTGGGATGCGGTCACGGTGCCGACGGGCGTGCTGGCGCAGGCGCGCGACTATTACACGGAGCCCGGCCGCACCGTGAAGGCAACGCTGAAGTACCAGTTCTGAGCGGGACGTTTCGAGACCCCCCGACCAGACGGGCCGGCCCTTCGGGGCCGGCTTTTTTGCTGGCTGGGCGTCAGTCCCCGGCCTCTTCCCGCCGCGCCGCGAGACGCGCCTTCTTCGGTCCCTCGACCAGTGACTTGAAGACGCCGCGCAGCGTGCGCGCCTCCTGCTCGGTCATGGCGAGGCGGTGCAGGATGTCGCGCAGATTGGCGGTCATGACCGGCTTCTTGCCGGGCGGGAAGAAGCCGCAGATGTCGAGCTCGGCTTCGAGATAGGTGAACATCGACAGGATCGTCTCGCGCCTGGCGGGCGGGGAGAGGGTTGTCTCGCGGAAGGGCGGCTGCCCGCCCGTCGTGCTGAACCATTCATAGCCGGCGAGCAGCACCGCCTGGGCGAGGTTCAGCGAGGCGAAGGCCGGGTTGACCGGAAAGGTCAGGATGGCGTCGGCGAGGCTGATCTCCTCGTTGGTGAGGCCGATGCGCTCGCGCCCGAACAGGATGCCGACGCGCTCGCCGCCGCCGATGCGCTCCGCCAGCCCCGGCATCGCCTCGGCCGGGGTCATGACGCGCTTCATCTGGCCGCGCTCGCGGGCGGTGGTGGCGAGCACGTGGTTCAGGTCGGCGATCGCCTCGGCCGCGCTGGCGAAGAGGCGGGCGTTGGCGAGGATATGGGTCGCGCCGGAGGCCGCCGCGGTGGCGCCCTTCTTCAGGCCGCCGCCGCTCGGCCAGCCGTCGCGCGGGGCGACGAGGCGCATCTCGGAGAGGCCGAAATTCGCCATGGCGCGAGCGCACATGCCGATATTCTCGGCGAGCTGCGGCTCGATCAGGATGACGACGGGAGCCGGGCCCTCGACGGCCGGGCGGGTGCGGTCTGTGCCGGAACCGGTCATGGAGCGTTCAGCCCGCCGCCCGCTCCACCGCACGCAGCACGCGCAGCGTGTTGCCGCCGGCGAGCTTGGCGAGGTTTGCTTCCGACCAGCCGCGGCGGATCAGCTCGGCGATCACGGCGGGGAAGGTCGAGGTGTCCTCGAGCCCGTCCGGATTGACCCAGCCGAAGAAATCCGAGCCGATGCCGATATGGTCGTGGCCGATGCGCTGCGCCAGATAGTCGACATGGTCGCAATATTGGGGAAGCGTCGCCCTGGGGCGCGGGCCGGCCTTGCGCTCGATCTCGGCCTCGGCCTTCGCGTAGTCGATGCCCTCGGGCGTCTTTCCGTAGCGGTCCTTGGCCGGGCGGTGCCAGTCGCGCGAGGCCTGGCTGATGAAATCCGGCACGAAGGTCGCCATGACGACGCCGCCATTGCCGGCGACGCGGTCGAGCACGTCGTCGGGCACGTTGCGCGGGTGGTCGCAGAGCGAGAAGGCGTTGGAATGCGACCAGACGAGGGGCGCGCGCGTCACGTCGAGCGCATCGTGCATCACCTTGTGCGAGACATGGGCGAGGTCGACCACCATGCCGAGCCGGTTCATGCGGGCGACGACATCCTTGCCGAAGCCGGAGAGGCCGCCATGGCGGGCTGCATCGGTGGCGGAATCGCACCAGTCGGTGGTGTCGTTGTGGCACAGCGTCATCAGCCGCACGCCCAGCGCGTGATAGGCGTCGAGGGCGTCGAGCTCGCCGTCGAGCGCGGTTCCGTTCTCGATCGTCATGAAGAGGGCGATGCGCCCCTCGGCCCGGGCCGCCTCGACATCGGCGGCCGAGAGGCCCGGCCGGAAGACGTCGGCGTGGCGCTCGAGGATAGCGCGCATCAGCGCGATCTGGGCGAGCGCGAAGCCGGCGGGCCGCGCCCGCTTGGGCGGGACATAGGCCGCGAGGAACTGCGCCGCGAGCCTGCCCGCCCGCATGCGGGGAATGTCGGTGTCGCCCTCGGGATGGAGCCGGTCGAGGCCGTAAGCCGCGACGTCCCCCTTCGCGCGGGCGTCCGTGCGGATGACGTAGGGCAGGTCGTTATGGCCGTCGATCAGCGGCACGCGTTCGAGCAGAGCCAGCGCGGCGGCATGGGCGTTGTCCTGAAGGGGCGGTGCGGCGAGGGCCATGGCGGGGTCTCGGTCGGGAATCGGGAGGCCATGGTGGCAGGCCCGCCCGCGCCCGGCGAGAGGGCCTCGCGCAGGGCCGTCAGAACCGCGACGGCGCGAACGGCGCCGGATCGACGAAGACCGGCCGGCCCGTCACCATCTCCGCGATCATCCGGCCGGTGACGGCGGCGAGCGTCAGCCCGTGATGGGCGTGGCCGAAGGAGAACCACAGGCCCTTGTGCTTCGGTGCCGGGCCGATGATCGGCATCATGTCCGGGGTGCAGGGGCGCCGGCCGAGCCAGGGCTCGGCATCGAGGCGCTCGCCGAGCGGGAACAGCGCCCTGGCGATCGGCTCGGCGCGGGCGAGCTGAACCGGGGTCTTGGGCGCGTCGCGGTCGGCGAATTCGGCGCCGGTGGTCAGGCGCACGCCCTGCAGCATCGGGGCGAGGAAATAGCCGCGCTCGGTGTCGAGCACCGGGTGGTTGAGCACCGCATTGCCCTGCGGCTTGTAATGCATGTGGTAGCCGCGCTTGACCGCGAGCGGCAGCCGGTAGCCGAGTTTGCCGGTCAGGACGTCGGCCCAGGGGCCGAGCGCGACGACGACGTCCTTCGCCTGCGCCTTCGTGCCATCGGCGAGGGTGAGGCTCCATTCGGCCCCCTCCTGCGCCAGCGTGCCGGCATCGCCGAGGGCGAGCTTGCCGCCGAGCGTCTCGAACAGCGCGACATAGGCCTTCGACAGGCCGAGCGGGTCGACGACGGTGGTCGGGTCGGTCCAGTGCAGGGCGCCGATCAGGCTGCCATGGTCGAGATGCGGCTCCGCGGCCTTGAGCGCGGCGATGTCGAGCGCGCGGTAGTTCAGGCAGAAATCGCGGTTCCAGCGCGCGGCCTCGGCGAGGCGGGTGTCGCGCTCCCTCTGCGTGCGGAACACCTTCATCCAGCCTTCGCGGCGCAGGAGGCCGGTCGCGCCGGCCTCCGTGGCGAGCGCGTCGTGCTCGGTGACGCAATGTTCGATCAGCGTCGCGTATTGGCGGGCGATCGCCTCGTGCTGCGAGGCGCGCGAATGCATCCAGTAGGAGAACAGGAAAGGGGCGAGCTTCGGGATCGCGCTCCAGTGGTAATGGGCGTCGATGGTGTTGTTCATCGCGTAGCGGATGAGCGCGCCGAAATCATGCGGGAAGCCGTAAGGGTAGACGCCCTCGCGCTGGATCAGCCCGGCGTTGCCGTAGCTCGTCTCCTCGCCCGCTCCGCGCCGGTCGACGAGGAGGGTGGAGCGCCCGGCCTTCTGCAGGTGAAGCGCGACCGAGATGCCGACGATGCCGGCGCCGAGAACGATCGTGTCCACCTTCATGGCTTCTTCCTTCCAACCGCTTTTCTGCGAAAATAGCGGTTTGCGCCGGCTTGTCAGCGGCATGAGCGGATTTTGCGCCGAATGGCCTGATCTTTCGCTGTTTATGCGCTGATTTTGCGCCATTGCCTGCAATGTCTGGCCGATGTCGAAAAATCACGCAATTTTATGCCGGAGTCGAACCGCGCCGTCTCGCCTGCAGGTGACGCCGTGTCCGGCATGGGCCAGTGTGCCGGCTGTTTCGCAAACGATTCCAGAGCCTCGAGCCGATGCGTCCAGCCGCCTTCCTTGCCGCCGCGCTCGCGTGGTTCGGCCGCTACGGCACGCAAGGTTTCGCGCTTTCGATCTTCCTCGGCCTGGCGCTGCCCGAGCTTGCGGCGGCAGCGCGGCCGGCGCTGCCGGTGACGATCTTCTGCTTCACCACGGTGGTGTTCATGCGCCTCGACATCGGCGTGACGCTGAGATTGCTGCGGCGCCCGGCGAAGCTGGCCGCGAGCGTGCTGTGGCTCCTCGCCGGGCCGGTGCTGCTGATCGGGGTTGCGCTGTCTCTCGTCGGGCGCGGCAATCTCGATCCGGGCATCGTGCTCGGGCTCGCCATCATGGCGGCGGCGCCGCCGATCATGTCCTCGCCGGCGGTGGCGATCCTCTACGGCTTCGAGCCGTCGCTGATCATCGCCGGCGTCGTCGTGGCGACGATCGCAAGCCCGATCACCGCCCCGCTGCTGGCCGAGCTCATCGCGGGCGCGGCCGTGCCGCTCGATCGCTGGGTGCTGACGCTGAGGCTCCTCGTCTTCATCGGCGGCGGAATGGCGGTGGCCGCCGCGATCCGGCTCTGGCTCGGCTTTCCGCGGATCAAGGCGATGAAGGCCCATCTCGACGGTTTCGGCATGCTGACCTATGTCGTCTTCGCCATTGCCGCGATGGACGGCGTCACCGCGGCCGCGCTCGGCGATCCGGGGCTCGTGCTGGCGGTGCTCGCCTCAGTCTTCGCCGTCGCGGCGGCGGGGCTCGCCTCAGGCCTGATGGTGCTGTGGCGGCTGCCGGCGGCCGAGCGCTTCATGATCAGCTACGGCACCGGGCAGCGGAACATGGGGCTCCTGGTCGCGGCGCTGGGGGCCGGCGTCTCGCCGAAGACCTATCTGTTCTTCGCGCTGGCGCAGTTCCCGATCTACCTCTTGCCCTGGCTGTTGCGCGGCGTCGCGGCCCGCATCCGCCGCCGGGAGGCCGGGCAGGATTGCGGCAGGCGCCCGGGGAGGCTAAACCGCCCGCCATGAGCCGCCCGATCCGCATCGCCCCCTCCATCCTCTCCGCCGATTTCGCCAGGCTCGGCGAGGAGATCCGCGCCATCGACGAAGCCGGGGCGGACTGGATCCATTGCGACGTGATGGACGGGCATTTCGTGCCCAATATCAGCTTCGGCCCCGATGTGCTGAAGGCGATCCGCCCGCACACCAGGAAGTTCTTCGACGTGCATCTGATGATCGCGCCGGTCGATCCTTACATCGAAGCCTTCGCCAAGGCCGGCGCCGACCTGATCTCCTTCCATGTCGAGGCGGGCCCGCATCCGCACCGCACGCTCCAGGCGATCAAGGCGCAGGGCAAGCAGGCCGGCATCGTGCTCAACCCCGGCACGCCGGCGGGCGCCGCCGAGGCGCTGATCCAGGATGTCGACCTTATCCTGCTGATGACGGTCAATCCCGGTTTCGGCGGGCAGAGCTTCATCGGCTCCGTGGTCGAGAAGGTCGCGCAGGTCAGGGCGCTGATCGCAGACCGCCCGATCGCGCTCGAGATCGACGGCGGGGTCACGCCTCAGACCGCGCCGCTGGTCGTGAAGGCCGGTGCCGATACGCTGGTCGCGGGCTCGGCCGTGTTCAAGGGCGGGCCATCCGCCTATGCCGGCAATATCGCGGCGATCCGCAAGGCGGCGGAAACCGCCCGCGGCGACTGGGTTTGAGCGACTGCGGTTGACTGTGAAAGGCTTGCGATGATCCCGCGCTATTCCCGCCCCGAAATGGTCGCCATCTGGGAGCCGCAGACGCGGTTCCGCATCTGGTTCGAGATCGAGGCGCACGCCACCGACAAGCTCGCCGATCTCGGCGTGGTGCCGAAGGAGGCCGCCGCGACGATCTGGGCCAAGGCGAAGGACGCCGTCTTCGACGTCGAGCGCATCGACGAGATCGAGCGCGTCACCAAGCACGACGTCATCGCCTTCCTGACGCATCTGGCCGAGATCGTCGGGCCGCAGGCGCGCTTCGTCCACCAGGGCATGACCTCGTCCGACATCCTCGACACCACGCTCTCGGTGCAGCTCAAGCGCGCGACCGACATCCTGATCGCCGATGTCGACGCGCTGCTGGCGGCGCTCAAGCGCCGGGCCTTCGAGCACAAGCTGACCCCGACCATCGGCCGCTCGCACGGCATCCATGCCGAGCCCGTCACCTTCGGGCTGAAGCTCGCGCAGGCCTATGCCGAATTCGCGCGCTGCCGCGCCCGGCTGGTCGCGGCGCAGGCCGAGATCGCGACCTGCGCGATTTCGGGCGCGGTCGGCACCTTCGCCAATATCGACCCCGCGGTCGAGACTTATGTCGCTGAGAAGATGGGGCTTTCCGTCGAGCCGGTCTCGACGCAGGTGATCCCGCGCGACCGGCACGCCATGTATTTCGCCACGCTCGGCGTCGTCGCCTCCTGCATCGAGCGGCTGGCCATCGAGATCCGCCATCTCCAGCGCACCGAGGTCTACGAGGCGGAGGAGTATTTCTCGCCGGGCCAGAAGGGCTCCTCGGCGATGCCGCACAAGCGCAACCCGGTGCTGACCGAGAACCTGACCGGGCTCGCGCGCCTCGTGCGCGGCATGGTCACGCCGGCGCTGGAGAACGTCGCGCTCTGGCACGAGCGCGACATCTCGCATTCCTCGGTCGAGCGCATGATCGGGCCGGATGCCACCGTGACGCTCGATTTCGCCCTGGCGCGGCTCACCGGCGTCGTCGACAAGCTCCTGGTCTATCCGCAGAACATGCGCAAGAACCTCGACCGGCTCGGTGGCCTGCACAATTCGCAGCGCGTGCTCTTGGCGCTGACGCAGGCCGGCGCCAGCCGCGAGGACGCCTATGCCATGGTCCAGCGCAATGCCATGCGCACCTGGGAGCATGGCGAGGATTTCCTGACCAATCTGATGGCCGACAAGGACGTCGCCGAGAAGCTGCCGGCCTCCGAGCTCAAGGCGATGTTCGACGAGGGCTATCACTTCAAGCATGTCGACACGATCTTCCGGCGGGTTTTCGGGGAGGCTTGACGGGCTGGACTTCGGCGGAGGCGGGGCTATCTAAGCCTGATGAAATCCTCCGACGCCGACATCCTCCTCATCCCCGGCTGGTCCGGCTCCGGGCCGGACCACTGGCAGAGCCGCTGGGAGGCCCGCCTGCCGACGGCGCGCCGCGTCGCGCAGGAGGACTGGTACAAGCCTTCCCGCCAGCTCTGGGCCGAGCGGATCGTCGAGGCGGTGCGGGCTGCGACCCGGCCGGTCGTGCTCGTCGCGCATTCGGCCGGCTGCAGCGCGGTCGCCTTCGCCGCCGAGCATCTGCATCGAGGCGAGGTCGCCGGCGGCTTCCTGGTGGCGCCGGCTTCCGAACGGGCGAAGGGCGCGGTTCCCGGCATGGGGCCGGACTTCATCGCGCATCGGCGCGAGACGCTGCCCTTCCGCTCGGTGCTGATCGCCAGCGCCAACGACCCCTATTGCACGCACGCAGAGGCGCGCGATCTGGCCGAGGCCTGGGGCTCGGAATTCGTCGATGCCGGCGACAGCGGCCATCTCAACAGCGAATCCGGCCATGGCCCCTGGCCGGACGGCCTTTTGCGTTTCGCGGGCTTTCTCAAGAGCTTGGGCGCGGTTCCGGAGAGATCGATTCAGTAGCGGTTCCGACCGGCCGCCCGGCGCAGCGGACGTGGAATGCAAAACCGCCCCGGCTCTCACCGGGGCGGTCTCGTTTGCATCGTCTGGCGGTCAGCCGGCGCGATCAGTTCTCGATATAGGTGATCTTGCCGTCGGGCTGCTTCTTCCAAGTGTACATGGTGTAGTCGATGCGGGTGATGTCGCCCTTCTTGTCGAAGGCGATATCGCCGAGCACCGTCTTGGTCGCGTTGCCGTCCTTCAGCGCCGCGGCGACCTTCTTCGAGTCGGTCGAGCCGGCGCGCTTGATGCCGTCGGCGATGAGCTGAACGCCGGAATAGGCATAGAGCGTGTAGGCTTCCGGCTTGAAGTTGCGGGCCTCGAAGCGCTTGATCACCGCGGCGGCCTCGGGGCGCTTCTGCGGATCGGGGGCGAAGGTCATCAGCGTGCCCTCGACGCCCGGCCCGCCGATCGTGGCGAACTCGTCGGTGGTGATGCCGTCGCCCGAGATCAGCGTGGCCTGGATGCCCTGGTCGCGCATCTGGCGCACGATCAGGCCGCCTTCGGTGTGTAGGCCGCCCCAGTAGACATAGTCGGCGCCGGTCGACTTGATCTTGGAGACGAGCGCCGAGAAGTCCTTCTCGCCGGCGTTCACGCCTTCGTAGAGCACTTCCTTGATGCCGGCCTTCTGCAGGCCCTTCAGCGTCTCGTCGGCCAGGCCCTTGCCATAGGTGGTCTTGTCGTGGACGACCGCGATCTTCTTGCCCTTGAGGTTCTTGGCGATGTAGGCGGCGGCGACCTCGCCCTGCTGGTCGTCGCGGCCGCAGATGCGGAAGGTGTTCCACAGCCCGCGCTCGGTGACCTGCGGGTTGGTCGCGGCCGGGGTGATCATCAGCGCGCCGTTCTCGGCATAGACCTCGGAGGCCGGCATGGTGACGCCGGAGTTGAAGTGGCCGACCACGAACTTGACGCCGTCGCCGGCGAACTTGTTGGCGACGGAGACGCCCTGCTTCGGATCGGAGACGTCGTCGCCGAGCACGATCTCGATCTTCTGGCCGTTGATGCCGCCCGCGGCGTTGATGTCGGCGGCCGCCTGCTCGGCGCCATTCTTGATCTGCGCGCCGAAGGCGGCGTTGGGGCCCGTCAGCGGGGCGCCGACGCCGATCTTGATCTGCGCGCTGGCGACGCCCGAGAAGGCGAGGACCGCGCCCAGCGCAATGCTGCCCAACAGCAGTTTTTTCATATGATGCAACTCCCCTGCATTGATTGATCGACGGGCTGGACGGGCCGCCCGTCGCGGCGTGTTCTGATCACCGTAAGCCGCAGTCTTGCGCTTTTCCGAGGGTCTGTCACGTGACAAGCGCGTTAGTCTTTCAGAGCAGTTCGGGCCGGATCTCGACGCCTTGACGCGGCCTCCAGCCGAAGGGGCCGGCCGGCTCGAACAGCCAGTGATACTGCCGCGTCATCTGCCTGGCGCGGGTGTAGCGCCAGCCGGCATAGCCGAAGGCGATCAGCACGAGCGTGTCGACGGTGTAATAATGCAGCGTCAGCAGCGTCGCCTCGAACAGCGCGAAATGGATGAAGCGGACGAACAGGCCGAGCACCATCATGTAGACGAAAAGCTGCCAGTTCGGCCGCCAGGTCAGCGCGATGGCGCGGCCCGCCATCCAGGCGAGCCAGCCGCCCATGGCGACCGTGACCAGGAGGAAGAGCCAGACCGTCGGTTCTTCGTAGAGGACGCCTTGCATGGTCAATGCCTCCCGCCTTCGAGATAGGCGGCGCGCACCTGCGGGTTGGCGAGCAGCTCCTTGCCCGTGCCGCTCATGGTGACGACGCCGTTGACCATCACATAGCCGCGATGGGCGAGCTTCAGCGCATGGAAGGCGTTCTGCTCGACCAGGAAGACGGTCAAGCCTTGCGTCCGGTTGAGCGCGCGAATCGCCTCGAAGATCTGCTTCACGACGAGGGGAGCGAGGCCGAGCGAGGGCTCGTCGAGCAGGAGCAGCTTCGGGCGCGCCATCAGCGCGCGCGCGATCGCGACCATCTGCTGCTCGCCGCCCGACAGCGTGCCGCCGCGCTGCTGCAGGCGCTCCCTGACGCGCGGGAACAGCGTGCACATCCGCTCCAGATCCTCGTCGAAATGGGAAAAGCCGTCGACGGCGGCGCCCATCTGGAGGTTCTCGAACACCGTCATGCGCGGGAAGATGCGGCGCCCTTCCGGCGACTGCGCGATCCCCAGGCGGGCGATCTCGTGGCTCGGCAGCCGCGTGATGTCGCGGCCCTCATAGGTGATCGTGCCCTCGCGTGCCTGCGGATTGCCGAAGATCGTCATCATCAGCGTCGACTTGCCGGCGCCGTTGGCGCCGATCATGGTGACGATCTCGCCGGCATTGACGTCGATGTCGACGCCCTTCAGCGCGATGATCTTGCCGTAATAGGTCTTGACGCCGCGGGCGGCGAGGAGAGGCTGGGTGTGGGGCCGGGCTTCAGTCACGAGATGCCGACCTCCGCTTCGATCTCCTCGACCTCCTCGTCGTCGACGCCGAGATAGGCGGCGATGACCTTCGGGTCGGCCTGCACCTCGGCGGGCGTGCCGTCGGCGATCTTGGTGCCGTAGTCGAGGACCACGACATGGTCCGAGATTTCCATGACGACCGACATGTCGTGCTCGATCAGGAGCAGCGCCGTGCCGAGATCGGCGCGGATCGAGAGCAGGAGGGTGTTGAGGTCGAGGCTCTCGCGCGGGTTCAGGCCCGCGGCCGGCTCGTCGAGGCACAGCAGCACCGGGTCGGTGCACATGGCACGCGCGATCTCGAGCCGGCGCTGGTCGCCATAGGGCAGGTCGGCGGCGGGATCGTCGGCGCGATGGATGAGGCCGATCTTGTCGAGCCAGAACCGCGCCTTCTCGATCGCCTCCTTCTCGCGGGCCTTGTAGCCGCCGATGCCGAGCACGCCGAGGAAGGTGAAGCCGGACGCCCGCATCAGCGGATTGTGCTGGGCGACGAGCAGGTTCTCCAGCACCGTCATGCCGCCGAAGAGGCGGATGTTCTGGAAGGTGCGGGCGACCTTGGCCTTCCAGGAGATGCGGAAATCCGGCATGCGCTCGAGCAGGAAGCCCGCACCGTCGTCGTGGTTCAGCGCGATCAGGCCCTGCGTCGGCTTGTAGAAGCCGGTGATGCAGTTGAAGACCGTGGTCTTGCCGGCGCCGTTGGGGCCGATCAGCGCGGTGATCTCGCCCTTGCGCGCCGCGAAGGAGAGGCCGTTGACGGCGGTGAGCCCGCCGAAGCGCATGGTCAGCCGCTCGACCTCGAGCAGCGGGCGCCCCTGCGGCGCCTCGAATGCGGGTGCGGCCATCAGCCATGGCCCTCCTGCACGAGATCCGACGAGATCGCCTTCTTCTCCTTGAGGAAGGCGGTGGGGTGGCGCACCGAGATCAGGCCGCGCGGCTTCCAGATCATGATCGCCACCATGGCGAAGCCGAAGATCAGCATGCGGTATTTCGTCGGGTCGAAGTCGTTGCCGAAGATCTGCTTCATCCATTCGAGCTCGCGCAGGAGCTCGGTGCCGCCGATCATCGCGATCGCCGCGATGGCGCAGCCCCACAGCGAGCCCATGCCGCCGAGAACGACGATGGCGAGGATCACCGCCGATTCCATGAAGATGAAGGATTCAGGCGAGATGAAGCCCTGCCGCGCCGCGAAGAAGGAGCCGGCGAAGCCGCCGAACATCGCCCCGATCGAGAAGGCGGTGAGCTTGGTGTTGGTGGTGTTGATGCCGAGCGAGCGGCAGGCGATCTCGTCCTCGCGTAGCGCCTCCCAGGCGCGCCCGACCGGCAGCCGGCGCAGCCGCAGCGTGACGAAGGCGGTGAGCAGCGCCAGGCACAGGATCAGGTAATACAGGAAGATCGTGCGGTAGAGCGGCGAGAATTCCAGCCCGAAGACGGCGGCGAAGCCGTCGTCTGCCGCCGTGAAGGGGATGCCGAAGAAGGTCGGGCGCGGGATGCCGGAGATGCCGGCATAGCCGTTGGAGAAATCCGTCCAGTTGATCAGGACGAGGCGGATGATCTCGCCGAAGGCCAGCGTCACGATCGCGAGGTAGTCGCCGCGCAGGCGTAAGACCGGGAAGCCGAGCAGCATGCCCCAGAAGGCGGCGAGGATGCCGGCGAGCGGCAGCAGGAGCCAGAAGGACAGGCCGAAATTCTTGGCCAGCAGCGCATAGGAATAGGCGCCGACGGCATAGAAGGCGACGTAGCCCAGGTCGAGCAGGCCGGCGAGGCCGACGACGATGTTCAGGCCCCAGCCGAGCATGACGTAGATCAGGATCTGGACGCCGAAATTGTCGATCCATTTCAGCGCGCCGCCCCAGCCGGCGAGCCCGATCGCGATTGCCGGGAAGGTGACGAGGAAGCCGAGCCCGAACAGCGAGAACAGCCGCGAATGGCGCTGGAAGAAGGCGACCGTGCCGGGGGGCAGGATGCGGGAGGCCGCCTTCTCCGGGCTGCGGGTCTGCTGGCGCAGCGCCATCAGCAGGCGGCCGACGAAGACGATGCCGACGGCCCAGGCGACGGCGTCCCAGCGCGGGTCGAGCACCAGGATGTTGTCGAGGTTCTGGCGCGTGCCCCAGGCGATGATCGGGATGCACAGGCCGAGCGTGACGAGGGCGGCGAAGCCGGCCTCCCTGAAGGCCGCCTTCAGGTCGAGGCCGGGGGCGGGCGTGGTCGCGCTCGGGTTCCTCGCCATGGCGTCAGACCTTCTCGACTTCCGGGCGTCCGAGCAGGCCGGAGGGCATGAACACCAGCACGATCGCCAGGATGCAGAAGGCGGCGACGTCCTTGTAGTCGATGGTGAAATAGGCCGACCACATCACCTCGATCAACCCGATCAGCAGCCCGCCGATCACGGCGCCGGGCAGCGAGCCGATGCCGCCGAGCACGGCCGCGGTGAACGCCTTGACGCCCGGCACGAAGCCGTCGGCGAAGTTCACCACGCCGTAGAGCACGAGGAACATCACCCCGGCGACGGCGGCCAGCGCCGCCCCCATGACGAAGGTGAGCGAGATCGTGCGGTCGACGTCGATGCCGAGCAGCGCCGCCATCTTGCGGTCCTGCTCGCAGGCGCGCTGGGCGCGGCCGAGCGGGGTCTTCTGCACCACGTACCAGAAGGCCGCGAGCAGCACCGCGGTCGTCACGATGATGACGATCTGCTTGTAGGAGATCTGCACCGGATAGGTCGCGCTCTCGATCAGCGTGATCGACTTGTTGAGCATCGGCGGGATCGACTTGTTGCGCGGGCCCTGCACGACCTGCACGAAGTTCATCAGGAAGATCGACATGCCGATCGCCGAGATCAGCGGCGCCAGGCGGAAGGAGCCGCGCAACGGCCGGTAGGCCAGGCGCTCGATCGTCCAGTTCCACAACGAGGTGACGAACATCGCCAGCGCGAGCACCGCGACCAGCGCCAGCATGACCATGCCGGCGCTGGTGCCGAGGACCGCGGTGATCAGCATGAAGAAGATCAGCGCGACGAAGGCGGAGAGCATGAAGATGTCGCCATGGGCGAAGTTCACCATGCCGATGATGCCGAAGACCATCGTGTAGCCGATGGCGATGAGACCGTAGATCGATCCCAGTGTCAGCCCGTTGATGAGCTGCTGCACGAAGACTTCCATGGAAAACGCCGACCCCTCGAACCAGCTCCCGTTCTCGTCGCCGGCATGACGCCGGCGCATGCGGGATGCGATTGCAGAGCAATGGCTAGCAACCGATTGCTCCGGGGACAATCGCTCCCCGCCGTTTTTCTGTCAAAAGCGACTATCGGCGAATCGGTGGGCGAAAGGGCGGCTTTCCGCACCTTCCGGCCGGCGCCGCGGCTGGCGCCGGCGCGCCCGAGCCTCTACATGGGGTCTTTCGCCGGATATCACGCGCAACCGATCGAGCCGAATGACGAAGACCGTCCATCCCATGCCGCCGCTGGAGCCTTCCGACGCCCATCCCGACGCTCCTGCCTTCCGCGACGCCATGGCCCGGGTCGCGAGCGCCGTGCATCTCGTCACCGCCTTGGGGCCGGAGGGGCGCATCGGGCTGACGGCGACGGCGGTCGCGTCCGTCTCCGACGCCCCGCCGACGGTGCTCGCCTGCATCGCGCGCGGCAGCCGAACGCTGGCGGCGATCGAGACGAGCGGGACGTTCTGCGTCAACACCTTGCCGGAGTCGCTCGCGGAGCTCGCGGAGATCTTCGCCAGCCGGCGGGGAATCGAGGGCGAGGCGCGCTTCGCCACCGCCCGCTGGGGCCGGCTCGTGACCGGGGCGCCGGTGCTGCTCGATGCGGTCTCGGCCTTCGACTGCCGGCTCGTCGCGGCGCATGACGTCGCCAGCCATCGCATCCTGATCGGCGAGGTCGCAGGGCTCGGCGGGGCCGGGCCGGGGCCGGGGCTGATCTACCGTGGCCGCCGCTTCGGCTCGGCTTGAGGCGTTTCCCGATTCCTCGGGGCTTTCCGGCAGGTGCCTCTTGTGCGGTCGCGGGCATTGCGGCCATGGATAGGGAACGGGACAATCTTCAGGCCGATGTGCGGTCTTGAAGACGCTTCGGGAGGGACGCTATGGCGATGACGATGAGCGGTGAGGTGGTATTGCCGGCCGCCAGGGAAGTGGTCTGGGCCAAGCTCAACGACGCCGAGGTGCTGAAGGCCTGCATTCCCGGCTGCGAGCAGCTCAACAAGGACGACGACACGCATTTCTCCGCCTTGGTGAAGGTCAAGCTCGGGCCGGTGAAGGCGAGCTTCAAGGGCAGGGTCGAGCTCGCCGAGCTCGACCCGCCGAATGGCTACCGCATCGCCGGCGAGGGCGAGGGCGGCATCGCCGGCTTCGCCAAGGGCGGGGCGCGGGTGAGCCTGAGCGACGCGGAAGCGGGCGCGACCCTGCTGCGCTACGAGGTCGAGGCCCAGGTCGGCGGCAAGCTGGTGCAGCTCGGCTCGCGGCTGATCGATTCGGTCTCGAAGAAGCTCGCCGACGAGTTCTTCGCCAATTTCGCCAGGGCCGTGAGCGAGGGATAGCCTCCCCGGTTCGGGAACGGCAGGGCCGGCATGATCGCGGCGCCCGGCGTCGCACAAACTGCGCCAATTCGGGCTCAAACCGCAGCTTTCTGCGTGGTCGCTTTCGCTTGACCCCGAAAAATTGCCGGTCCACACTCAATTTCGAGCTGTTCCAAGGAAAACCTGCCTGATGAGGCGAGGTGATCTTCGGCATCAGCACGGCCCATGGCCCGGGGAGGGGATGGGACGGCGTCAGAGACGGGTCACAGGAGATGTGCTCATGACCACTGTTTCGCTGACGGTGAACGGCAAAGCCGTCACCGCCACCATCGACCCGCGCACCCTTCTGGTGCAGTTCCTGCGCGAAAACCTCAGGCTCACCGGCACCCATGTCGGCTGCGACACCAGCCAGTGCGGCGCCTGCGTCGTGCATCTCGACGGCAAGGCGGTGAAAGCCTGCACCACGCTCGCTGTGGCCGTCGACGGCGCGAGCGTCACGACGATCGAGGGGCTGGCGACAGATGGCGCGCTGCACCCGATGCAGGAAGCCTTCCGTGAGCATCATGGCCTGCAATGCGGCTTCTGCACGCCGGGCATGATCATGTCCGCCGTCGACATGGTGAACCGCCGCGGCAACCATCTCGACGAGAAGACGATCCGCGAGGATCTCGACGGCAATATCTGCCGCTGTACCGGCTATCACAACATCGTCAAGGCGATCGCCGCCGGAGCCGAGGCCATGGGCGGGGCCGGGTCAGCCACCCGCCAGGCCGCCGAGTAGGACGCGCCCCAGGGCGCGATCCACCCATTCGTGATGCGTTCCAGCAGTGAGGCGTCCGGCAGAGGCGCCGCGTGCGAGGAGGGAACACCATGTCCGCCACCGGAATCGGCGCCGCAGTCCGCCGCAAGGAAGACCATCGTTTCATCACCGGCCAGGGCCGCTACACCGACGACATCAACCGGCCGGGCCAGGCCCACGCCTATTTCCTGCGCTCGCCGCACGCTCATGCGAAGATCAGGGCGATCGACACGAAAGCCGCCGCCGGCATGCCGGGCGTCGTCGGCGTTTTCACCGGGGCCGATCTCGCCGCCGACAAGATCGGCGGGCTGATCTGCGGCTGGATGATCCACAACAAGGACGGCTCGCCGATGCGCGCCGGCCCGCATCCGGCGCTGGCCCAGGGCAAGGTGCGCTATGTCGGCGACCATGTCGCCGTGGTGGTGGCCGGGACGCTTGCGCAGGCGAAGGACGCCGCCGAGGCGATCGTCGTCGACTACGAGGAACTGCCGGCCGTCGTCGATACCGGCAAGGCGGCGGGCGCCAGGACCGTGGTCCATGACGAGGCGCCGGACAACACGGTGTTCAACTGGCATCTCGGCGACAAGGACGCGACCGAGAAGGCCTTCAAGGCGGCCAGGCACGTGACGAAGCTCGACCTCGTCAACAACCGCCTCGTGCCGAACGCGATGGAGCCGCGCGCGGCGGTCGGCGACTACGATGCCGGCGAGGGCGTCTTCACGCTCTACACCACCAGCCAGAACCCGCATGTGGCGCGGCTCGTGCTTTCGGCCTTCATCGGCATCGCGCCGGAGAACAAGCTGCGCGTGATCGCGCCCGATGTCGGCGGCGGCTTCGGCTCCAAGATCTTCATCTATGCCGAGGAGACGGTCTGCGTCTGGGCGGCGAAGAAGGTCGGCCGCCCGGTGAAGTGGACCGCCGAGCGCACCGAAGCCTTCCTCGCCGACGCGCATGGCCGCGACCACGTCACCCATGCCGAACTGGCGACCGATGCCGACGGCAGGATCCTCGGCATGCGGGTCCATACCACGGCCAATCTCGGCGCCTATCTCTCGACCTTCTCCTCCTCGGTGCCGACCTATCTCTACGCGCCGCTGCTCTCGGGGCAGTACGACATCCCGGCGATCTATTGCGAGGTCGACGCGGTCTACACCAACACCGCCCCGGTCGACGCCTATCGCGGCGCCGGGCGGCCGGAGGCGACCTTCGTGGTCGAGCGGCTGATCGAGGTGACGGCGCGCCAGCTCGGCAAGGACCCGGCGAAGTTCAGGATGCAGAACTACGTCAGGTCGTTCCCGCACCAGACGCCGGTGATCATGATGTACGACGCCGGTGATTACGGCGCCTCGATGAAGAAGGCGCTGGAGATGATCGACTACAAGGGGCTGGGCAAGCGCAAGCGCGATTCCGCCCGCAACGGCAAGCTGCGCGGCATCGGCTTCTCCTCCTATATCGAGGCCTGCGGCATCGCGCCCTCGGCCGCGGTCGGCTCGCTCGGCGCGGGCGTCGGCTTGTGGGAATCGGCCGAGGTCCGGGTCAATCCGATCGGCACGGTCGAGGTTCTGACCGGCTCGCACAGCCACGGTCAGGGCCATGAGACGACCTTCGCCCAGCTGGTCTCGGACCGGCTCGGCATTCCGATCGACAACGTCTCCATCGTCCACGGCGACACCGACAAGGTGCAGATGGGCATGGGCACCTATGGCTCGCGCTCGGGTGCGGTCGGCATGTCGGCGATCTTCAAGGCGCTCGACAAGGTGATCGCCAAGGGCAAGAAGGTCGCCGCCCATGTGCTGGAGGCCGACGAGGCCGATATCGACTTCGCGGACGGGCATTTCTCGGTGAAGGGCACCGACCGCAAGCTCGATTTCGGCTCCTGCGCCCTGCAGGCCTATGTCGCGCACAAATTCAACGGGCAGGAGCTGGAGCCGGGGCTGAAGGAAGGCGCGTTCTACGACCCGACCAACTTCACCTTCCCGGCCGGCGTCCATATCTGCGAGGTCGAGATCGATCCCGAGACCGGCGTGACGCGGATCGAGCGCTGGGCGGCGGTCGATGATTTCGGCAACGTCATCAACCCGATGATCGTCGAGGGGCAGGTGCATGGCGGCATCGCGCAGGGCGTCGGCCAGGCGCTTCTGGAAGGCGCGCGCTACAATGCCGACGGCCAGCTCGTGACCGCGAGCTTCATGGACTACTGCATGCCCCGCGCCGACGACCTGCCTTCCTTCGAGGTCGGGATGACGGTGACGCCGTGCCCCTCCAACCCGCTCGGCATCAAGGGCTGCGGGGAGGCCGGCGCCATCGCCTCGCCGCCGGCCGTGATCAACGCCATCACCGACGCGCTCGGACACGAGGATATCGCGATGCCGGCGACGCCGCAGGCGGTCTGGCGCGCGGCGCAGAAATCGATCAGCCGTCAGGCGGCCGAGTGAGCTGAAAGGACAGGCAGATGTACGCTTTCACCTATCATAAGCCCACCAGCGCCCGTCAGGCGGCGACGCTCATCGCCAAGAAGGAGGACGCCAAGCTCTTGGCCGGCGGCCATACCCTGCTGCCGACGATGAAGCAGCGGCTGGCTTCGCCCGCGGCGCTCGTCGATCTCGGAGCCTGCGCCGATCTCAAGGGCATCGCGCTGAAGGGCCGCAACCTCGTCATCGGCGCGATGACGACCCATGCCGAGGTCGCGGCCTCTCCCGAGGTGCAGGCCGCGATTCCGGCGCTGGCCTTTCTCGCCGGCCATATCGGCGATCCGCATGTGCGCCATCGCGGCACGATCGGCGGCTCGGTCGCCAACAACGATCCGGCGGCGGATTATCCGGCGGCCCTGCTCGCGCTCGGCGCAACCGTCGTCACCAACAGGCGCAAGCTCCCGGCCGAGGAGTTCTTCACCGGCCTCTACGAGACGGCGCTGGAGGAGGGCGAGATCATCACCCGGGTCTCGTTCCCGCTGGCCGCGAAGGCGGGCTATGCCAAGTTCCGCAACCCGGCCTCGCGCTATGCCATGGTCGGTGTCTTCGTCGCCAAGCGGGGCAGCGAGATCCGCGTCGCGGTGACGGGGGCGGGCGATGGCGGCGTCTTCCGCTGGCCGGAAGCGGAGGCCGCGCTCAAGGTCCGCTTCGCGCCGAAATCGCTCGAAGGCTTCAAGCACGGCGTGAGCGGCATCAACGGCGATATCCACGCCGATCCCGAATACCGTGCCCATCTGATCGGCGTGATGGCGAAGCAGGCCGTGGCGCAGGCGATTGGGAAATAGGCGCGGGCGCGACCTCGTCATCGGCTGCGTCGGCGGTTATGGATTCCGGGCTCGGCCGCGCTGCGGCCGCCCCGAAGACGTGAGTATCTATGTCCTCTCCTCTGCCTCCCTCCATCGATGCCACGCTCGCGCTCCTGCAAGCACAGGGCTATGTCGCGGATCGCGCGCTGGCGACGGTGCTGTTCCTGGCGCTTCGGATGAAGCGGCCGCTCCTGCTGGAGGGCGAGGCCGGCACCGGCAAGACCGAGATCGCCAAGGTGCTGGCGGCGGGCCTCGGCCGCCGGCTGATCCGGCTGCAATGCTATGAGGGGCTCGATCTCTCGTCCGCCGTCTACGAGTGGAACTATGCCGGGCAGATGATGGCGATCCGCCTCGCGGAGGCCGGCGGCGCGGCGAGCGACCGCGACAGGCTCGAATCCGACGTCTTCTCGGAGAGATATCTGGTGAAGCGCCCGCTGCTGCAGGCGCTGGAGCCGCAGCAGGGCGGGGCGCCGATCCTGCTGATCGACGAGCTCGACCGCACCGACGAGGCGTTCGAGGCCTTCCTGCTCGAGGTGCTGGCCGATGCGCAGGTGACGATTCCCGAGCTCGGCACGATCCGGGCGGCCGAGCCGCCGATCGTGATTCTGACCTCGAACCGCACCCGCGAGATCCACGACGCGCTGAAGCGGCGCTGCCTCTATCACTGGGTCGGCTATCCCGATGCGGCGCGCGAGCTCGCCATCCTGAAGGCGAGGGCGCCGGAGGCGCCCGCCAGGCTCTCGAAGCAGGTCGTCGCCTTCGTGCAGGCGATCCGCAAGGAGGAGCTGTTCAAGGCGCCGGGCGTCGCCGAGACGCTGGACTGGGCGACGGCGCTGGTCGAGCTCGACGCGGTCTCGCTCGATCCGGCGGTGGTCTCGGATACGCTGGGCGCGCTGCTGAAATACCAGGACGACATCCAGGCGATGCAGGGCTCGAAGGTGAAGGAGCTCCTGGACCAGGCGAAGGCCGAGGCGCGCGTGTGACCGGCAAGCTCGCCGGGAACGTCGCCTTTTTCGCCCGCGCGCTCAGGGCAGCGGGGCTTCCCGTCGGGCCCGGCGCGGTGGTCGAGGCGGTATCGGCGCTCAGCGATGGCGCGCTCGGTGAGCGCGCCGACGTCTATTGGGCGCTGCATGCGATCTTCGTGAAGAAGCACGAGGATACACCCATATACGATCAGGCCTTCCGGTTGTTCTGGCGCCGCCGCAACCTGATCGAGAAGATCATGGCGCAGATGTCGCCGGTCTCGCCCGGCGACGACCGCCAGCCGGAGAAGGCCGAGGCCGGGGCGCTGCGCGTGGCGGAAGCCTTCGCGCCGCCGCCCCGCGAGGACGAGGCCCCGACGGAGCTGACCGAGCTCACCGCCCGGCTCACCGTCTCCGATCGCGAGATGTTGAAATCGCGCGATTTCGCCCAGATGAGCGCGGCCGAGATCGCGCGCGCCAAGCAGCTCATCGCCGCGCTGAGATTGCCCGACGACCGTGTCGCGACGCGCCGCTTCCGGCCGGCCGAGCGCGGTCAGCGCATCGATCCGCGGCTGACCTTCCGGCGCTCGCTCAGGGGCGGGGGCGGCGCGATCGACCTCGCCTTCCGCGAGCGGCGGCAGGTGCATCCGCCGATCGTGGCGCTCGTCGACATCTCCGGCTCGATGGCCGAATATTCGCGCATCTTCCTGCATTTCCTGCATGCGCTGACCGAGAAGCGCCGGCGCGTGCATTCCTTCGTCTTCGGCACGCGGCTCACCAACGTCACCCGGATGCTGAAGGCGCGCGATCCCGACGAGGCGCTGGCGCTGGCCGGCAAGGCGGCGCCGGACTGGGAGGGCGGCACCCGCATCGCCACCGCGCTGCATGATTTCAACCGGGTCTGGTCGCGGCGCGTGCTGGCCGGCGGGGCGGTGGTGCTGCTCTTCACCGACGGGCTGGAGCGGCATCTCGACGATCACCTCGCCTTCGAGATGGACCGGCTGCACCGCTCCTGCCGGCAACTCATCTGGCTCAACCCGCTGCTGCGCTACGAAGCCTTCGCGGCGCGCGCCAGCGGCATCAAGGCGATGCTGCCCCATGTCGATTCGTTCCGGCCGATCCACAACCTCGCGGCGATGGCCGATCTCTGCGCCGCGCTGTCGCTGGACGCAGGGCGGGAGAGCGATCCGCGCCGGTGGCTGAAGCGGGCGGTTTGAGGCATGATGCGGTGCTTCTCGCCATGAGGGAAACGCGACCATGATCAGCACCGACACCGACATCCTGCGGGCTGCGGAGGACTGGGCGCGCTCAGGCCGCGGTGTCGCCATCGCGACCGTGGTCGAGACCTGGGGCTCGGCGCCGCGCCCGGTCGGCTCGCATCTCGTCATCGACGGGGAGGGGAATTTCCTCGGCTCGGTCTCGGGCGGCTGCGTCGAGGGCGCGGTGGTCGCCGAGGCTGCCGACGTGATTGCCGAGGGCAAGGCGCGCATGCTCGAATTCGGCGTCGCCGACGCGGCGGCCTGGCAGGTCGGGCTCTCCTGCGGCGGCCGCATCAAGGTCTATGTCGAGCCGGTCCGCGCCGGGGACGGGGGCTGACCGGTGGATCTTGCGACCCTCGCCGCGCTCAATGCGGAACGGCAGGCGCGCCGCGCCGCCGTGCTGATGAGCGATCTCGCCAGCGGCGCGCAACGGCTGGTGACGCAAGCCGGGATCGCGGCCGATCCGCTGGCGGACTTGCTGGAGCGGCAGCTGCGCTCCGGCAAGAGCGGCATGGCGGAGGTGGAGGGGCGATCCTTTTTCCTGACCGTGCAGGCGCCGCATCCGCGCGTGATCGTGACCGGCGCCGTTCATATCTCGCAGGCGATGGCGCCGATGGCGAAGGCGCTCGAGCTCGATCTCATCATCATCGATCCGCGCACCGCCTTCGCCACGCCCGAGCGTTTCCCCGAGGGGACGCTGCTCGCCGAATGGCCCGACGAGGCGCTTGCCCGGATCGGGCTCGACGCCTACACCGCCTTCGTCGCGCTGACGCATGATCCGAAGATCGACGATCCCGGCCTCGTCGCTGCGTTGCGCTCCGACTGCTTTTATGTCGGTGCGCTCGGCAGCCGCAAGACGCATGGCAGGCGGCTGGAGCGCCTGGCCGAAGCCGGCTTCGACGCCGCCGCGACGGCGCGCATCCATGCGCCGATCGGGCTCGATATCGGCGCGGTCTCGCCGGCCGAGATCGCGCTTGCGATCCTGGCCGAGATCGTCGCGACGCTGCGCGGCCCGCGCCGCAAGCCGGCCTGAGGATTAGGCGATGCAATTCGGACCGGTCGCCATCGCGGATGCCATCGGCTGCATCGCGGCGCATACCATCCGCGCCGACGGCACCATCGTGAAGAAGGGCGCGACCGTGACGGCCGAGCTCGCCGCCAAGCTCGAAGCCGCCGGCATCGCCGAGATCGTCGCGGTCAGGCTGGAACCCGGCGACATCGACGAGAACGCCGCCGCCGCACAACTGGCGGAGCGGATGACCGGGGAGGCGGTCACGGCGGAGCCGCCCTTCACCGGGCGGGTCAACCTGTTCGCAGCCGAAGCCGGCGTGCTGCGCATCGACGTTGCGGCGATCGACGCCTTCAACGCCATCGACGAGGCGATCACGGTCGCGACCCTGCCGGCACTGAAGGCGGTGGTGGCGGGCGAGCTCGTCGCCACGGTGAAGATCATTCCCTATGCGGTGCCCCAGGCGCTGGTGGACCATGCGCTTTCCGCGCTCGGCAATGTCCCGGCGGTCTCGGTCGCGACGTATCGCCCGGCGGGGGTCGCCGTGATCTCGACCTTGCTGCCGGGGCTGAAGCCGAGCGTGGTCGACAAGACGCTCAGGATCATGCGCGAGCGGCTGGAGCCGGCCGAGGCGGTGCTGGCGGCGGACCAGCGCGTGCCGCACGAGGCCGCGCCGCTGGCCAAGGCCATCGCCGAGCAGGCGGCGGGCGAGGCCGACATCATCGTCGTGTTCGGCGCTTCCGCCATCACCGACCGGCGTGACGTGATCCCGCAGGCGCTGGTCGAGGCCGGCGGCGATGTCGAGCATCTGGGCATGCCGGTCGATCCCGGCAATCTGCTGATGCTCGGTCGCATCGCCGGCAAGCCGGTGATCGGCGCGCCGGGCTGCGCCCGCTCGCCCAAGGAGAACAGCTTCGACTGGGTGCTGCAGCGCCATCTCGCCGGTGTTCCGGTCGGCCGCGCCGATGTCCAGCGCATGGGCGTCGGCGGGCTTCTGATGGAGATCGTCTCGCGGCCGCAGCCGCGCGCGCCCGGCCTGCCCGGGGGCGGGCCGCCGGCGGGGATCGTGCTCGCCGCCGGGCGATCGACGCGGATGGGCGCGGACAACAAGCTCATCCAGCCGCTGCGCGGCAAGCCGATCCTGCGCCATGTCGTCGAGGCGCAACTCGAGGCGGGGCTTGCCCCCGTCATCGTGGTGACCGGCCACCAGAGCGCGGCGGTGGAGGCTGCGCTGGCGGAGCTGCCGGTCCGCTTCGTCGCCAATCCCGATTATGCATCGGGCCTGTCCTCCTCGCTGAAGGCCGGGGTGGCGGCGCTGCCGCCGCAGGCGCAAGGCGTGGTGATCTCGCTCGGCGACATGCCGAACGTCTCGGCGGCGGTGATCGAGCGCCTGGTCGAAGCGCATCGGGCGCGGCCGGAGGCGCTGGCGGTGGTGCCGACCCTGTTCGGCCAGCGCGGCAACCCGGTGCTGCTGACGCGGGAGATCTTTCCGGCCGTTTCGCTGCTCAGCGGGGATCGCGGTGCGCGGCGGCTCCTCGACGAGGCCGGCGAGCGCGTCGTCGACGTGCCCTTCGAGGACCCGGCCATCGCCATCGACGTCGATACGCCGGAAGCCTTGCGGGCGCTGCGCGGCTGAGGGGGCTGCATTGACGGAATGACAAGGGTGTGGCTGCACGCCGCTGCGTTCAGCTGTCGACCATCTAACGCTGCCAGTGCAGGCCGAGCGTGCCGTAGAAGGCGGCGGGCCGGTCGCTCGTCGTCTCCACGCCACCGGCGAGGCGCCATTCCAGCCCGAGCGCGCGCAGGCCGGTGAGATGAAGGCCGAGCCGGTATTTGCGGTAGCCGTGCTCGCCATAGGCTTCGAATTCGGGCCCGAGATGGAAGCCGGCCGGAACCCGCCAGCCCGGCGCGAGCCGACCCCAGACGCGCCCGTTCAGCGAGGAGACGTAAGCATTGGCCTGGACGACGATACCGGGCGCGGGGACGAGCCAGAGATCCGCCTGCAGGCGGGCGCCGTAGCGCGTGGTGGTGCGGGAGGGGCCGAAGGCTTCGACCGGCTGCTCGCTCTCGACGTCCGAACCGGCATAGAGCGCGAGGAAACTGTCGCCGATGCGCCATTCATAGCCGAGGAGCGCTTGCGACTCGCTCTTGTAAGTGACGCCGTGGGGCCTGCGGCGGTGGGTCTGTTCCTGCGTGCCGCCGGCCTTGACGAAGAGGCGCGGGCCGCTGGCGGCAAGCCCGCCGCCGCCGATGGCACGCTTCACCCCGACCGTGAGAAGGGTCTTGGTCGGGCCCGCTTCCATGGAACCGAAGATCACCGTCGAGAGCGCGGCGCGTTCGGTCTCGTCCTCGGTGGCGCCGGCTGCACAGATCGGGGCGGCGGCGAAGGCCATCGCCAGCCCGGCCAACCCGGACCTGCCCACCCGATACGCCACGCGAAGCCCCCGACGCCTGCCACCCCGCATGCCGCCGGCCGCAGGCCCCAGGATTGCAGCAGTTCGGCGCCGGGCTGGCAAGCCTTTGTTAACCGTGCGGGCGCAGGCTCGATTGTGTCCGGCAAAGCTTTCATTCCGCAACGGAGGAGAGTGGCGATGGTTTCGACCGATTTCATGCGGCAACTCGAAGGCTATGGGCTGACCACGGCGACGATCCTCTACCGGATGCCGGATCATCTCAGCGTGCTGCAAACCTATATCTGGCAACAGTACGATCTGGCGCCGCGCTTTCCCGTTCTCCAGGACTTCCTGAAATTCTGGGAGCGTGAGCTCGAGGGGCCGCTCCATTCGGTCACCGTGGCGCATTCGCGCCTGATCCGGCCGGCGGAGATCCGCAATCAGAACGGCGTGCTGACGCTGCACTGACGCCGCGCCGGGCTTGCGGCCTTGAGCCAGGGGCATTGAAAGCCTGCGTCCGGCTCGCTTGTTGGCGCGGGTGCCGCCGTGCTAGGCGGGCGCTTCCGCTTCGGCACGGCCTGCTCACTTGTCTTCTCCCTTGCGTACATCCGGACTGCTGACGGCGCTGGCGGGCTTGCCCGGAGAGCGCATCGCCGTCGGCACCATCGTCGCCGCGCTGCAGGATCGGGCCTATGCGCTGCTCGTCGTGCTGCTCGGCCTGCCGAACTGCCTGCCGATGCCGCCGCCGATCCCGCTCGTCTGCGGGCTGGTGCTGGCCTTCGTCGCCGTGCAGATGCTGGCGGGACGGCGGATGCCGTGGCTGCCGCAGGCGCTGCTCGCCCGCAGCATCGGCAAGCCGGAGCTCAACCGGGCGGTGGCGCGGGCGCTGCCGGTGCTGACCTGGCTCGAACGCTTCTCGCGGCCGCGCCTGACGATGCTGGGCGGCGTATGGGCCATTCCGATCCTGGGGCTGGTGATCCTCGTCCTGGCGCTCGGGCTGATCGTGGCGGCGCCGTTCATCGGCCAGATTCCGCTGGGGCTGGCGGTGTGCCTCGTCGGGCTCGGCCTCGTCGAGCGCGACGGGGTCCTGATCATCATCGGCGCGGTGGTGGGTGCCGCCGGCCTCATGCTCAGCGCCGGCTTCGCCTATGCGATCTTCAGCGGCATCAAGGAATTGTTCTTCTGACGCTTCGTCTCAGGCGGCGGCGAGGACCTCGGCGAAGGGGTTGTCCAGGCTGAGCAGGTGGTCGATCTCGCTCGCCGGCACGGCCTTGGAGAACAGGAAGCCCTGCAACTCGTGGCAGCCGATCGCCTGCAGGAAGCGGCGCTGGCCCGCGGTCTCGACACCCTCGGCGCAGACGCGCAGGCCGAGCGCCCGCCCCAGATGCGCCATCGAGTGGACGAGGATCGCCGATTCCCCCGTCGCCTCCATGTATTCGAGGAAGGAGCGGTCGATCTTGATCTTGTCGAAGGCGAAGCGCCGCAGGTAGATCAGGCTCGAATAGCCGGTGCCGAAATCGTCGAGCGCGAGGCCGACGCCATGCGCGCGGATGTTCATCATCGCGGTTTCGGCGGCGTCGGCATCCTCGATCAGCACGCCCTCGGTCAGCTCGAGCTCGAGCCGGGCGGGGTCGAAATCCGTCTCCGCGATGGTGCGGATGACGTTGGCGACGAAATCCCTGTGGCGGAACTGGATCGGCGAGACGTTGACCGCGAGGCGAAGGCCCTTCCAGCGTCTGGCCTCGGTGCAGGCGCGGCGCAGCACCCATTCGCTGAGCGGCACGATCAGCCCGCGCTCCTCGGCGATGGCGATGAACTCCGAAGGCGGGATCAGGCCGTGGACCGGATGCGGCCAGCGCACCAGCGCCTCGACGCCGACGATGGCCGAACCGTCGATGGAGACCTGCGGCTGGTAATGCAGGACGAGCTGGTCGTTGTCGATCGCCTGGCGCAGATCGTCCTCGACCATGCGCTTGAGCTGGAGCGAGCGGTTCATCTGCGATTCGAAGAAGGCATAGCGGTTGCGGCCGCTGTTCTTGGCCTCGTAGAGCGCGGTGTCGGCGCGCTTGAGCAGCGCCTCGCGGCTGGTGCCGTCGCGCAGCGCCATGGCGATGCCGATGGAGCAGCCGATCGTGACCTCGACGCCTGCGAGCATGAACGGCTCGGTGAGGGCGGCGAGGATGCGCTCGCCCAGAGCCTTGCTGCCGGAGGGCGTGGCCGAGCGGGTCTGGATGACGCCGAACTCGTCGCCGCCCAGCCGCGCGACAGTGTCGCCGATCCGGGCAGCGCCCGAGAGGCGCGCCGCGACCTGGCGGATGAGCTCGTCGCCCGCGGTGTGGCCGTAGGTGTCGTTGACGGCCTTGAAGCGGTCGAGGTCGATGAGCAGCACGGCCAGTCCCGGCCCGTTCTCATCGATATGCGCCAGCGTCTGGTCGAGCGTCAGGTCGAAGCTGCGGCGGTTCGGCAGGAGGGACAATTCGTCCTGGCCGGCGAGGTGCTGGATCTGGCGCTCGCGCAGAGCGATCTGCTCGGCGGAAGCGCTCAGGCGCTGCACGACGAAGATGAAGACCGCGGAGAACAGCAGCGCCACCGCGATCAGCGCCCAGAGGAAGCGGCGCAGCATCACGTCGCCGGGACGGGCCGGCGACCAGGCGAGCCAGGCGGCGCTCGTCCCGTCGGCGGCCCGCAGGTTGAGCCGCGACAGCGGGTCGGCGGGCGGGGCGCTCACGAGATGGATGCCGGCGATGCGGTTGCCCGCCGCCAGATCCGCGAGCAGGGCGTCGGTGAGATGCCGGTAGGCGACGAAGAACAGCGGCGCCGGGGCCGCCCCGGCCGGGGAAGCGATCTGCGGCAGCTCGACCGCCGTCAGGATCAGGACCTCGCCGCCATCCGTGACGATGGTCGAGCGGGCGGCACCCGGCAGGGCGGCGGCGCCGGTGCCGGCAGGGGCGACGAAGGCACTCCACACGCCCTGCTGCAAGGCGTCGAGATGGTGCGGGATGGCTTGTGCGGGGTGATCCGCCGTGCTCGGATTCTCGACCCATGCCAGCACCGTCTCGCCGGCCCCGCCGATATAGGCGCCGTCGAAATCCATCAGCTGTCCGCTCAGCCGTTCGAGCGTGGCGCGTGGCGTCGCCTCGGCGCCGGGCTGGTGCAGCGCGTTGGGGAGATCGCCGGCGGCGACGAGGCGCTCGAGCCGGAGCTCGCCCAGCCTCATCTGGGCGTTGACGGCAGCCTCGATCCGCTCGCCCTGGCGCTGCGCCTCGAGCCGGTTGGCCTCACGGGTGATCGCGACGACGACGGCGATTCCGGCCGCCATCAGCAGCAGGAAGGCACAGCCCAGCGTGACGATGGTGTTCGCGAACATGCGCGCGGAAGAACCCGCATTCGTCATCTTCGCGGCCGTTGCTGCAGGCATCGTTGATCCAGGACAGACTTCTCTTCCTACGTCCTAATGCCTGAATGATTGATATCCCGTTGCGGGACCTTTCCGGCTTTCGGGCCGTCAGCGTCCCGAGGGGGCATAGGGCGGCCGGGGTATCGCCATATGGGCGGCCCTGAGCGCCGCCGACCAGCGTTCGCGCAGGTCGTGGAAATAGGGCTCGCCCGCCTCGATGCGGCGGTTCAGCTCGAAATCGTCGGCATCGCGCCGCATCACCACGAGATCGATCGGCAGGCCGACGCCGAGATTGGAGCGCATGGTCGAATCCATCGAGATCAGCCCGACCTTGAGCGCGTCGTAGAGATGGGTCTTGAAGGTGACGGCCCGGTCGAGGATCGGCTTGCCGTATTTGTGCTCGCCGATCTGGAGGAAGGGGGCATCGATGCCGCATTCGATGAAGTTGCCGGCGCCGTAGACCATGAAGAGCCGCATCGGCTGCCCCTTGATCTGGCCGCCGAACAGCATGCCGATCTCGAACTTGACGCCGGCCTCCTCCAGCGCCGGGCCGTCGATCTCGCGGACATGGCGGATCGAGCGGCCGACGAGCTGGGCGGCCCGGAACATCGAGCCCGCATTCTGCAGCGTCTCGAGCTCGCCGGTCTCAGGCGCCGGCAGCCCCTCGTGCAGGAAGCTCACCACCGATTGGGTGATCGAGAGATTGCCGGCCGTCATCAGCACGAAATTGCGCTCGCCCGGCCAGGAGAAGACATGGAGCTTGCGGAAGGTCGAGATGTCGTCGAGCCCGGCATTGGTGCGCGTGTCGGCGATCATGACGAGCCCATCCTGCACGAGGATTCCGGCGCAATAGGTCACGGGGTTTCACATCCTTGTCTTGTCAGGCTGCCCGCGTCGGGGCGCTCACTGGTTGGCCAGGCGGCCTTCGGCCTCATGGGCGCTGACGAGGACGTTGAGGCTTTCGCCCCCGCCGCCCTGGCGCGAGCCGCGGACCGGCGCGGCATCGGCATAGTCGAGCCCGATCGCGACGCGGACATGGCTGTCGATCGGGCAGAGCCCGTTGGCGCAGTCGAAGCCGATCCAGCCGTAATCGTCGAGATGGATCTCGGCCCAGGCATGGGCGCCGTTGCCGTGCGGCAGGGTATCCAACTTGGCGACATAGCCCGAGACGTAGCGGGCGGGCTGGCCGAGATGGCGCGCGCAGGCCATGAAGACATGGGCGATGTCCTGCGCGATCGCCTCGCGCGCGGCGAAGGCGGCGGGCGCGCCGACGCCGCTGCGCCCGCTCGCCCTGACGCATGTCATCCGCTCGCTGAGGGCGGCCATCAGCGCATGCATCCGCGAAAGCGGCGTGGCGGCGCCGGCGGCGGCCTCCTCGGCGAAGGCGCGCAGCGCCTCGTCCTGCGCCGTCAAGAGCGTGTCGCGGCGATAGACCTCGCAGGGCACGCGCTCCAGGCCGCCGCGCACGACGCCGGCGAGGTCGATGGTCTCGATCAGCCCGTCGATGCGGATGGTGAGCGCCGAGATCGGGCCCTCGGCATAGAATGAGTGCACGATGTTGCCATGGGCGTCCTGGGAGGCGCGCAGGCGCCCGTCGATATTCGGCTCGATGCGCCAGGACATCACGTGCTGGCCGTCATGGTCGCGCGGGGTCAGCCGCAGGATCTGCGTGATGTGGCGCGCCGGCTCAGCATAATCATAGCCGATCGTATGGGAAATCCTGATCCGCATGGTCCAGTCCGGGTTACGGCCTCATTGCAGATACTGCTCGAAGATGGTGTTGCCGAGGCGGTTGTTCTCGGTGATGAACTCCTCGATGAATTCGTGCAGCCCGTGCTGGAAGACATCGTCGATGCGGGTGTTGCTGAGGTTGGCCAGCGTCTTGCGCGCCTGGCGCTGCGCCGGCCCCTGGCGGCCATAGGCGTCGCCGAGCGAGTCGAGGAAGCGCGAGATGCTCTCGTAGCAGGCGGCGAGCGAGCGCGGCATGCGCCGGTTCAGCACCAGGAGGTCGGCGACGAGGATCGGCTTCACCGCCTCGCGATAGACCCAGTGATAGGCGGTCAGCGCCGAGACCTCGCGCAGCACCGTGGTCCACTGGAAATAATCGAGCGAGCCGCCGACCTGCTCGTCGGCCGGCAGCAGCACATGGTATTTCACGTCGAGGATGCGGGCGGTGTTGTCGGCGCGCTCGAGATAGACGCCGAGCCGCGAGAACCAGTAGCCGTCGTCGCGCAGCATGGTGCGGTAGGCCGAGCCGTCGAAGGTGAGCGAGACGTGCTTCACCCAGTCGAGGAAGCGGGCGAACTCCTCGCGGTCCATGCGCTTCTTCTCGAAGCGCTGGAGCTCGAGCCAGGCGCTGTTCAGCGCATCCCACATCTCCGAGGTCAGCGCCGTGCGCACCGCGCGCGCATTCGAGCGCGCCTGGGCGAGGCAGTTGCGGATCGAGGAGGGGTTGTCGGGGTTGAAGGTCAGGAAATCGCAGACATTGCGCTCGTTCGCCTCGCCATAGGCCTTGGCGAAGGCCTCCTCGCAGCCGGCGGTCAAGACCGCGCTCTGCCATTCCGTGCCGGCGCCGCCATAGGTCGTCGGCAGGTTGGTCAGGCGCGTCGTGGCATCGAGGATGCGGGCGAGATATTCGGCCCGCTCGACATAGCGGGAAACCCAGTAAAGGCTGTCTGCGGTGCGCGAAAGCATGGTCAGCGTGTGCCTTTCCGCGGGGTGGCAGGCCGTTGCGGGAGGAGGGCCGGTGCGGGCGCGTCGCTCATGCGTCGAGTACCCAGGTGTCCTTGGTGCCGCCGCCCTGGCTCGAATTGACGACGAGCGAGCCCTCCTTGAGCGCGACGCGCGTCAGCCCGCCCGGCACGCAGGAGATGCCGTGGGCGCCGGAGAGCACATAGGGGCGCAGGTCGACATGGCGCGGCGCGACGCCCGAGGCGACGAAGGTCGGGCAGGTCGAGAGCGCCAGCGTCGGCTGGGCGATGAAGCCCTCGGGCGCCGCCTTGAGCTTGCGCCGGAAGGCTTCGATCTGGGCCTTGTTGGCGTGCGGGCCGACGAGCATGCCGTAGCCGCCCGAGCCGTTGACCTCCTTGACCACGAGCTTCTCGAGATTGTCGAGCACATAGGCGTTGGCTTCCGGCTCGCGGCATCTGTAGGTCGGGACGTTCTTCAGGATCGGCTCCTCGCCGGTGAAGAACTTCACGATCTCCGGCATGTAGCTGTAGACCGCCTTGTCGTCGGCGACGCCGGTGCCGATGGCGTTGGCGAGCGTGACGTTGCCGGCCTTGTAGGCACCGACGATGCCGGGCACGCCGAGCACGGAATCGCTGCGGAAGGCGAGCGGATCGAGGAAATCGTCGTCGATGCGCCGGTAGATCACGTCGACGCGCTTCGGTCCCTGCGTGGTGCGCATATAGACGATGTCGTCCTTGACCAGGAGGTCCGAGCCCTCGACCAGCTCGACGCCGAGCTTGTCGGCGAGGAAGGAGTGCTCGTAGAAGGCCGAATTGTACTGGCCGGGCGTCAGGAGGCAGATCGTCGGGTCGGAGGGCGCGCTGCGCGGCGCGACCGAGCGCAGCGTCGCGAGCAACTGGTCTGGATAGTTGTCGACCGGCGCGACGCGATGGGTGGAGAACAGCTCCGGGAAGAGCCTGAGCATCACCTCGCGGTTCTCCATCATGTAGGAGACGCCGGACGGCGTGCGCGCGTTGTCTTCCAGTACGTAGAACGTATCCGCGTCGACGCGCACCACGTCGATGCCGGCGATGTGGCAATAGATGCCGTGCGGCACCTTGAAATCGACCATTTCGAGCTGGTAGCAGGCGTTGCGATAGACCAGATCGGGCGGGAGGATGCCGGCCTTCAGGCATTCCTTCGGGCCGTAGACATCGGCCAGGAACATGTTGAGCGCGGTGACGCGCTGGCGCAGGCCCGCTTCGAGCCTGGTCCATTCGGGCTTGGTCAGCACGCGCGGGATGATGTCGAAGGGGATCAGCCGCTCGGTCGATTCCTCGTCGCCATAGACCGCGAAGGTGATGCCGATGCGGCGGAAGAACAGCTCCGCCTGGCTGCGCCGGAGCGCCAGCGTCTCCGGCGGGGCTTCCTTCAGCCAGCGATCGAGAGCCTCGTAGGCGGGCCTGAGCTCGGTTCCCGACCCGGTCATTTCATCGAATGCGACCATTGAGCCCTCTTCCCCTTTCGGGCCAGCCTATGCGTATTCGCCGGCGTTCGGGAAGAGGGGGGCCAGCCGCGCCATTGGTCTCATGGCCCTTTTAACGCGCAGTCTCGATCAGCTGGCGCGGCCGTCCAGCCATTGGCGCAGGACCTGCGCATTGTTGCGGTCCTCGTCCTTCGCCGCATAGAGCAGGACGACGGGGCCCTGCTTCAGCCGGGCCTCGAGAATGGCGAGGGCGGCCTGTGCCGGCGGGTGGCCGAGCTCGGCGGCATAGGCGGCGCGGAATTCCTCCCAGCGCCCGGGATGCGCATGGAATTCGTGGCGCAGCGTGTCGCTCGGCGCGAGATCCTTGAGCCAGAGGTCGATCCGGTCTTTCGCGACGCCGCGCGGCCAGAGCCGGTCGACCAGGATGCGCGTGCCGTCGCTCGCGGCGGGAGGATCGTAGACGCGCTTGACCGTCAGCGTCGGCATCAGATCAGCCCCAGGCTGCGGAAGCTGGCATGGCCGTCGCGGCCGACGATGATGTGGTCGTGGATGGCGATGCCGAGCGGCTTGGCGATATCGACGAGCTCGCGTGTCATCCTGAGGTCGGCGCCCGAAGGCGTCGGATCGCCGGAAGGGTGGTTATGCGCGAGTATGATCGCCGAGGCCGACAGTTCCAGCGCCCGGCGCATCACCTCGCGCGGATAGACCGGGGTGTGGTCGACCGTGCCGGTCTGCTGGACCTCGTCGGCGATCAGGAGGTTCTTCTTGTCGAGGAAGAGGATGCGGAACTGCTCGCGCTCGGCGAAGGCCATCGCGGTACGGCAGTAATCCAGCACCGACGACCAGGAGGAGAGGACCGGCCGCTTGCCGACCGCGCCCCTGGCCATGCGCCTGAGCGCCGCCTCGACGATCTTGAGATCGAGCGCGACGCCCTCGCCGACGCCCTTCACCTCGGTCAGGCGCGCGGGCGCAGCCGCCAGCACCTCCGCGAAGGAGCCGAAGCGCTGGACCAGCTCCTTGGCGAGCGGCTTGACGTCGCGCTGCGGGATCGAGCGGAACAGCAGGAGCTCCAGCAACTCGTAATCCGGCAACGCCTCGGCGCCGGCCTCCTGGAAGCGGGCGCGCAGGCGTTCGCGATGGCCGTGATAATGCGGGGCGGGCGCCTCTGCCGCGGCGGCGGGCGCGGGCGTCTCGGCCGGCGCCGCAGCCGCTGCCTTGCCCGAGCCCTTGCCGCGGCGAGCGCTCATCTTGCGGCGAGCGGATTGCCGAGGCCGGCGGGCGACAGCGTGAAGATCTCGCAGCCCGTCTCGGTGACGCCGATCTGATGCTCGAACTGGGCCGAGAGCGAGCGGTCGCGGGTCACGGCGGTCCAGCCATCCGAGAGCACCTTCACCCCCGGCTTGCCGAGATTGATCATCGGCTCGATGGTGAAGACCATGCCGGGTTTCAGCAGGATGCCCTCGCCGGGGCTGCCATAGTGCAGGATGTTGGGCGCGTCGTGGAACAGCCGGCCGATGCCGTGGCCGCAGAAATCGCGCACCACGGCGCAGCGCTCGGCCTCGGCATAGCGCTGGATGGCGAAGCCGATGTCGCCGGTGGTGGCGCCGGCGCGCACCGCCGCGATGCCGCGCTGAAGGCTCTCATAGGTGATCTCGATCAGCCGCTCGGCCTTCCGCGAGACCTCGCCGACGCCGTACATGCGGCTCGAATCGCCGTGCCAGCCATCGACGATCAGCGTGTAGTCGATGTTGAGGATGTCGCCTTCGCGCAGCGGCTTGTCGTCGGGGATGCCGTGGCAGACGACGTGGTTGATCGAGGTGCAGATCGACTTGGTGTAGCCGCGATAGAACAGGGTCGCCGGATAGGCGCCGTTGTCCATGGCGAACTGGAAGGCGAGATCGTCGAGGCGCTGCGTGGTGACGCCCGGCCTGACATGGGCGCCGAGCATGTCGAGCCCCTCGGCTGTGAGCCGGCCGGCCTTGTGCATGGCGGCGAAGGCTTCGGGCCCATGGATCTTGATGGCGGGCTCGCGCGAGCGCGAGCGGCCGATGGCGTCTTCGTAGGTCATTGCACGCGGACAGCTCCTCGACGACATATCTATTGCGTTTGGCGGTGCGCGCAAGTCGCGTGGATAGCTGGCGCGCGGGCGCGGCGGGGTGTATCAGGCTGGCGCCATGGCCATCATCGATCAGAATCCGGCGGAAGAGCGGCCGTTCGGCGCCTTCGCCCCGAAAGCCTGGCTCGCCGGGATCATCGCCCGCACGCGCGCGGCATCCGACAGCTTCCTCGGGCGCAAGCTCGCCTATGCGCTGCGGCGGCTGGGCCTGCGCCTGCTCGGCGGCGCGCCGGTCGACATCGAGGCGCTGGGCGCGAAGATGCGCCTCTATCCGAGCGGCAACGTCTGCGAGAAGCGCGTGCTGTTCACCCCGCAATATTTCGACGCGGTCGAGCGTGAGCTTTTGGCTGGGCGGCTGCGCGAGGGCTTCACCTTCATCGATGTCGGCGCGAATATCGGCGCCTATTCGCTCTTCGTCGCGGCCCGCGCCGGGCGCGGCGCGCGCATCCTGGCGGTCGAGCCGCAGCCGGAGATCTTCTCCCGCCTCGCCTTCAACATCGCGCAGAACCCGTTCGGGACGGTCAAGGCGGTCGCCTGCGCGCTCGCCGACAAGCCGGGCGAGCTGACGCTGTTCATCGACCCGACCAATCGCGGCGAATCGAGCGTGCGCATCCTCAATTCCAGCGCCGGGACCTCGGTCAGGGTGCCGGCGATGACGCTGCTCTCCCTGGTCGAGGGCGAGGGCTACGAGCGCATCGACGCGATCAAGCTCGATGTCGAGGGCGCCGAGGACCTGATCCTCGAGCCCTTCCTGCGCGATGCGCCGCCTTCGCTCTGGCCGAGCTTCATCGTCATCGAGGATTCGCGCCAGCGCTGGCAGAGCGACCTTGCCGGGCTGCTCGAGCGCAGCGGCTACCGGCTCCTCGCCCAGACGCGGCTGAACCTGGTGTTCGAGCGCAAGCCCGCTTGAGCGCTTCGCGCGGAAAGCCTAGCTCTTGAGCGCAAGCCAGGAGCGCCGCCATGTCCGCCAACGAAGCCAGTTCCTCCGCCACCATCGTCACGGCCGCGATCCTGGTGATCGGCGACGAGATCCTGTCCGGACGGACGAAGGACAAGAACATCGGCTATATCGCCGATTACCTCACCGCGATCGGCATCGACCTCAGCGAGGTGCGCATCGTCCCCGACGTCACCGAGGAGATCGTCGCGGCGCTGAACGCGCTGCGCGCCCGCTATACCTACGTCTTCACCACCGGCGGAATCGGGCCGACCCATGACGACATCACGGCCGATGCGGTCGCGGCCGCCTTCGGCGTCACGATCGACCACGACCCGCGCGCCGTCGCGATGCTGTCGGAGCGGTTCTCGCCGGCCGAGCTCAACGAGGCGCGCATGCGCATGGCGCGCATCCCCGCCGGCGCCGAACTCATCGCCAACGCGATCTCGAAGGCGCCGGGCTTCCATCTCGGCAATGTCTATGTGATGGCCGGCGTGCCGGCGATCATGCAGGCGATGCTCGACGTCGTCGGGCCGACGCTCAGGACGGGTAGGAAGATGCTGTCCGATACGATCCGCGCCGGGTTGCGCGAGGGCGATATCGGCGGGCCGCTCGCGGCGATCGCGCAAGCCCATCCGGCGGTCTCGATCGGCTCCTACCCGTTCTGGTCCGACACAGGCCCGGACACGAACATCGTCGTCAGGTCGCGTGACGCAGAGAAACTCACCGCCGCCATGGCCGCTGTGAAGGCCATGGTTGCTTCCGAAAAGCAGTAATTATCTCTATCTAAGTAAATAACACAACTTTTAATGTTTTTATACAACTTATAAGAGATATTATGTTTTATGAACTTTGACATTGATTTTTATATAGATAATTACCTTAAGTTAGATTGTAAAATTATTGTTGTGAGGATAATTTTCTATCTTCATATTGGCTTATAACTACATATAAACTTCTCATAAACTAATTTATGCAATAACGCCTTTGCGGACCGAAAGTATTCGTCCGCTCGCCCCATGTCCGGACGTCATGGGCGGTCGATGACGCTTTTCACGACGGTGCGGGCCTGAATCCTGATGCGGGGCCGGCGCCAAAGGGGGATATGGATGTCGCTCTTTTCCGGGCTTTTCTCGAACGGGCATGCCGCGGGGCAACTCAACGCCATCAACCGCTCGCAGGCGGTGATCGCGTTCGATCTCGACGGCAAGGTCCTCGACGCCAACGACAACTTCCTGTCGGTGATGGGTTATACGCTCGCCGAGGTGAAGGGCCAGCATCACAGCCTGTTCGTGACGCCCGAGGAGAAGAACGGCGCGGGCTACAGCGAGCTCTGGGCCGGGCTCGGGCGTGGCGAGTTCTCGCGCGGGCAGTATCTGCGCCTCGGCAAGGGCGGCCGGGAGGTCTGGATCCAGGCGAGCTACAATCCGATCCTGGGGGCGGGCGGCAAGCCGGTTTCCGTTGTCAAATACGCCTTCGACGTCACCGAGCAGAAGAACCGGCTCGCCGATCTCGAGGGGCAGCGCGCCGCGATCGACAAGGCGCAGGCCGTGATCGAGTTCGATCTTTCCGGCAAGATCCTGAGCGCGAACCAGAATTTCCTCGACGTCCTCGGCTATACGCTGGCCGAGATCGCCGGCCAGCATCACCGCATCTTCATCGACCCGGCCGAGCGCGAGAGCCCGGCCTATCGCAGCTTCTGGGAGCGGCTTTCGCATGGCGAATACGACGCAGGCCAATACCGCCGCCTCGCCAAGGGCGGCCGGGAGGTCTGGATCCAGGCGAGCTACAATCCGATCCTCGACGCGCAGGGGCGCCCCTACAAGGTCGTCAAGTTCGCGACCGACATCACCGCTACCTTCAAGGGCAAGCAGCTCGAAGCGGCGGTGAAGGAGACCAGCGCCGTGATCGACCGGGCCAAGGGCCGGGACCTGACCGGCCGGGTGCCGCTCGCCGGCAAGAGCGGCGAGGTCGCCACGCTCTGCGCCGGCGTCAACGACCTGCTCGACACGCTGGCGCAGGTAGTCGGCGCCGTGCGCGACATCTCGGCGCGCATCGGCAGCGCTTCGGTCAAGATCACCTCCGACAGCCAGCAACTGGCCGAGCGGACGGAGACCAACGCGTCGAGCCTGCAGCAGACCGCGGCGACGACGGAGGAGCTTGCCGCGTCGGTCAAGCACAGCGCCGGCAATTCGCGGATGGCGGTGGAGCTCGGCAACGAGGCGCGTGAGGTCGCCGCGCGCGGCGGGACGATCGTCACCGAGGCGGTCGAGGCGATGGGGCGCATCGAGCAGGCCTCGTCGGGCATTTCGGAGATCATCGCCATGATCGACGAGATCGCCTTCCAGACCAATCTGCTCGCTCTCAACGCCGCTGTCGAGGCGGCGCGCGCGGGCGATGCCGGGCGCGGCTTCGCGGTGGTGGCGACGGAGGTGCGCGCGCTCGCCGCCCGCTGCAGCGAATCCGCCAATGGCGTCAAGGCTTTGATTGCGAATTCCGCGCAACAGATTCAAGCTGGCGTCGGCCTGGTCAAGGATGCCGGATCGACGCTCGGCGAGATCGTCGACGCCGCCTCCAAGGTCGCCTCCACCGTCAGCGAGATCTCGCAGGCGACGACCGAGCAGGCCAACGGCATCGACGAGATGGCGCGCACAGTCGCGCATATGGACGAGATGACCCAGCAGAACTCGCTGCTCGCCGAGCAGAGCGCCAAGGTTGCCCGCGACCTTCAGCAGGAGACCGAGGCGCTGGGCATGATGGTCGCCGCCTTCCGCCTCGGCGACGAGGACAGGCGCGTGCCGCAGCTGGTGCATGCGGCCGTGCCGGTGCCGCCGCCCGCCGCCCAGCCGGCGATGCGCGCCCGGCGCGTGGCCTCCGGCGGTGGGGCGGATGGCTGGGCCGAATTCTAGGGCGTCGACAAATCCGGCCGCCGGGCGGCGCTCGGCTGGGGATCACCGGCGCCTTGCCTCTTGTCAGGCGCGCGCCGATGGGCTTTCGGTCGCTGACCGGCGCCTTCGCGCCGTGGCGAGTCCCGGAGCGCTGCCCATGGCCGAACCGTCCCCGAACAAGGCTTTCCCGGTATCCTGGGACCAGTTCCACCGTGATGCCCGCGCGCTCGCCTGGCGGCTGGCCGAGAAGGGGCCGTTCGAGGCGATGGTCTGCATAACCCGCGGCGGCCTGGTGCCTGCGGCGATCATCTGCCGCGAGCTCGGCCTGCGCATGATCGAGACCGTCTGCGTCGCGAGCTACCACGACTACAGGAACCAGTCAGAGCTCCAGGTGCTCAAGGACATCGCGCCGACCGTCAAGGCGCTCGGCGACGGCAAGGGCAAGGGCGTGCTGGTCGTCGACGACCTGACCGATACCGGCAAGACCGCACGTGTCGTGCGCGCGATGCTGCCGAACGCGCATTTCGCCGCGGTCTACGCCAAGCCCGCCGGCGCGCCGACGGTCGATACCTTCGTCACCGAGGTCAGCCAGGACACCTGGATCTATTTCCCCTGGGACATGGGGCTTTCCTATGTCGAGCCGATCGCCAGGGGCCATCAGGGATAGGAGGCATCTGGGCCGCGAAGCCGTGCCGGCTCAGCCGACCGAAGGCGAGCGGAACGCGATCAGCATGCCGGCGACCACGATCGCCATGCCGGCGAGCTCGGCCGGGGAAGGGCTTTCCCCCAGCAGCAGCGTGCCGGCGGCGGCCGTCACCACCGGCACCAGCGGCAGGAACAGCGTCGCACGGCCCGCACCCAGGATCTCGACCGAGCGGGTGTAGAGATAGAGCGCGACGACGCCGACCAGGATGCCTTGGTAAAGCGCCTGCAAGAGGAGCTCGGCGAAGGGCGCCTGCGCCATGTTGGTCGGCAGCGCCAGCGCCACGACCAAGAGCAGGGGCACCGAGAGCAGGCAGGACGCGGCGGTGATCTCGAGCGAGCCGACGCCCCAGCGCCGGGCGAGCAGGCCGAAGATCGACCAGACGATGGCGACCAGCGCGAAAAGCAGGTCGCCGATCCAGGCATCGGGCCGGGACGGCGTCAGGATGAACGCGCCCCGGGAGAAGACCGCGATGCCCAGCACGATGATGCAGAGCCCGGCAAGCCGCATCCGCCCGGCGCGCTCGCCGGTGACGAGAAAGATCAGCGCGGCGGTGAAGACGGGAATCAGCCCGGTCGAGATCGTCGACGAATGCAGGGCCGGCGCGAAAGCCGCGCCGGCCACCAGGACCAGGCTGTAGAGCGGCCCGACCAGCAGCGCCACGATCCAGGCGCGCCGCCAGCCCAGCGCGCCGACCGGGAAGGGGCGCATGGTCTTCAGCGCCCAGGGCAGCAGCACGGCGGCGGCGGTGATGAAGCGCAGGATCGCGACATCGGCCGTGGTCAGGCCGACCAGCATGGCGTGGCGTGAGACGACCGCCTGAACGCCCCAGATGAGCGCCGTCAGCAAGCCGCAGAGAATGCCGAGCCAATGTGCGCGAAAGGTCATGAACGGGTGGCTTTCGGCAGGCGGCGAGGGGCGGCGAGGCCGTCATGCTATGCCCGCGCCATGCTCCGGCGGCAACGGCCGTGCCGGCACAGCCGGGATGCTTCCGGGGCAGGCGACCCGTCCGGCTTTGAAACCGGGACCATCCCCACTAGTTTGATTCGCAGGGAAAACGCCGAGGGGAGACGCGCCGGACATGGCCGCCACCAGCTTCGATGCCGCGGGCGCGCGGATCACGGTCTTTCGCGCGCTGCTCCAGGCCATCGCCCGCCACGGCAGCGGCCGCATCGCGCTGGAGGACCCCGAGCGCCAGCCGATCAGCTACGGCCGGCTCGTGCTGGGCGCGCTGGTGCTCGGGCGCAAGCTTTCGGCCCTGACGGCGCCGAAGGAGCCCGTCGGCGTGCTCCTGCCCAACATGCAGGGCATGGTGGTGACGCTGTTTGCGCTCTTCGCCTATGGCCGGGTGCCGGCGATGCTGAATTTCACCGCCGGTGTCCGCAATCTCCGCGCGGCGGCAGAGCTCGCCGAGCTCAAGACGATCATGACCTCGCGCCGCTTCGTCGATCAGGGCAAGCTCGATGAGGAGATCGCGGCGCTGGGCGAGGGGCGGCGCATCGTCTGGCTCGAGGACGTCCGCAAGCAGGTATCGAGCCTCGACAAGCTCATCGGCGCCCTGATGAGCCTGATGCCGGGGCTCGCCCACCGCCCGTATGAGGCCCGGCCCGACGACACGGCCGTGATCCTCTTCACTTCGGGCACCGAGGGCAGGCCGAAGGGCGTGGCGCTGAGCCACGCCAACATCGTCTCCAACGCCCGGCAGGTCTTCGCCCATGCGGCAGGCGCGCTCACCGAGCGGGACGTCTTCATGAACCCGCTGCCGGCCTTCCATTCCTTCGGGCTGACCGCCGGGACGCTGCTGCCGCTCATGCACGGCATGAAGGTCGTGCTCTATCCGAGCCCGCTGCACTACAAGCAGGTGCCCAGGCTGATCGGCGAGACGAAGGCGACCTTCCTGCTCGCGACCGACACTTTCTTGCAAGGCTACGCGCGGGCTGCGGAAAAGGGCGACCTCGCCAGCGTGCGCTACGTCGTCGCCGGGGCCGAGCGGGTGAAGGCCGAGACCAAGCGGATGTGGGAGCCCTACGGCACCGTCGTCCTCGAAGGCTATGGCTGCACCGAATGCTCGCCGGTTTTGGCCGTCAACACGCCCGCCGCCATGCGCGAGGGCACGGTCGGCCGGCTCCTGCCCGGCATCGAGGCGAAACTCGAGCCGGTCGAGGGCATCCATGAAGGCGGGCGGCTCACCGTGCGCGGGCCGAACGTGATGGCCGGCTATCTCGATCCCGAGCGGCCGGGCCGCCTCCTCCCGCCGGAGGGCGGCTGGCACGACACCGGCGACATCGTCGCGATCGAGGACGGCTTCGTCGCGATCCGCGGCCGGGCGAAGCGCTTCGCCAAGCTCGGCGGCGAGATGGTCTCGCTCGCGGCGGTCGAGACGATGGTCGCCAGCGTCTGGCCCGGGCAGAACCACGTCGTCGTCGCCCTGCCGGATCAGCGCAAGGGCGAGCAGCTCGTCCTCGTCACCGAGACGCCGGATGCCGACCGGGTGGCGCTGCAGGAGGCGGCGAAAGCGCAGGGCTTTCCGGAACTTTGGGTGCCGCGCGCGATCCTGGTGACCCAGGTCATCCCGGTGCTCGGCAACGGCAAGATCGATTACGGCGCGACGCGCGAGCTCGCCGCCTCGCGCCGGCCGCTGCTATGAGCCCGCCCCGCTGCCTTGTAGCCACAATCGTCATTCTATTACGCGGGATGATGATTCCGGGTTCCGCCCTGGCGCTGATGCGCGTCGCAGCGCTTGCGCCCGTCCTGTCGCTGACGGGGCCGTCCGATCTGGCGGCGCAGGCGCCGGGCGCCGTCTATGTCCGCCGCGACGAATGCATCGAGGCCGGGCGGCTGACGGCGCAGCAGTGCGAGTTCGCCTATCGCAACGCCCGTGCCGAGTTCGAGCAGGCGGCGCCGCGCTACGGCTCGCGCGCGGCCTGCGAGCGCAGCCACAAGCGTTGCGGCGCGCAGATCATCTCGGCCGGCGGCTGGGAATCCTTCGGCAAGGGCGGGGCGAGCTACGTGCCGCGCTTCATCGGCGTCCGCGTCAGCGGCGAGGGGGCGGCGCGCCGGGCGCTGCCGGTGGTCGAGGGCACGGCCAAGGTCGCCTTCGCCGGGCGGCCGGTGACGGAATTGCAGGACAAGGTCGCCGGGCGGCGCGGCATCATCGGCGAGGCGAGCAGCGTCGGGCGCGGGGCGCACGGCCATGCCGGGCGGGGCTCGGCCCCTTATGTCAGGCGCGGCGACCGCGACGATACGGTGCGCGTGCCGATGGAGGAGAAGCGTATCGGCTCGGATGTCCCGCCGGGGCTTTACGTCGATCCCGACGGGGTCGAATGGTACAAGCCCGCGCGCAGGCATTGAGCGCACGCGAGACTTGCGCCCGCAGGGCCGGCCCGCTATCGCTGTGGCACCCGCGGACGTGGCGAAACTGGTAAACGCAAAGCACTTAAAAAGTCTTTTCTCTACCATGCTGCAAAATAGTTTACGGAAGAGAATTGAATGGTTTTTCAGTGCGCTAAGGGCGCGGGGTTAGGAAGGCGGAAATAGGCTGATTTTGCTCTAGGTGCTGTATAGGAGCAGAGACCAAGGGGGAGAATCGGCGGCCAAGGGCGGACGTGGCGAAATCGGTAGACGCAGCAGACTTTAGAATTGGAGTGCCCGCGGGGAAATCCGCGGAGTAGAACCGCTCAAAGTCGGGGAACGCTAACGGGCATCAGCCCTAAGCCAATCCCGAGCCAAGCCCCTCTTCAGGGGAAGGTGTAGAGACTGGACGGGCGGCGTCTAAAGCCTTCGGGCCATGGCGAAGGGACAGTCCAGACCACGAACGCCAAAGGCGGCGGCGAAAGTCGAAGTGGTACGAAAATCTGCTTCTCTTTGAGAGTACGGGTTCGAGTCCCGTCGTCCGCACCACACTCTCAAGCTTCCTCAAACTGAGATCTCCATCAGCCTTTTCGGATCAGCGCTGGCATGACATCGGCCGAAGATCTGCGATCCGAAGGTGGAAGCCTCACGTTCGGATCGTGTGTGTGCCATGCCTTTCAATGCATCCTTGCCAGTCGGCGGGAAGCAGCTCAGGTCGCGGCCGATAGATTCACCCGCCGCATCAAAGCTTCACCGCTTTCCTTGCGCTCGGAATAGCGGTCCGTGAGATAAGACGACACGTCGCGCGTCAGCAGCGTGAACTTGACCAGTTCCTCCATCACATCCACCACGCGGTCATAATAGGACGAAGGCTTCATCCGGCCTGCTTCGTCAAACTCCTGAAAAGCCTTGGCGACGGACGACTGGTTGGGGATCGTCACCATCCGCATCCATCGACCGAGCACGCGCATCTGGTTGACCGCGTTGAAGCTCTGCGAACCGCCCGACACCTGCATGACGGCAAGCGTCCGCCCTTGCGTCGGTCGTACAGCGCCGACCGAGAGAGGAATCCAGTCGATCTGCGCCTTCATCACCGCGCTCATGGCGCCGTGCCGCTCCGGGCTGGTCCAGACCTGACCTTCCGACCAGAGCGAAAGCTCTCGCAGCTCCTGCACCTTTGGGTGACTGATTTCGGCTCCGTCGGGCAACGGCAAACCATGCGGATCGAAGATGCGGGTCTCCGCACCGAAATGCTTCAGCAGGCGCTCGGCCTCCTGGGTCAGGAAGCGGCTATATGACCGCCCGCGAAGCGAGCCGTAGAGCAACAGAATACGAGGCGGGTGGGTCGAGGATGTCGCCCGTAGCCGATCAATGCGCGGCACAACGATGCAACCGGCATCAACATGGGGGAGGTTTGGCAAGGTCAACGGTCCACCTCCACGACAGTCTTGCCATCGCGCTCATACCAACCCTTGGAGCGGTTCACGATCCACACGACGGAGAGCATGACCGGCACCTCGATCAGTACACCGACGACCGTGGCGAGCGCAGCGCCGGAGTGGAAGCCGAACAGGCTGATGGCCGCGGCGACAGCCAGTTCGAAGAAGTTCGACGCGCCGATCAGGGCCGATGGGCCGGCGACGCAATGCTGTTCCCCCGAGATGTGGTTGAGCAGATAGGCGAGCCCGGAGTTGAAATAGACCTGGATCAGGATTGGTACGGCGAGCAGCGCGATCACCATCGGCTGCGCGATGATCTGTTCACCCTGGAAACCGAACAACAGCACTAGCGTCGCTAGAAGTGCGACGAGCGAGATTGGGCCGAGCTTGGCGAGCAGTTGGTCCAGCGCTGTCTGCCCTCCGTTCGCCAAAAGGCTGCGGCGCACGATCTGCGCGACGATCACCGGGATGACGATGTAGAGCACCACTGACAGGATCAGCGTGCCCCACGGCACGGTGATCGCCGACAGGCCGAGCAGCAGCCCGACGATGGGCGCGAAGGCCACGACCATGATCGCGTCGTTGAGCGCGACCTGGCTCAGCGTGAAATGCGGCTCGCCCTTGGTCAGGTTCGACCAGACGAACACCATCGCCGTGCAGGGTGCCGCGGCGAGGATGATGAGGCCGGCGATATAACTGTCGATCTGGTCGGCTGGCAGCAGCGGCCGGAACAGCCAGCCGATAAAGAGCCAACCGAGCAAAGCCATGGAGAACGGCTTCACCGCCCAGTTGACGAACAGCGTCACGCCGATGCCGCGCCAGTGACGGCCGACCTCGCCGAGCGCGGCGAAGTCGATCTTCAGGAGCATCGGAACGACCATGAGCCAGATCAGCACAGCCACCGGCAGGTTGACCTTGGCGATTTCCGCAGCACCGATCGCCTGAAACGCGCCCGGCATCACATGGCCGAGCGCGATGCCGACGACGATGCAAAGCGCAACCCAGAGGGTCAGATAGCGTTCAAAGGTGGACATGGTTTTCCTTCAAGCCGTCGCCACGCGGCGGCCGTGCTCATCAATGACGCGCTCGCCGTCTTCCTTGACGAACTCGCCCTGTTGCGGCGGCAACAGGTCGAGCACGTCTTCGGACGGCCGACAGAGTTTCACGCCCCTGGGGCTGACGACGATCGGCCGGTTGATGAGGACCGGATGCGCCATCATGGCGTCGAGAAGCTGGTCATCGGTCAGCTTTGGATCGGCAAGGCCAAGCTCCGCGTAAGGCGTACCCTTTTCGCGCAACACCGCGCGAACCGAAACGCCCATGCGCGCAATGAGCTGCGTCAGCAGCGCGCGCGCCGGCGGCGTCTTCAGATATTCGATGACGTGCGGCTCGATGCCGGCGTTGCGGATCATCGCCAGCGTGTTGCGCGAGGTGCCGCAGTCGGGATTGTGATAGATGATGACGTCCATGGCCTTGCCTCAGGCCGCGCTGTTGCGAGGCGAGGACGCGCCGTCCGATTGCCCGATCTCTACGAGCGTGGCCCGCAGGGATGCTTTGTCGAGGCTGGCGACAGGCAGCGCCGTAAAGATGGAGACACGGTTCTTGAGATAGCGGAAGGCAGTGACGAAGGCGGCTTCCTTCTGGATGTTGGAACCTCCCACCGCAGCGGGGTCTTCGATGCCCCAATGTGCCGTCATCGGCTGGCCCGGCCAGACCGGGCAGGCTTCGCCGGCAGCGTTGTCGCAAACCGTGAACACGAAATCCATGACCGGAGCTTCAGGCCGCGCGAACTCCTCCCAGCTCTTCGAGCGGAACCCATCGGCGGGATAGTCGAGGCTCCTCAGCACCTTCAACGCAAAGGGATTGACCTCGCCCTTGGGCTGGCTGCCAGCGGAAAAAGCGCGGAAGCGACCAGTCCCGTCCTTGGCCAGAATGCTCTCCGCAAGGATCGAGCGAGCCGAGTTGCCGGTGCAAAGGAAGAGAACATTGAAGATGCGGTGGGGCTGGTCTGAATCAGACATGGGAAGAGCCTTTCGTAGGTTGGCAACAGGAGGACAGCGCGGCGACGGCCGGGTTGCGCACTTCGGGGTGGCCCTGGCAGCAGTCGCGCATGAGGAATTCGATGAGGCTCGAAAGCGTCACGAGGGCCGCGCTGTAGATGATCGAGCGCCCTTCGCGCCGGGACTCGACAAGCCCCGCCTGTTCGAGATGGCTCAGGTGAAAGGACATGCGCGAGGAGGCCGCGCCGTCCATGGCCTCTCCAATCGAGCCGGCGGACATCCCTTCGGGACCGGCTGTCACCAGAAGACGGACAATGCGGAGCCGCGTTTCCTGCGAAAGCGCGGCGAAGGCGGCGAGAGCCTGCTTTTCCTTCATTGTCATCTCGAAACTTCAAGCTCACGATGTTTCCATTTCGCCAAGGCCCGCAGGCGCTCCGCACCGACAGGCTCCTCCGTCAAAAGAGGGACGACCGCATAGCGCCCGGCATGTCGCGTGGCCACGGCGTCGATTTCCCGCAATTCGTTGCGCGCGCGGCGGCGCAGCAGCGGGGCGTGCGGGTGCGCGGCCGCCACGCTGTTGTTGACCACCCAGGCCCACGGTTCGATGCCCGCACGGCGCAGGTCCGCTTGCAGGTTGGCCGCTTCCAGTACGGGCGTGGTTTCGGCCAGGGTGACGATGAGCACCTTGGTCTGCTTCGGGTCTTGCAGTTGCATCATCGGCGTCGTGAAGTGAGCGCCCTTCTCACCCATCTGCCGGGCGACATCGCGGTGATAGGCGCCGGTGGCATCCAGCAGCAGCAGGGTGTGGCCGGTGGGTGCGGTATCCATCACCACGAATTTTCGTCCACCTTCGCGAATGGCGCGGGAGAATGCCTGGAACACCGCGATTTCCTCGGTGCAGGGTGAACGCAGGTCCTCTTCCAGCAAGGCCCGGCCCTCGGCATCGAGTTGTGCGCCTTTGGTGTCCATCACATGCTGGCGATAACGCGCCGTGGCCTCCTGAGGATCGATGCGGCTGAGCACCAGATTGGGAAGCGAGCCTTCTAGCGTATCGGCCAGATGCGCGGCCGGGTCGGAGGTGGTCAGATGGACGGGCAGCCCCCGGTCCGCCAGCTCCACGGCGATGGCGGCGGCCAGCGTGGTCTTGCCCACGCCGCCCTTGCCCATCACCATGACCAGCCCGTGCCCCTCGGCGGCGATGTCATCGACCAGGGCGGACAAGTCCGGCGCATCCAGCCGGGCGGGCAGCTCGATGGCATCGGCGCCATGCGTGGCGTCGGTATCGACCAGCAGGTGACGCAGGGCATCGAGGCCGACGAGATTGAACGGCTTGAGCGCGATCTGATCCCGCGGCAACGCCTGAAGCACGGGCGGAATGGCGGCCAGCGTAGCCTGCTCTCTGGCGTAGATGGTGGCGGCCAGCGGATCGTTCTCGGCCTCGCCGGCAGGAAAGATGCCATTGATGACCAAGTGTTGCTGCGACAGGCCGATTGCGGCCAGTTCCTCATGGGTGCGCGCCGCCTCGCGCAGCGTGGTGCGCTGTGCGCGCGCCACCAGCACCATGCGGGTGCGCAACGGATCGGCCAACGCCTCCACCGCAGCCTTGTACTGGCCGCGCTGTTTTTCCAGTCCGGCCAAAGGCCCCAGGCACGACGCATCGCCTTTACCTGCTTCCAGAAAGCCGCTCCATGCACCGGGCAATTGCAGCAGACGGATGGTGTGGCCCGTCGGGGCGGTGTCGAAGATGACGTGTTCGTAGTCCTGCGTCAGCGCCGCATCGGTCAGCAGGGCGGTGAACTCGTCGAAGGCGGCGATTTCCGTGGTGCAGGCTCCCGACAGGGATTCTTCGATGCCATCCACGACCGCATCGGGCAACACGCCGCGAACCGGGCCGACAATGCGGTCACGATAGGCTTGCGCCGCCGCCTGCGGGTCGATTTCCAGCGCCCACAGGTTCGGCACCGCGGGGATCACCGTGATGCTATTGCCGATCGTCTCGCCGAAAACCTGCCCTACGTTCGAGGCCGGGTCGGTGCTGACGAGCAGCACGCGCTTGCCCTCGGCGGCGAGCTGCACGGCCGTTGCGCAGGCGATGGAGGTCTTGCCGACGCCCCCTTTGCCCGTGAAGAAAACGAAGCGAGGCGGTTGGGTCAGAAAGTGCATGGAAATCCCCTTGTTCAGCAGCAACCGCTGCCGGAGCAGCAAGCGCCTTGCGTCCGAGGGGCTTCAGAGGCTTGAATACCGGCCCAACGGGACAATTCGTTGCGATTGGGGTAGCGACCGGCCAAAGCCACCTCGCCATCAACCAGAACGAGGGGTAGCGCTTCTTGTCCCGAACGCTCCAGAAAGCCTTTCACGGTCGGGTTATCTGCGAAAGCAAGGGGTTGCTGGGCCAAGTTGAAGCGCTCGACCTGGGCGCCGTTCTGCTTGGCCCAATCTACGTCGGCAGCAAAGCTCACGAGGTTCTGATCGACCTCGACACCGCATACACCCGTGCTGCAACACAGCGCCGGGTCGAAAATCTGGATGTTCGACATAGGAGTTCCTTTCAAAATATTTGCTTGATACGGGGATGGCCTTCATTGCGGGGCCGCCGCGTTGTCGGGGCGGGGACGGTCCTGACCCATGGTGGCAGGACATCCATGACAAGGCCGCGCCATCCGTTGCCTCGCCAATGGCGCCAGCGGTCATCCTTTTAGAATCAGCCGTCACCAGAAGAGCGGCAGGCTACTGGTTTGACTGCTTCAATCGTGGCGGAGACGACGAAGTCGGTGACATTGCGCCCTGGGGCCCAGTCCTCGATGAATGCCTTCGACTCGTCTTTTGGCTGGATGCGGATCTGTTCGAATCCGGCGGCGCGCATCATCGCCTCTAGATCCGTGATCAGCGAAGCATTGCCCATGCACCCTGCAATGAGCACGGCGTCGTTGCGCATGTCCTCGGGCGGTTGGGAGGTCGCGACCACATCGGAGATGGCCAGTCGCCCCCCGGCCCTGAGCACGCGGAAAGCCTCGCGGAACACCTGGGGCTTATCGGGCGACAGGTTGATGACGCAGTTGGAAATCACTACGTCGGCGGCACTGTCCGCGATGGGCAGGTGCTCGATCTCGCCGAGGCGGAACTCCACGTTTTCATACTGCCCCTTTAGGGCGTTGGCGCGCGCTTTGGACACCATATCCGAGGTCATGTCGACGCCGATCACGTAGCCGCCGCGCCCCACCTCGCGAACGGCCAGGAAGCAGTCGAATCCGCCCCCCGATCCCAGATCGACGACCGTTTCACCCGGCCTCAGCGCGGCAATGGCCTTGGGGTTGCCGCAACCGAGGCCCATATCGGCGCCAGCGGGCACCAGGTCCAGGTCCGCTTGACTGTAGCCGAGGCGGGTGGAGATGAGCGCGTTGATGGCCCCTTCGTCACTGGTGCCGCAGCAATTTTGCGCGCTGCCGCAACATTGCCCCTCATTATTTTCCCTGGCGACTTGGGCATAGGCCTCTCTCACATTGCGACGGTGCTCATCGTGATTCGGCGGCGCAAACGGCTCGCTGGTCGTTGCCGCGCGCGCACAGCAGGAATTCGGGTTGGCCATTGACGGACTCCTCCAAATTGAGGTTTTGCCTATCGCGTGTTGTCATCTCAATAATTCAAGAATCATTGAAATTATAAATACACCAAGAATCCGCACTGCGCCAGCCCATAAAGGGAATTTCTTGCGACTAGGTCGGGGCTCGCTCGTTGCTCGAAGGGCTTGTCGTCAAAAGGGCGACTTGCTCGTCGCTCTCAGGATCACCACGGCATCGGATTTATCGCGCTGTCCGGCATCGCGATGCTGAACGATCTGGTGCTGGTCGATCATATCAACGCCCTGCGGCGGGCCCTGCCGCTCGTCGATGCCGTGCGCCAGGCCGCGACAGACCGCCTGCGGCTGGTGCTTTACACCGCGCTGGTCGCGGCCATCGGCTTCGCGCCCATGGCCGTCGCGCAAGGCGCCGGAGCGGAAGTGCAACGGCCGCTCGCGACCGTGGTCATCGGGGGCATCATATCGTCCACCGTGCTGACATTGCTGTTGTTGCCGGCCATCTATGGCTGGGTGGAGCGTCGCTCGGCGGGCGCTCCTGATCGACAAAAGAAATCGTTGAAATTAGAGATTTCGGCATGAGGAACCCTGGATAGGCTCTTGGCGACATCGATCGTGGCCACGATACTGTCGCCCGCTATCGGGCAACTGAAATCACGTCGACGCGCATCCGCGGGATGCCCGCCATTAAAGTCCATATCCTTTTGGACGGCAGCGTTTGTTGCGACTGAACGAAAAAGCCTTGTCGGCAGGCGTTCGCCGTTTCGCCCGAAACCTCAAACTTTCATCCGGGAATATGGTCCATGCGCACCGTTCACAAAGAAAACCATCTGATCGACCGAATAGGATGGCTTCGTGCCGCGGTGCTCGGAGCCAATGACGGCCTGATTTCGACGTCGAGCCTGATCGTCGGCGTCGCCGCTGCAACAGCAACGTCCCACGAAATCCTCGTTGCCGGTGTCGCCGGGCTGGTGGCCGGGGCGATGTCGATGGCAGCGGGTGAATACGTATCGGTCAGTTCCCAGGCTGACACGGAAGAAGCCGACATGGCGCGTGAGCGTTACGAACTGTCCACGCAACCCGAAGCGGAGCTGGCCGAGCTGGTAAAGATCTATGAGGACCGTGGCGTGACACCCGAACTGGCCCGGCAAGTTGCCGAGCAGATGATGGCGAAAGACGCGTTCGCAGCACATGCGAGGGATGAACTCGGACTGTCGAGCCACATGATGGCCAGGCCGGTTCAGGCAGCCTTCACGTCCGCAGCGACATTCGCATCCGGTGCCGCGTTGCCGTTGGCTATCGCCCTGCTTTCACCGGCAGGAACAACCGTCTGGACGGTGTCGATCGCCTGCCTCGTCGGGCTTGCCGCCCTTGGCGCCATTGGCGCGCAGGCGGGCGGCGCCAGCATCTGGAAACCCACTCTTCGGGTCGTGTTCTGGGGCGCTGTTGCCATGGCATCGACCGCTGTGATCGGCGCCCTTATCGGCCGAGCCGTCTAGCTGCGAGCTTTTCACGGCGATTTTTCTACCATCGCCAATCATCGTCGCTATCTGCGTTTAATTGCGACCGCTGCGATGACGATCCAGACGACGAGGCGCAGTGACATAGCGCCCATCGTGCGCGCCTCATAGGCGCCACCATGCCAAACATGCCAAAGAAAGGCGGCGAACACCACGGCGGTCGCCACCGCGATCACGACGGACAGCACCCACGCCCACCTCGTCATGCGCCATAGCCCGATGCCCGCCAGCACATAAGCGAAACCGACGGCGAAATTGAACCTCAGGACGAAGGGTACAACAGCTCCCATGTCCACCCCGCCAAACAATGCACGCCCGCCCGATGTGACGGTCAGGGTACCGAAGATCACAGCAACAACGGCGGCGATCGTGATCAGGAGTGGCTTATCGGTCATGGTACTATTGATCTTTCGTTCATGCCGTACTGATTATTTTAGCAGATATCTTGATGATGGCGGGTATCATGGTTTGCTGTTGTCGGACTTTTCAAGAAACCTCAGATCCTAAGATTTGCTTTCGGCCGCGATCAATCTGGAGCCGGCGCCTGTGCACTTGTTGATGGTGGTGCAGTTCCTGTTTCGGCCTTGCGTCAGGCCAGGTCGGACCAAACGAAAAGGACGATTCACCGAAGCTGTCAGCGCGGGCTCATGCGTTGCAGCGTTCCGTCACGCAGGACGAACTGATGCCAGATGGCCATCAAGGCATGCAGCCCGGCGAGGATGAGAATGAAGGTGCCGGCATTCTCGTGAAATTCGGCGATCAGGCCGGGACGTCCCTGAACCGGCGCGGCGATCGCGGGAAGATGCAGACCGAAGAACGATATCGGCACGCCCAGGCGCGACGCCGCATACCAGCCGGTCAGCGGAACGGCGATCAGCAACAGATAGAGCAGGCCGTGCCCGATCCTTGCCGCGCGTGCGAGCCAGCCCTGCGGCGCAGCCATAGTAGGCGCGCCTCCGGTCAGCGATAGGATCAGCCGGGGAACGACCAGCGCCAGCACGGCAAGCCCCAGCGAGAAATGCAGCAACGGCGGGTTTTGCACCACATGGCGTCCGCCCTCCGCGGTCAGCCATGCGCCGAACACGGCAAGGGCGGTCAGCCAATGAATGACGATCATGCTTTTCGAATAACGGATGGAGTTGCTAGGCATGGCCTGCTTTCCTGCGTTCATAAGGAAATGGTGTTACCGGCACGGAAAGCGGAAACCCATTCATTTCACTTCGAGTTTCGGCGTCATGTTCGTCCTGGGCAGTTCATTGGAGGGCAAGGCGCCAATATCGCCAGTCTCCGCCTGCCGCCGTCGCGCCTGTTACCGTTACCCTCGGCTTGTCCCTTGTTCTTGATCCTGACGACTATTCTTGATCTTAACGACGGCGAGGGTTGAGGGATCGATCCTGGCTTTGAACGCCCGCCCCTGCCGATCGACACCCCGGACCTGGTAGCAGCCGTCGTCGATCCTGATCCGGTTCACCGTCCAGCCGCGCGCTTCGGCCATCTTCTGTACGGCCTCACGCGGCTGCCACTGATCCATGGCAACATGGCAGCGATCGCCTGCCATGGCGGCGCCAGATCCGGCAAATCCGAAAAACAGGAAGGCTGCCAATACGCGCTTCATCATGTTTGTTTGTCCTTGCTCGACGTTCCGTTATGGCGACGATGGCAGCCTTTCCTGACGATGATCTGAAGCCAATGCGGTCTTCTTGTCAGCTTGCCGACAGGTTTCGGTGGCAATCGGACAGGAAACGAACAGAATGAGCGTTCCATGAGAGTCCTTCTGGCCGAAGACGATGAGATTCTCGGCGCCGCGGTGCGCGACCATATCGTTGCCGAGGGCCAGTCCGTCGACTGGGTGACCAGGCTCGACGCGGCGGCTGATCACCTCGACAGTGCCGCCTACGACCTTGTTCTGCTGGACATGATGCTGCCGGACGGACACGGGATCGGCTTCCTGCGCGGTCTGCGTCGCAAGGGTTGCGTCACGCCGGTGATCATCCTGACGGCGCTCGACCAGATTTCCGACCGCATCCAGGGGCTCAACGCAGGGGCCGACGACTACATGATCAAGCCGTTCGACCTTTCGGAGCTTTCGGCGCGGCTGAACGCCGTGGCGCGCCGCTACAGCGGCAATCCCAACCCCATCGTCGAGATCGGCGATCTGCGGATCGACCTGGCGGCGCGGACGATCGCGCGCGGCAACCGGCCGATCGATCTGACCGCGCGCGAATGGGCGCTCCTCGAAGCTTTCGTCCATCGTCCCGGACAAGTCATGTCGAAGGCGCAACTGGAGGAGCACCTCTATGCCTTCAATGTCGAGGTGGAAAGCAACACGATTGAGGTTTATGTCAGCCGCCTGCGCAAGAAGCTGGGACATTCCGTCATCGATACGGTGCGCGGCATCGGCTACCGGCTCGGAAGCGCCAGATGATGCCGAAAAGCCTGCAATGGCGACTTTCGATCTGGCTGGGGCTGGGAGCGGCATTGCTGTGGGCTGTGGCGGCCGTGGTGACGGCGCACAAGCTGCGTCACGAAATGAACGAGGTGTTTGACAGTGCGCTTGAGGAAACGGCACAGCGCATCCTGCCGCTGGCTGTTCTCGATATCGTCGGTCGCGACAGCGACGACGCGGATCAGCGCGTGGCGACGCTGCGCCAGCACGACGAATATTTCACCTATGTGGTGCGGAATGCCGACGGCAAGGTGCTGTTGCGTTCGCACAATGCCGACCTGACCGTGTTCCCGCCGTTCACCGGCATGGGCTTCGCCGATACGCCGACCCACCGCATCTATTTCGATGCCGCGCTGCGCGGTGAGGTTACTATCGCAGCCGCCGAGCCGCTTGCGCATCGCCGCAAGGCGGCGCGGGACGTACTGCTCAGGCTGGCGCTGCCGCTCGGCTTGATCGTTCCGCTCAGTCTGATTGGGGTCTGGGGCATCGTGCGGGTATCGATGGCTCCGATCCGGAGCTTCCGTGCGGGGATCGAGGTGCGCGGCAGCGGCGACCTTACACCCGTCGCGGCGGCCGGGCTGCCTTCCGAGATCGGCCCCATCGCGCAGGCGGTGAACCGTCTGCTGGAGCGGCTCAAACGCACGCTGGAAGCCGAGCGCAGTTTCACGGCCAATTCCGCACACGAGTTGCGCACCCCGGTCGCGGCGGCTCTTGCGCAAACGCAGCGGCTGATCGCCGAGGCGCCGGACGACATTACCCGCGAGCGGGCACGCCAGATCGAGACAGCGCTACGGCGGCTCGCCAGGCTGTCGGAAAAGCTGATGCAGTTGGCAAGGGCCGAAGGCGGGCGCCTCGAGGCGGCGGAACCGATCGACGTGGCTACGATCCTGCGGATGGTCGTCCGCGAAATGACGGCAAGCGCCGACAGCGCCGGGCGCATCGAGCTGATGCTTCCCGATGCCCCGGTCCTTTCGGACATTGATCTCGACGCCTTCGCGATCCTGGCCCGAAACCTGATCGAGAATGCGCTGAAGCACGGTTCGCGGCAGGAGCCGGTGCGCGTTGTGCTGTCGGCGGACGGGATGCTGCGCGTCTCGAATGCGGGGCCGGCCGTGCCGTCGGATTTACTCGCACGCTTAGCCGAACCGTTCGAGCGCGGCCGCGCGCGGGCAGACGGCGCTGGACTCGGGCTCTCCATCGCAAAGACGATCGCGGCCGGCACCGGCGGCAGGATCGAGCTGATCTCTCCGCTGGAAGGCCGGCAGGACGGCTTCGAAGTCAGGTTCTTCCTCGGCAAATGACGTTGCCATAGGGGCTCGGCTACGGTCGACATCTCAGCCACGGCGCTCACGGCATCTGCTGACCGCTACGGGATCGGCTCCCGACGAAAGTGCAGGAACCGTCACCTCTCCCTTGCAGGAAGCTTGTCTCAATGATAGATAGTAATCGGTTACTATCTATTGAGGCTGCTAGATGATCTCCCGACCAGCCTACCTGTCCGCAGAGGAGCGACGTGACGTGACGGTTGAAACCGTCATCGACTTGGCGGCGGAGCAAAACCCTGCGGACATCACCACCGGGGCCATCGCCAAGCGGATGGGGGTGACGCAAGGCGCCTTGTTCAGGCACTTCCCCTCCAAGGACGCCATCCTTCAGGCCGTGATGGAATGGGTGTCGGCGCGCTTGCTGGCGCGGATCGACAAGGCGACTTCCGCTGCCGCCTCTCCGCTTGAAGCACTGGAGGCTGCGTTCACTGCGCATATCGAGTTCATCTCGGAACACCCCGGCGTGCCCCGGATGCTGTTTGGAGAGCTGCAACGCGCCGAGCGGACCATAGCCAAGCGCATGGTCCACACCTTGATCCAGCGCTATGGCGAACGCCTTGGACGGCTCGTTGCGGAGGGCAAGGAGCGTGGCGAACTGGCTGCCACGCTGGATGACGAAGCCGCCGTCACACTGTTCATCGGCACGATTCAGGGCCTTGTCATGCAGTCTCTCATCGCCGGTGATGTCGCGCGCCTCCGCGCCAGCGCGCCAGGAGCGTTCGCGCTGTATCGACGCGCGGTCGAGGCGGCGAGATGAACTATCGAAATTCCTCGATCATCACATCTTCCATTCGATCCCTCGAAGCCATGTCCATGGCGGATGTTGTCCTTACCGCAAACCATTCCAACATCCGTGGTTGCGTGGAGGCAAATCAGTGAAATTGCCTTCAGTGTCGCGTCGCACGTTGATGCTCATCGGCGTTGGAGCGGTGACTGCCGCCTTGTTCGGCTATGTGGTGTTGCGCTCTGGACCGCTAGCGCCGGTCGCTGTCAGGATCGCCACCGTCGAGATCCGCCCGATCTCGCCGGCACTGTTCGGCATCGGCACGGTCGAGGCTCGTTTCTCTTACAAGATCGGCCCCACCATCGCTGGCCGCGTCGCCAAGATAAATGTTGATGTGGGCAACAAAGTCCGCGCCGGTCAGGTTCTGGCGGAAATGGACCGGGTCGATCTTGATGAACGCATTGCCGCTCTTGATGCAGCGATTCGCCGTGCCGAAGCGGCGATACAAACAGCACAAGCCCAGGTGGATGATGCCTTGGCGCGCAAGGATTTCGCGCTTGCCCAGGCGAAACGCTATGAGGAACTCTGGAAGACCCGCACCGTCAGCGAAGTCGCGGTGGAAACCAAGCGGCAGGACGGCCAAGTGGCCGACGCGGCTCTCTCGGCCGCCCGGTCGAATCTCCTTGCGTCGCAACAGGATCTGCAACGCAATCGGGCCGACCGCGACGGGCTGATCAAGCAGCGGGAGAATCTGGTCCTGTTGGCGCCGGTCGATGGCGTGATCGCCGCGCGCAAGGCAGAGCCCGGAACGACCATGGTGGCTGGCCAGGCGGTCATCGAAATGATCGACCCGAAGAATCTCTGGATCAATGCCCGGTTCGATCAAATCGCGGCAACAGGTCTCCGGCAGGACCTGCCTGCCTCGATTGCATTGCGTTCACGCGCCGGGAAAGGCGTACCGGGACGCGTGGCGCGTGTGGAAGTCCTCGCTGACGCGGTGACAGAAGAAAATCTGGCCAAGGTGGAGTTCGGTGCGCTTCCCGAGCCTCTTCCCTCGATCGGAGAGTTGGCCGAAGTGACCGTTGCGCTCCCGGAGCTTCCTGCCTCACCAGTGATCCCGAACGCTGCAATTCAATCCCTCAATGGCAAACCCGTCGTCTGGAAAGTCGAGGACGGCAAAATCCACGTCGCGGCCGTTCAGTTCGGCGCCTCGGACCTGGACGGCGCGGTCCAGGTCACAAATGGGTTGAAGGTCGGCGATCAGATCGTTGTTTACAGCGCATCCAGATTGGCCAGTACGAGCCGCATCCGTATGACCGACAACTCCACTGAGCTTCTCAAATGATCAGCCTTGCCGGGCGCGATATTTTGCACTCATGGGGCAAGTTCGTCTTCACGGGGGTCGGACTCGGCCTGCTCATCGGCGTCACCTTCACCATGGCTGGCGTCTATCGAGGGATGGTCGATGACGGCAAGGTGCTGCTCGACAACAGCGGCGCCGACATGTGGGTCGTCCAGCAGAACACGCTCGGACCCTACGCGGAATCCTCAAGCATCAATGATGACATCTATCGCGTGATCCTCGCGATCCCCGGCGTCGAGCGGGTCGCGAACGTCACATACCTCACGATGCAGGTCCGGAAGGGAAACTCGGACGTGCGGGCGATGGTGGTGGGCATCGCACCGGGAGACATGGCGACACCCGGCCGCCCGCCGTTTCTTGTCGCGGGGCGGCAGATCACGCGCAGTCACTACGAAGCGGTAGCCGATGTCGCTACGGGGTTTTCCCTCGGGGACAGGATCGTCATCCGCCGCAACCGCTATATCGTTGTGGGCCTCACGCGGCGGACGGTGTCGTCGGGTGGCGATCCGATGGTCTTCATTCCGCTGAAGGACGCGCAGGAAGCGCAATTCCTCAAGGACAATGACGCGATCGTCCGCCAGCGGCGGCGCACCGGCGAAAATCCCGAGTTCAACCGGCCCTGGGTGCCTGGCCTGCTGGATGCAGTGATCGCGTCGCAAACCAGCAACCCTTACGTCAACGCCGTTCTGGTCCGGGTCAAACCTGGCCATGACCCGGAGCGCATCGCGACCGACATAGCAAGGTGGAAGCGGCTGACGGTTTATACGCGACACCAGATGGAAGAGATTCTGATTGGGAAGCTGATCGCGACATCCGCCAAGCAGATCGGCATGTTCCTTGCCATCCTGGCCATCGTCAGCGCCGCCATCGTCGCCTTCATCATCTACACGCTGACGATGGACAAGATACGCGAGATCGCCGTGCTGAAGCTGATCGGCACGCGCAATCGCACCATCGCGTCCATGATCCTGCAACAGGCCGTCGTGCTGGGGCTGATCGGCTTCGTCGTCGGCAAGATCACGGCGACCTTCGCGGCTCCTCTCTTTCCGAAGTTCGTCCTGCTACTTTCCGTCGATACGATGACCGGGCTGATCGCCGTCATCGCCATATGTGCGCTTGCCAGCGTCGTCGCCATCCGCATGGCGCTGAAGGTCGATCCCGCCGAGGCGATCGGAGGCTGAGATGGCCAGCGGCGGAATCCTTATCGAAAAAATTAGGAAGCGGTATGGCAGCGGCGACACCGCCGTCGATGCCCTGAAAGACGTCAATATGCAGGTCGCCCCCGGCGAGGTGGTCGGCCTGATCGGCCCGTCGGGGTCGGGCAAGAGCACGTTGCTCAAGGCCCTGGGCGCCGTCATCGATCCAAGCGGCGGGCGTATGACGCTCGGCGACGAGGTCATCTATGACGAGAGGTGGAAAATTCCTGATCTTCGCGCGTTGCGGCGCGACAAGATCGGCTTCGTCTTCCAGGCGCCTTATCTCATCCCCTTTCTGGACGTCACAGACAATGTCGCTTTGCTGCCGATGCTGGCCGGCATCCCCAACAACCAATCACGCCAGCGCGCGCGAGAACTTCTGAAAGCGCTCGATGTCGAGCATCGCGCCGCAGCCATGCCCTCGCAGCTTTCCGGCGGCGAGCAGCAGCGGGTGGCGATCGCGCGCGGTCTGGTCAACCGACCGCCGGTCATCCTTGCAGACGAGCCGACGGCGCCGCTCGACAGCGTGCGGGCGCTGACCGTGATCCGCATCCTCAACGAAATGGCCGCGAAGTTCGGAACGGCCATCATCGTCGTCACCCATGACGAGAAGATTATCCCAACCTTCAAGCGCATCTATCACATCAGGGACGGCGTAACGCATGAAGAAGCGGGCGAGGGACGCGGTTTCGAATGAGCACAGCTTTTCGAACTCTATCGACCTCCTGTAAATCGGGATTGGACCTCGAAGAGGCGAACGGACACGAACAACACTATCGAACCATCTGCGCCTTCATCACCGCGCTCAGAGCCCATACCGCTCCGGGCTCGTCCAGATCTAGCTTCTGGCTATAGAATGGGAGTTCCGCAGTTTGCGCGCCCTCGTAGTCTCCCAGACTTCAGGCGAACGTCATCGCTACCCCGGCCGTGGCGCTGAAGGCGACGATGACGAGCGGAGGGGTGCGCCAGGCGACCAGCAGGATGAAGCCGACGAGGGCGATGCCGAAGTCTCGCGGCGAATGCACGCTCGTGGTCCATACCGGATCGTAGAGGGCCGCGCCCAATATGCCGACAACCGCGGCGTTCACGCCCCGCATCGCCGCCTGTGCGCGGGCACGCTTTCGGAACGAGTCCCAGAACGGCAAGACACCCAGCAGGATCAGCATGCCGGGCAGGAAGATACCGATGAGGCCGAGAGCCGCCCCCGCCAGCCCGTGCGGCGCGGGAGCCACCACTGTGCCGAGATAGGCCGCGAAGGTGAAAAGCGGGCCGGGCACGGCCTGCGCGGCGCCGTATCCGGCGAGAAAGGCATCATCGCTCAGCCAGCCTGGCGCGACGAACGCCTCGCGCAGGAGCGGGAGCACGACGTGACCGCCGCCAAAGACAAGCGCGCCGGAACGGTAGAAGGCATCGAACAGGGCGACACCCATGGATCCTGTAAGGCTGCGCAGCATGGGAAGCCCCGCCAGTAGGGCGAAGAACGTTCCGAGCGTGATCAATCCGACGACGCGCGACGCCGGTATCGCCACATGTCCGGCCGGCGCCGGCGCCTCGCTGCGGCACAGCAGAAGACCCGAGAGCCCACCGAGAATGATCGCTTCGATCTGGGCGATCGACGTCGCATTGAAGAGGATAATGAGCGCGGCCACGACTGCAATCGAAGCGCGCTCCCGATCAGGGCACAGACTGCGCGCCATGCCCCACACGGCTTGCGCTACGATGGCTGTCAACGGCGGTCGGATTCCAGGCCAGCGTGGCGGAGTAAAAGCAGGCCACTGGCGTTGAGGGTGGCGGATATGGCAGGGGCCCCGATCGGGGCCCCTGCCATATCGCGCTGTCGGGATTGATCAGGGGATGATCTCGCCGGTTTCTGGATCGGCTTCGTTGGCGGTGGTCTGTTTTTGCCCCGCCGCGGCGGAGGCGCGCCGGCGGCCGGCCGATTGTTTGAGGCGGTAGCTGTCGCCGTTCATGGCGAGGATGCTGACGTGGTGGGTCAGGCGATCGAGCAGCGCGCCGGTGAGGCGCTCCGATCCCAGGACGGACGTCCAGTCCTCGAAGGGCAGGTTCGAGGTGACGATGGTTGAGCCGCGCTCGTAGCGTTGCGAGAAGATCTCGAACAGGAGCTCGGCGCCGGTCGGCGACAGCGGCACATAGCCGAGCTCGTCGACGATCAGCAGCTTGACCGCCTGCAACTCGCGCTGGAGCCTGAGCAGGCGCTTCTCGTCGCGGGCTTCGAGGAGCTGGTTGACCAGCGAAGCCGCCGTCGTGAAGGCGACGGAGAAGCCCTTCTGGCAAGCGGCCAGCCCGAGCGCGAGGGCGACATGGGTCTTGCCGGTGCCGCTGTTGCCGAGCGCGATGATGTTCTCCCGGCGCAGGATGTAGCCGCAGCGCGCCAGCTCCAGCACGAGCATCTTGTTCAGGCTCGGGATCGCCGTGAAGTCGAAGGTGTCGAAGCTCTTCACCGCTGGGAAGCGCGCCGCCCGGATCCGCCGCTCGACCGTGCGCCGCTCCCGGTCGATCAGTTCGAGCTCGACCAACCGTAGCAGGTAGCGGGGATGATCGACGCCGTCGCGGGAGCATTCCCGTGCCACCTTGTCGTACTCGCGCAGGACGGTTGGCAGCTTCAGTTGCTTGAGGTGGTGCGCCAGCAGGACCTGCGGCGTTCCAGCGGTCGTGCCCGCCGGCATCGTCTCTTTCCCCGAGCCCGTCATGCCGCGGCTCCCGGCAGGAGCACGGCGTAATCGGCCGCCGAGGTCGTCTTCACCGTAGTCCTCGGCAGATACGGATAGGCCGCCAGATCCAGACGGGCCGGGCGCCGTTCCAGCCGCGCCAGCGCGATCAGCTTCACCGCATCGAAGCCGATCGCGCCCAGCCGGATCGCCTCGCCGACGGCGAAGCTCACGACCTCGCGCGGCAAGGCCTCCAGCAGCCGCAGCACCTGGATGAACTCGCGCTTGCCGCGATTGCCCATGCGCGCTTCCAGGAGATGGCGCAGGTGCTGGAAGGCCTCGGGCAGGTCCCAGCCCTGCAAGGCCGCGGCCTGGTCGAGGGCGTTCGGCTTCTCCTCGATTAGCGCCAGATAGTGCAGCGGATCGGAGACGAACACGCCCGTCCCGTAATTGCGGGGATGGCGGGCAATCTCCTCGCCCCGGCACAGGATCACGACCTCCTCGACGAAGCCCTTCACCACCACGTCCTGGAAGCCATAGGCCGTCGGGACCGAGTAGTCGTTCGACCGATATCGGACCAGCGCCGTCGACGAGACCCGCGCACCACGCTTCTCGCACGGCTCCAGCGGCACTGCCGGCAAAGGGCGCAAGACCCCGAGATCGGCAACAAGCCGCTCTCCGATCGTCTGGGCATGCCGGCCGGCCCGCTCGTCCTGTCGCCGGCGGCAGCGCTCGGCCAACATCGCGTTCAGTTCGGCGAAGCTCGCCGCCAAAGGGATCGGCGTCATGAAGTTCGAGCGGGCATACTTCACCAGCCCCTCGACCTTGCCCTTGTCATTGCCCTTGCCCGGGCGCCCGAACCGATCCCGGAACAGATAGTGGCTCACCAGCTCCGTGAAGGCCCGCGTCCGCTCGCGCCGGCCATCGCCGCAGATCTTCGCCACCGCAATGCGGGTGTTGTCATAGAGGATCGACAGCGGCACACCGCCGAAGAAGCCAAAAGCCGAGACGTGACCGTCCAGGAACGCTTCCGTCGTCTCGCGCGGATACGCCTTCACGAAGCAGGCATCCGACTGTGGCAGGTCCAGGCAGAAGAAGTGGATCTTCTGCCGCACGCCGCCGATCACCGCCAGCGCCTCGCCAAAATCCACCTGGGCGTGACCGGGCGGATGGGCCAGCGGAACGAAGGTCTCGCGGCCCCGCGCCCGGCAGAGCCGCACATGGTCCTTCACCACCGTGTAGCCGCCGGCAAAGCCGTGCTCGTCCCGCAGCCGCTCGAAGATCCGCTTCGCCGTATGGCGCTGCTTCACCGGAGACGCCCGGTCTCCGTCCAGGATCGCCTCAATCACCGGCAGCAGCGGACCGAGCTTCGGCTTCTCGACCGGCTTCGTGCGCGTGTAGCCCGGAGGGATCGAGAACCGGCACATCTTGGCGATCGTTTCGCGGCTCAGCCCGAACACGCGAGCCGCTTCCCGTCGGCTCTGCTTTTGATTGAAAACGAAATCGCGAACCGCCGCGTAGACCTCCACAGCGAACATCCCCGCCGACCCCGAAAGGGATCAGCCTATCCAGTGGACGACTTTTACGCCGCCCGCGCCCGCACAAACGCAGGCGCTTCACTGGATGGTTTTCTCACCGCCCTGCACAGTCAGGGTCGCCATCGCACCGTCGCCGGCCGGATCGTTGTCGCGGGCGATATAGAGCCGCCGCAGCGTCGTCGGGAACAGGATGGCGCTGAGATGGGCCGCCGAGAGCGCTGCCTGTGCCGGCATCGTGGGCAGAACGGAGCGGACGGACAGCACCGTTTCGATGCCTTCGCCGGCCGTCATCACTTCGCAGCCCATGCCGAACCTGACGGCGTTTCCGAGGAGATCACCCATCGCACGCCGGGGCGTCTCGATCGGCGCACGGCCAAGACGCGCCTCGCTGAAGCCGTCGGGATCGAGCCAGGTGCGATGCGCGCCCGTAATAGTGCCGGCGGGGTCGGTGACGGCGGCGACCATCGCCGGCCATGTCTCGGTCGGTGCGTTCTCGTCGGCCCGATAGTAGCAGCGGGGGTGGAAGCGCAGGCTTGCGGTTTCGTGCAAGGCCGTAATGGCGCGACACCGCAAATACGTTTCCACGAGCGTCCGCCCGATGGGCTTCGCCATGGCCAGGAGCCGCCGTGAGGCTTCGGGCGATCCTGTCGGCACCGATGCCGGTCGCCAGTCACGATCGCCGGGTTCGGGTTCAGGATGCGGCAGGGCAAGGAAGGACCGGGCCTCGTCGGCAACGTCCTTGAAGTCGATCAGCCCGCAGCTTTCGCGGATGACGTCGAGAAGATCACCATGCTCGCCAGTGGCGGAATCGGTCCATTTGCCGGCTGCGCCCTTGCCGGTTTCCGGCCCGGTCAACCGGACGAACATTGACCGGCCCGGCGTGTTGCGGACATCGCCGACCTGCCAGTATCGCCCGGCGCGTTGGCCGGACGACAGATAATGACGGCAAACCGCCTCGGCCTGTCGGCCGAGACGGATTGCGAGTTCGCCGGCGTCGAGGCGAGCCATTTATGCCGCCTCCTTTTCGCCGATGCGCTCGACCGGCCAGCGTTCGAGCAGCTTTGCGAGCACGACCGGCCCGTTGGCGTCGACCGGCACGAACATGCGCAGCTTCCACGAGATGATCTCGTGGAACAGGCCATAGGCCGAGAGCCGTTCGCGCATGGTGTCGGTGAAGCCTGAGAGTTCGATCCGGTTCGCGCCCATGACGCGAGCGCGCCGAAGCTGAAGTCCCTCGGCGAGATCGAGAATGGTGCGGCCATCCATCAGCGCCATGAAGGCGTCATCAGGCGTGAGCGCGGTTGTGCCGGTCGTGGTCGCATTGGCGGCCCAGGCCGGAGAGACCTTGCGGCCGATGATGCGCTCGCCGTCATCGGTCTGGAGGCGATACACCCGCGTCGACTCGTTCGGCAGACGCTTCCAGATCGGCAGCAGCAAGCCGGTGACGACGTGGATCGTGCTGTCGGCAAACTCCGGCACCTGCGCGATCTCGGCATTCCAGGCCGCGGCGAAAACATCCTGATCGGCCTCGATCCAGTGCGTTTCGCCCATGGCCTTGAGGTGAATGTTATGCCCCTCCATCGGGCGCAGCAGACGCACGCGGCGCTCGATCTCGCCGTCGTCGAGCATGATGCTGGTGGTGGACACCTGCACGGCGGCGCGGCCGGAACGCTCGTTGACGAGCAGCTTCGCACGTTGGTCATCGAGATGGCCGAGTGCTTCGTCCAGCGTCAGCGGACGATTGCGCTCGCGCTGCGTAATGGTGAGCAGCCGGGTTTCCGCGCCGGTGCCCGGATGGACATAGATGGTCTTGCGGTCGGTGACCGTGAACCGCTCGGCGGTCAGCGTCTCCAGCCCGGCGTCATAGGTGCCGCTCGCGATGGCGCCCTCGATGCGCGCGGTCAGCAATTGCTCGAAGGCGGTGAAGAGGACGCCCTGAAGCTCGATGGTGAGCGCCAGCAGCCGATTGAGGAAGGTCGTGATCGGCGGCAGATCGTCCTTGATGCCGGTCGGGTCCATCAGCTTCAGGCCGGTGGCGGACTCGAAGCGGTCGAGCGAGCAGCCCTCGACCTTGCCGCGCACCAGCAGCATATAGAGCTGGCGCAGCGCATCGCGCGCATAGGAGCTTTCCAGATTGTCCTCCGGGCGGAACAGACCTTGCCCGCCGGTCTGGCGCTGGCCGCGCGTGATCGCGCCGAGCGTGTCGAGGCGGCGCGCGATGGTCGAGAGGAAGCGCTTCTCGGCCTTCACGTCGGTTGCGATCGGACGAAACAGCGGCGGCTGCGCCTGGTTGGTCCTATGCGTGCGGCCGAGGCCCTGGATGGCGGCGTCGGCCTTCCAGCCGGGTTCGAGGAGGTAGTGGACACGCAGGCGCGTGTTCCGCGCCGACAGTTCGGCGTGGTAGCTGCGCCCGGTGCCGCCGGCGTCGGAGAAGATCAGCACGCGCTTGGCATCGTCCATGAACGCCTGCGTTTCCGCAAGATTGGCGGACGCGGCGCGGTTCTCGACCACCAGACGCTGGCCCTTGCGAACGATCCGGCGCGAGCGGCCTGTCACCTCGGCCACCGTGTCGGTGCCGAAGTGCTGGACGATCTGGTCGAGCGCGCCGGGGACGGCCGGCAGGCTCGCGAGCATCTCGATCAGCGCGGTGCGGCGGGCCACGGCCTCGCGGCTTTCGACGGGCTGGCCGTCACGCATGACCGGACGGGACGAGACCTTGCCATCGCTGTCGGTGAACGGCTCATAGAGCTGCACCGGGAAGCTGGTTTCGAGGTAGGACAGGACATATTCGCGCGGCGTGATGTCCGCCCGAATATCGTTCCATTCCTCGGTTGGGATTTCGGCCAGCCGCCGTTCCGTCAGCGCCTCGCCGGTCGAGACGATCTGGATCACGGCCGAATGGCCGGCTTCCAGATCGGCAGTGATCGACCGGATCAGGGTCGGGGTTTTCATGCTGGTGAGCAGATGGCCGAAGAACCGCTGCTTGGCGGACTCGAACGCCGAGCGGGCGGCGGACTTCGCCTGCTTGTTCAGCGTGCCGGACGATCCGGTGATGTTGGCGGCCTCCATCGCCGCGTCGAGATTATTGTGAATGATGGCGAAGGCCCCGGCATAGGCGTCGTAGATGCGGGTCTGCTCCGGCGTCAGCGCGTGCTCGACCAGCTCGTATTCCACGCCGTCGAAGGAGAGCGAACGGGCGGTGTAGAGGCCGAGCGCCCGCAGGTCGCGGGCGAGCACTTCCATCGCCGCGACGCCGCCGGCTTCGATCGCCTCGACGAACTCGGCGCGGGTTCCGAACGGGAAATCCTCGCCGCCCCAGAGGCCGAGCCGCTGGGCATAGGCGAGATTGTGGACGGAGGTGGCGCCGGTCGCCGAGACATAGGTGATGCGGGCGTTCGTGAGTGCGTGCTGGAGGCGAAGCCCGGCGCGTCCCTGTTGCGAGGCGGCGACATCGCCGCGTTCACCCTTGCCACCGGCAGCATTCTGCATCGCGTGCGCCTCGTCGAAAATGATTGCTCCATCGAAATCGGAACCCAACCATTCAACGATCTGCTTGACGCGCGATAGCTTTTCGCCGCGGTCGTCGGAGCGCAGCGTGGCGTAGGTTGTAAATAGGACGCCTTCGGGCAGCGTGATCGGCCGTCCTTGCGGGAAGCGTGACAGCGGCGTGACCAGCAGGCGCTCCATGCCGAGCGCGCTCCAGTCGCGTTGCGCGTCCTCCAAGAGCTTGTCGGATTTGGAGATCCAGACCGCCTTGCGCCGACCTTGAAGCCAGTTGTCGAGGATGATCGCGGCAGACTGGCGGCCCTTGCCGACGCCGGTGCCGTCGCCGATGAAGAAGCCGCGCCGGAAGCGCACGGCCTTCTCGGCATCGTCACGCGCGGCGGAAACAAGATCGAACGTCTCGTCCACGGTCCATGAGCCGGCAAGATAGTCCGAATGAGCTTCGCCGGCATAGACCAGCGTTTCGATCTGGGCGTCGGACAGAAGCTCGCGGATGTTGGCGGGGAGTTGCGGGCGATAGCTGGGCTTCGGCGGCGCGACGCTCGCCATCGCCGCCGACTGCACAAGCTTGGTCGGGTGAGCCTGAGACCCGGAAATACGGATCGCCTGCAATCCGTATTCTTCGTAGATGGCGTCGGAGATGCGGCCACCGTCGTCGACCTCTGCCTGTGCGTCGATGATCTCATAGTCGAGCGCGACGCCTTCCGGCTCGACCATCGGCGCGGCGGGCGCGGTCCTAGCGGCGCGGTTGAGATAGCCGCGCACGCTGCGCGCGGCGGCGGGCGCAGCCGCCGGAACGATGACGGACGGATCGAGCGGCAGGCGCGGCGGAAGATGCGCGCCGATCCAGTCCATGAGGGTCGCGGCGTCCGGCGCGGCGCCCGGCGAGGCAGGGAAAACCGTGGGATCGTCGGCGGGCAACTTGTCGATGACGGTGAGCCGCGTTGCGAAGGTCGTGCCATGCTTGGCATAGACCGCACCGTCTATCCCGGCGGAGAATACGACCCGGCCGCGTTCCTGCAAGCGGGTGAAGGCGGCGGTCCAGGCCGGCGCTTCCGGGCCGAAGTTCGCGCCGGTGATCGTCACGAGACGGCCGCCGGGCGCCAGCCGCGCGAGCGCCGAGGCGACATGGCGGAACGCGGCGTTAGCCACGCGGCCCTCGACATGGACCATCGCCGAGAATGGCGGGTTCATCAGCGCGACGGACGGGATAATGGCGGCATCGAGATGGTCGTCGATCTGGGCCGCGTCGAAGCGGGTGACGGGGATGGCCGGAAAGAGGAAGGAAAGCAGCGCGGCGCGCGTATCGGCCAGCTCGTTCAGCACCAGCGAGCCGCCGGCGATCTCGGCGAGGATCGCCAGCAGCCCGGTCCCGGCCGAGGGCTCCAGCACGCGGTCGGCGGGCGTGATCGCGGCCGCGGTCGCGGCGACCAGGCCAAGCGGGATCGGGGTCGAGAATTGCTGGAGCGCCTGGCTCTCCTGCGAGCGGCGGGTATGGGTCGGCAGAAGACCGGCGATCTTGCCGAGCAGCGGGAGTGCTGCGACCGGAGAACCGGCTTTGCGGAAAAGCGCCTTTCCGTATTTACGCAGGAAGAGAACGGTTGCGACCTCGCACGCCTCATAGGCGGTTTTCCAGTCCCAGAGGCCGGTCGCGTCGGAGCCGCCGAAGGCCGCCTCCATGGCGCCGCGCAGGGCGACGGCATCGACACGCGCGCCGCGTTCGAGATGCGGCAGGATCAGGAGGGCGGCAGCGTGGACGGCAGCGGAATCGCCGGATGCGGCGAGCGGCGTCGCCGGCAGCGTATCGGCAAGGGAAAGCAGAGCGTTCATCGTGGAAGTCCTCGGGAGAGCGGAAACGGGCAAGCCTGCCGGCGCTCTCTCTCGGACCGGACGGGCTCGAAACCGTCCCGGCCACTCTCTCCCTCCGACGCCGTAGCGATAGCCGACATGAAACAAGCGCCCGGCCGTGAGGCGGGGCGCTTGTGAAGGTCAGCCGAAACGGCGTCCGGTTTCGGTGAATGTGTATTGGTTGGCGGTGATCGTCTCGTCTACGGCCTCGTCCGAACTGAGGTATTCATATTCGCGTTCGAGCTGGCGGTAGAGCCAGCGGGCGAGATCGCGCAGCGCCTCGATCACGGCGTCCTCCGCATCGGCGGTCATGTCCTGATACGTCGGGCTGTCGCGTTCCACCGAGATCGCCATGCAATACTCGTGAGAATAGCGGCCGCGATGGCTGACATCGGCGCGGAGCTGATAGAAGTTGCGGCGCTGGATCGCGAGCAGGTCATCGGCGATCGCGTGCAGGCGCGTGTCCTGCGGTGCGTGCTCGCGAATTTCGCGGGTGGCGTTCTTGCGAAAGGCGTAAAACGCCTGATAGCCGGCGCCATCGCCCTGCGACCAGAAGCCGGTAAACGAAATCTGCGGCTCCTGCCGGGTGCCGCCTCCCATGAGGCGAACGGGCCGGGTTTTGAGGCAGATGCCGAGGATTTCCGCGATGCGCTGGAAATCCGCGAAGACGGAATCATACCAGTCGTAGTCGAATCCGCCTTCGCGATACCAGGCGCGGGCGTTGTCCTTGGCGGCGTTGGAAAGCTCGTCGAGCCGATAAACGGTCGTTTCGATGATCTCAGACATCGGGCTCTCCTCCGTCGAGAACTCGGGCGAGCCAGCCGTCGGTATAGGTCCAGGCGATGGTCTCGCCGGTGGCGAGATCGAGGACATGCGCGCCGCCGCCGAAGCCGTCGAGGCGCGGCTTCGAGCAGGTGTTGGCATATTGGAAGCCCCAGCGGCCGGAGAGACCGAACGCCGCCGCGCACCGCTGGACGAACCGGATGACATGCGCGGGATCGCCGGTGGTGTCATCGCGCATCCAGAGTTGCGTGCCGCCATGCTCGGGTACGATCGACAGGAGGAAGCCTTCCGATGGCGGGTCTTCGGCGGCGTTCTCGGCGGCGAGCAAGTTGTAAAGATCGAGCGCGCGAGCGGCATTGTCGGGCGTGCCCACGTCGAGCAGGCAGGAGAAGTGGGTGAAATATTCGGCCATGACTGGCTCCTGAAACGACGAAACCCGGCGCGTGGCCGGGTCGAATGGATGAAAGAGCGTGGCGAAAAGTCAGGCGGCGAGCGGCAATCGCAGAAGCTCGGCGGCCGTCTCGCGCCACAGCGCATGGACCAGCCGCGCTTCGAGCTGGCTGGCACGGTAGCGATATTCGCGAGCCGGGCCGTGCTCGCCGCGACCGGCCGCGGCGAAGGCCGCGCCGCGCAGCTTGCTGGCCTCGGTCACGATCTGGCGGGCCTCGGCGTCGGATGCGACCGGCTGCTGCCAGAGGATGATCCCGGCCCGGATCGTTCCGGCGAGAACCAGTCCCTGATCGCAGTCCTGAATGATCACGATGCGCGGGCGGAAACGCAGCGTGTCGTCGGTCCCGACACGGATGTCGCCGGCCGCGACACGGCGGCTGGCGACGGACATGGCCTCTTCGGGCGACGGGCATTCGCCGAGGACGACGATACGGTCGAAATCATCGGCTTCGTTGACGCCTTCATAGCTGGCGGTGCCGATGCAGGAGATCCGCAACGGCATTTTCTGTGCCCGCTGCAGGGTCGGCAGGATGTGCCGGGCGAGAATGGCGCCGATCGGGGCGATGCAGGATTGCCGGGAAAGGGTCATGGGATCTACTCCGCGACGGGGGGCGGAAGACTCTCCTCCACCTCGTAACCCGTCACGGCCAGGCCGTCCGGCCTCTGCCTCTCTCCACTCTCGGAAGGTGGCCGTGGCCAGCATGAAAAATGCGCCCCACCGGATGATGGGGCGCATGTTTCGATCATTCGGCCGCGACGAGCGCGACGTGCTCGTCTTCAGCCTCAGCGGCTTCGTCCTCGTCGCCATCGCCTGCCAGGAAGTCCGGCAGGGCCTCGCCGTCACCGGCATCGCCAGCATCCGCGGCGTCACCGTCGAGGTCCGCCAGGCGCAGCGGTTCGGGCAGCCAGCCGGTTTCGGCCAGCAGGCGCTCGGCTTCCTTCGCCATGTCGCCCTTCTTCAGATGGCTGATGAGCTGGGCGGCGCGCTCGCCCGCACCTTCGCGGACGGCTTCGAGGATGCGGGGCTTGGTCACGCGGCCGAGATAGTTGTCGACCGTGGGCCTCCAGCCGGCGTCGGCCACCATGTCGAAGCCGGTGGCGCGGGCGATGCGATCGGCGCCGGAGAGGCGGCGATCAAGGCCGAACTGCGAGACGCCGGAACCGCTGTGGGGGTTCGGCCGCTCGTAGAGCGCGTTGACGCCATAGCTGACGCAATGGGCCAAGAGCGCCATCCGGCTCGCCTCGTCGAGCGCGGCGATCCAGTCCCAGAGCGCACCTTCGTCGGAAGGAACGTCGGCCTTCCAGGCGGCGAAGCGGTCGTCGATGGCCTTGGCCGAGGGCGTGTCGCTGAGATCGCTGCCCTGCACACCGAAACGGTGCTGACGCACGAAGATTTCCAGGCAGCCGGTCGGCGCCGAATAGTGATAACGCTGCATGACAAGGCGGTGCAGGAGCGCCGTCATCGCGACATGCGGGTTGTTGGCGAGCGCATCGTGGAGCGCGAGCGTGCGATGCGCGGTGAGTTCGATCACCAGCCGTTCGGGAAGCGGCTTGATGCCGTCATCCTCGTCGTCCTCCGCATCGACCGGCTCGCCGCCGATGGTGATGACGGCCCGCTGGACGCCGGGCTGGGCCGCGACCACGCTGCCTTCGGACTCGCCATCGCCGGCATCCTCCTCGCCGTCGACGGCGACGGGCGCTTCATCCTCGGGACGGACATAGCCGCGGGCAACGACAAGCTCGCCGGCACGGTCGATGCTGATGAAGACGCCCGCGCGGGCGATCTCGGCAGCGTCATAGATCGCCGGACGTTTCTCGAAGGCGCTCAGCGCGGCCTCGATCTCGCCGAGGCGTGCGTCGATCTCATCGGGCAACTCGTCGTAATCGGCATGTTCCGCCTCGAGCCGCTCATATTCCTCGCGCAGCGCCTCGCGGGTGGCGCGCTCCTCGTCGCTCAGATCGGGGAACGTGCCGGTCAGGACGCGAAGGCCGCGATCATGGCCGTAGGGCAGATCGGTATCGACCTCGATCCACTTCCAGCCTTCGGCCGCGACTTCATCGGCGATACCCTTCAGCTTGTCGGAGACCAGCCGGTCGAGCAGCTCGGGATTTTCCAGCCAGCCTTCGTCCTCGTCGGAGAAGAGATCGCGCAGCATCACGCCGCCGGCCTGTTCATAGGCTTCGATGCCGATGAACTGCGCGCGCTTGTCATCGGTCGGCACCGTCGTCTCGGTCAGCAGATCGCGAGCATACCAGGGCTGGCGGTTGTGAGAACGCTGGATCGCCTCCCAGACCTGTTCCTGTCGGGCATGATCCGGGTTGACGGTGAACGCCTCCAGCATCGCCAGCGTCATCTCGCTGCGCGCATAGGCGTCCAGCAGGGACTGCGCGACGCGGGCGAGCCGGAGCCGCTGGGCGATGTAGCGCGGCGTGGTGCGATAGGCGTCTGCGACTTCCTCCTTGGACATGCCGCCATCGACCATGCGCTTGAACGCCTTGAACTGGTCGAGCGGATGCAGCGCCAGCCGGATGACGTTCTCGGCGTAGGAATCGTCGACGGCCGAGGTCTTGGCATTGACCTTCTTGACCAGGCAGGGCACCAAGCCGTCGGCAGGGAAGCGGCCCGCCGCGACCAGGCGGGCGATCGCGCGGTAGCGCCTGCCGCCGGCCGGGGTCTCGAAATCGCCGGTCTCGGCGCCGGCATCGTCAAGGACGGCACGGACATTGAGGCCCATCACGAGGTCTTCGCGGCGGTCGATGTCCTGGGTCAGCTCATCGAGGCCCTGTTCGACGTCGATCTCGCGGACGTTGCTGTCCGAAAGCCTGATACGGTTGAACGGAATGTCGCGCGTGCGCGAAAATTCGATCATCGGGGCGACGGCGGGGGTCTTCTTGCGTGCGGCCTTGGCCATGGTCTTCACTCCATGACGGACTCCGTGAGGCTCTCTCTCGGATCTCAATCCGTCACGAAGCGAAGCGCCGCCCTCTCACTCTAGGAGGGCAGCGCCACGCACCATGCTCGCGGGATTGTCGCAGACGCACGCATCCGGCTTTCCGTATTTCCGGCTTTCAGCCGATCAGATTCCGCACATCCCCTCACATTCGTTCTGCCAGAGATCGAGCTGGCCGTGGTCGGCCGCCGTCGTCAAGTCTGCTTCCTCCAGCGGCACGGCGGAGCGGTGAAGATAGACTTCGCCACGAATGCCGCGCAGGCCAGTGCGGATCGTGGCGTCGAGAGACACGGCGTCGTCCCACGCCTCGGGATCTTCGTCGCGCAGGCGCCGCCATGCCGCGTCGGAATGAAAGGGACAGCCGATGCAGGCGCTCTTGGGCGGTAGGGGATAGTCATGAAGCTCCAGCCAGCGCAGGCAGTCGTGCCGGGTCATGCCCCGTTCGATCAGCGGCCAGCGGTTGACCTGCCAGTCCTCGAACGACGGCTTCATGCGAAGCGCCTCGTCGAGTGAAATTCCGATCCATTGCTCGGCGACCGGCGATCCGGGCGAGCGCCGTCCGGCTATGCCGAGCAGATCGCGCACCTTCCGGCGGATCGGCACGATCTTGTAGGAAGAGGTGCATTGCCGGCGGATCATGCCGACGCCGATGCGCTCGGTTCTGAGAATGCGGGAGCCGACGGGAACGAGGTCGCCGTTCTCGTCCTCATCATAGACGGGCAGTTCGGAGCCGGCCGGCGTGACCGTGCGGGTGAAAGCCGGGATCGAAGCCCATCGTTCACCGCGCGAGGCGGCAATGAGGTCTGCACGCAAATTCCCGGCTGACACGATATGGACGGGGAACGGCAGGACGTTGGGTGTTCTGAGCCAGGCGAGATGTTCATAGACCGCCTTGGGCTCCCAGCCGGTGTCGGCGAAAATCGCGCAATCCGGCATGGGGCCGATTTCACCATGAGCGGCCATCAGGGCGAGCGTGGTGGACTGGACGCCCGCACCGAGACTGAGCACGCGCAACTGTATATCGGCTGCGAGGCTGGGATCGGGCACGAAGCCGGGGAAGGCGAGCGCGTTCATCACGCGGCACTCCGCATGTCGTCCGTGTCGGGAAGACGCTCGGCATCCGACAGGAAGGACAGGAGCCAGTCCGCCGCCTTGCTCGCCTGCGAGGCGGCGCGGACGATGGCGCGATTGTCCTCGCGCAGCACCTCCAGCCACGATCCGATATAGTCGGCATGGCGCACGGTCGGGACGATGCCGAGCGAAGCGCAGCAGAAGGCCGAGATCAGCTCGGCCGTGATTTCCTCGACCGAATAGAGCTTCGAGCCGAAGGAGCCGGAGAGATTCCGGTTCAGCCGATGTGCTGCGCCGCTGGCGTGACCGAGTTCGTGCAGCGCCGTCCGGTGCCAGTTGATCGGCTCGAAATAGGCGACCGGCGGCGGAACCTGCACATAGTCGAGAGACGGCACGTAGAACGCCCTGTTGCCGCCGATGCGGAAGTCGATGCCGGTCGCCTTGATGAGCGCCTCGACCTGGGGCTCGATCATGCCGGGCGGCGGCGGAGGCACGGTCGCCTCGATGTCGTCGGGCAGGCCGTCACATTGCGCCGTGTTGAACACCGTAAAGCGCTTGAGGAACGGGATCGCCTGCGCTTCCTCGCCGGCCTCGAAGGCGCGGCGCTTCTCGTCCTCCGGCGTGAAGCGGTCGGCATAGACGACGGTGGTGCCGCGCTCGCCTTTGCGGACATGGCCGCCGAGCGACAGAGCCTGGCGGAAGGTGAGCCAACCCTGGCCGGGGAAGCCGTGTTCGATGACGGCGCCCCAGAGGATCAGGACATTGATGCCGCTGTAGCTGCGCGAGGTCGCGGCGTTGCGCGGCAGGCCGAGCGGGGCTTTGGCTACTGAGGTGCCCCAGGGTTGGACCCACGGCACGCGGCCGGCTTCCAGCTCTGCGATGATCTTGTCGGTGATTTCGTCGTAGAGGTTCGCCCGGTCGGCGCCGGTGCGCGCGCGGCGATCATATCTGGACATCGCGGTTCTCCGCGACGGGCGCCGGAAGACTCTCCTCCAGCTCTCTACCCGTCACGGCAAAACCGGCCCGCACTCTCACTCTAGGTGTTGTCCCTTGTGTGGCTTAGACTGACCGCATGGGACTATTGACCTTCAGCATCAACGTCACCCTCGATGGCTGTGTCGACCATCAGGAGGGAATTGCCGACGACGAGACGCACGCCTTCTTCACCCGCCTTATGGACGAGAGCGGGGCGATGCTGTGGGGGCGCGTCACCTACGAGATGACGGAGGGCTACTGGCCGGCAGTCGCCCGCGGAGACGAGGAGGCGCCGCCGGCGATACGTGAGTGGGCGGTGAAGCTGGATGCCAAGCCGAAGTACGTGGCGTCGTCGACGCGAAGTGTCTTCCCGTGGAACAACAGCCACCACATTGCCGGCGACCTGCGAACGGGCGTGCAAAGGCTCAAGGACGCAACCCCGGCCGGCGTGCTCCTCGGTAGCGGCAAGCTCGCGGCGGAACTGGACCGGCTGGATCTGATCGACGAATACCAGTTCCTCGTCCACCCAAGGATCGCCGGCCATGGCCCGACCCTCTACCGGAGCGGATTACCCGGTACGCGACGGCTCGAACTGATCTCGGCCGCGCCGCTCGGCAACGGCGCTGTCGCCATGCATTACCGGCGCGCGCGCTGAACCAGAACAGCTTCTTCGCCCTGGCTCTCAGGCCCGCACGTCGCGGGAAGTCTTCTCGCCGCGCAAGACGGCATAGAGGGGGCGTTGCGGGG